>NZ_CP025804.1:2400000-2741172 GCF_003352085.1 Sulfitobacter sp. SK012
TAGTATTGGGAATGAAATTCTTCTTATCAGCTCTTGTTGTGGCTTCATGGGCGACTTCGGCCAATGCCGAGAATTTGACCTTCATAAACATAGGTTCAGGTAGCCTTGATGGTGGTTATTATCAAACGGCCAAAGCATTGTGCTCTTCAATAAACAGCGAAAACAGTGGAAGTGTCAGGTGCAGCCCGGAACCCACAAGTGGGTCCGTCTATAATTTGCGGATGCTACAAGCACGAGAGCTTGATTTCGCTTTTGTCCAGTCTGACTGGCAACTTGCGGCATACAAAGGCACTGGGTTGTTTGAAGGCGAGAAAATGTCGAATTTGCGCAGTGTGATGTCGCTCTATCCAGAGGCCGTTACAATGCTTGCAGGTCGAGACAGTGAAATTTTTCGATCGCAGGACATTCCGGGCAAGAAAATTGACATTGGCTTGGCATCCTCCGGGCGACATGCGACCGCCAAAGAGGTACTGCGTCGAGCAGGAATGAATGTAGCTGGCTATCGCGGATTTTACGAGCTGACAGTAGAGCAATCAATTCGAGGACTTTGCGACGGCACAATCGATGCTTCATTCCTTGTTTTGGGACATCCGTCAGAACTTGTTGAGCGGGCGCTGTCAGAATGTGGCGCCAGAATAATTGCGCCATCTGGCCCTGTTTTGACCCGCGTATTTTCAGAATCTAAAGGCTTCGTCCCAATAACGATCCCAGCAGATACATACACAAACCAACTTGGTGAAATTGATACCTACGCGGTCTATGCAACGTTGGTCACCCGGGCCGATATGGCGTCTTCCGAAGTTGCGATCGTCATCGAGAGCACATTGGAAAACCTCGATAGCCTAAAGGCCCAAATATCACAGCTTTCCGGACTAAGCTGGAAAAACATGGCGACGCAGGGCCTTAGTGCACCGCTCCATCCCGCATCGTCGGTTGTTCTGGAAAATATCCAGAAAAAAGCCGCTGGAAATTAGGCTGTTCAGGTTCGCTGTTGATAAGGCTCTGAAGGTTGAGAAATGGGATCGGTAACGCGAACTTTGCACGTTTGATGCTAAGCTGATGTACCGGGCCGCCAATCAAGGTGAATGCCCCTGCCCGCTTAAGCAAAGATTTTGCTAGGGAGACCTAAACGGCTCACCAGCCGATGTTACTTTAACGCGCGTGACAGGAACGCCTTGGTTGCATCCATCTGGGGCGTGTCAAATAGCGCAGCCGGTGGCCCCTCTTCGATGACCCGCCCATCCTTAAGAAAGCACACTTTGTCTGCGGCTTGTCGCGCGAAACCCATCTCATGTGTTGCCAATACCATGGTCATACCCTCCTGTTTCAATAACAAGAGAACATCTAAAACCTCTCCCACCAATTGTGGATCCAGCGCAGAGGTGATTTCGTCAAACAGCATCACTTCAGGCCGCATCGCCAGCGCACGTACGATTGCAACGCGTTGCTGTTGGCCGCCTGACAATTGATCGGGGTAGTTCTGCATACGGTCTGCCAAATCGAACCGTTCGAACAAGGCCTCAACCTCTGGCTGTATCTGGGCGCGCGACAAGCCTCGTACGCGCCGTGGTGCTAGCATTGCATTTTCCAGCGCTGTCATGTGCGGAAACAGGTTAAAGTTCTGAAATACCATACCAATCCGCGATCGAACTGTTTGCGGATCAAGTCCAGGGATCGCAATGTCACTCCCATCCAGGAAAATCTCACCTTCCTCGATAGATTCCAGCAGGTTGATACAGCGCAAGAGCGTTGATTTTCCGGCACCCGATGCGCCGATCAGGCAAACCATCTGTCCCTCTTCAACATCCAAGTCGATGCCATTGCAAACGGTGACATCGCCGAAACGTTTGACGACAGAACGCAATTCTAGTTTTGCCATCAGCGCCGCTTTCGTGTTTGGCGCGCCATCAAATAGTCGGCGTAGCGAGTGGCGGGGATTGTGACGATCAGAAAAATGATTGCGGCCCCCACGTAAGGTGTGAAATTGGCCAGCAGGGATTTGAACACCCCCGCCTGTCGGAAGATTTCAACTGGACCGATGAAGCTCAGAAGCGATACGTCCTTTTGCAGGGCAATAAGCATGTTCATCTGGCTTGGCACCACGTTGCGGATCGCTTGCGGCAAGATCACGTCTCGCATCGCTTGGCGTTCCGACAGGCCAAGCGACAAGGCCGCGGAGCGTTGACTGTGATGCACGCTGTCAATGCCAGCGCGAAAGATCTCAGCCACGTACGCCGAATAGGTCAGGATCAGAGCCAGCGAGCCCCAGATATAGGGAGAGTTCCACGGACGTGGCAGCCCCAGCCCCGGGATGCCAAACCCAATCAGGTAGACGGTCAAAATCACCGGAACACCGCGAAACACGTCGGTAAATGCGGCCCCGAAGATGCGCAGTGGAAACAACGCAGGAGATTTCACATCGCGAGCCAAGGCGATCAACAACCCAAGGACTGCGATGGTGGGGGCTGACCACGCAAAAATCATAATGTTTATCCGAAACGCGTCCAGCAACTTAGGAAAGGACTTGGCCAAGACCGCTCCGTTGAAAAAGCTCTTTTGAACTTTCTCCCAACCGGGTGCCATGGGCACAAGTACCACCAAAGCCACCACGACAATTGTCGAACTTGCGGCAGCAATCAGCGACGCGCGTCGCCGCTGCTGCTGCTCGTAGCGTTCGCGGCGGGTCATGCCCGCCACATCCCGATTTGCCATGTTATTTGATCAGGGGAACACCGGTGGTGTCCTGCATCCACTCAGCTTCAAGTGCGGCAAGCGTGCCGTTTTCTGTCATCGCAGCAAGTGCCTCATCAACACAGGCTTTCAGCGGGTTCCCGTCTTCTAGCAACATGCCAAACTGGTCGAGGCTATCGCCCGCATCAGCAGGGAACTGACCAATGACCTTTGATCCCTCGATCATGACAGCGCTCAGGAACAGTGCGGTTGGTAGGTCAAATAGGGCGGCATCAATTTGGTTTGCTGTCATCGCAGCGTTGACGTCTGCGTTGTCGCCATAAAGTAAAAGATCGCCATCTGGCTTCACCACCTCGGCCAATTTGGACACAGCAGTAGTTGAACCGACCGCACCCCATTTCAACGCCTTCAAGGCGGCCATTGTTGGTGCGGTATCTATTGCACCAGGGCTGACCAACACAGCCATTGGCGCGCTGTAATAAGGAGCAGAAAAGTCTACGATTTCATCACGCTCCGGCGTGATCGAGTATTGCTGCATGTTAACATCGAAGTTTTTCGCGCCAGGCTGAATGGCCTCATCAAAGGACGACCGTACCCAGACGACATCGTCCGCGGCAAACCCCATTTCAGCAGCAACCGAGTAGGCAACGGCTGCCTCAAAACCTTTGCCGCTTTCAGGCGCATTGTCCATGACCCAAGGATAATAAGCTGGGTTACCGGTGGCGATGGTGAACTTGCCCTCGTCTAGCGTTTTGCCCGCGGCGCAGTGCCCATCGGCCATAGCCGTTGTTGTCATCAGCGCGCATGCGGCGACTGTTAAAGCAAAAATTCTTGTCATGTTCTCACACCCCTATTGTCGGAAATTCTGAGTGGAAGCGTAAGTTGCTGTTGCGGGCGTGTCTAGCTCGATAAGCTCAGTGGGTAGGTGCTTTTCAAGGGCGTCAACATGATGCCTAGAAGAGATACATCCGCACTGATCACTATCGCCATGCGACCTGATTTATAAGAGGATCGCATACACCCGCTGCATCGTCGCTACATTCCCCTCACCTCTAGATGACTACTATCCTCAGATGGCGAACGCTCGCGCACAGGGTCATATTTTTAGGGCACGTCTATAGCTCTGCAGCAAATAATGCGCCGATCGATCTAGATCAGTACACCAAAAGAACCACCACGCTCATTTTTGACCAAGAAAGCCCGATTGATTGATCTGGAACAAAGAGAGATGCGCAAATTCCGCGCAAAGTTGGCTGGCAAATCAATTTCACATTAAGAGGTGAGCCATGAATATTGTTGTTCTTTTTGAAACTGGTGAAGGCCAGACCCGCAAGATAGCTGAATTCATCACATCTCGAATTCGTGCGGCGGGTCACGATGTCACCACTGTCGATACGTCAGATAGAATGGTCGATCTATCATTAGAAAGCGCAGGTAAGGTTATCCTTGCCGCACCTGTACACGAGCGCCGGCATCCGAAAGCGTTTGAAGTTGCGGTCGGGGCCGCCAAGCACGAACTGGCTAAGCTATCGACCCTCATGGTCTCCGTCAGTCTCAAGGCGGCGTTCCCAGAAAGCATGGACGAAGCGCAAGACTATCTGACCGAGATGGAAATGCGCACAGGTTTCGAGCCAACACAGGAAGCACTTGTCGCAGGGGCCGTGCGAACCGGCAGTTACGATTATTACCAAAGTCAAATTGTGCGCCACGTTGCACTCGAGGGCCATGACGTTGAACTGATAGATGGTGTGAGAGAATTCACCGATTGGGACGCACTAGCTGAAACTGTTGATTCATTTTTAAGCACATGAATCAACCAGCAAGGATGACCAGTTCCAGTTTGATGCTAAACCCACGGCTTGAAAGACGAAAAGGGACAGGCTGCGGCTGTGGCACAAAATTCAGTTATGCGCCGCATAATTGGCCCCGGAGCTAGAAGTGTTAAGAACCGGATCGGTCCTGAAGCAGCCAAGGCGCATATTGCTGCCAATGCACCGGCTTACTCAAAGCCACCCTTGGCTGTTTTTGACTTCGGCTCAGGTCGATTGAGCGTCTGTATTAGCGAATGGTGGGTCACTGCACGGGTGTTTGTCTAGAAGCGAAAATCGGATGCATGCCTTCCGTCGCACCTGCTTAGAGGGACGAAAGGCTTTTTGCGTATCAACAGCCTAGGCCAGCACGTAACTTCAACCTTGTGCAATCGACAAAAAAAGGCAGTGCCAAATTAGCACGGCTTGAAATACAATATCTGCTCGAAGTAATAAACCTGCTGAAACTAAAGCAACTAATACGCTTTGATATGAGAAAAAATCTGGGGAGTTACAGAAATGACTAACAAAGTTTTGTGGATATTTACGGCAGTCATGTCGATTGTCGCGGGCGTTGTCGCCTTGATGAATCCAGTGTTTGCCAGCGGTGTAGCGACGATTTTCGTAGCTTGGATGTTTATCATTTTTGGCGTTTTGCAAGTGGTGGCCGGATTGCGCGTTGAAGGCGCAAGCTCAAAAATTTGGACAGTATTGCTAGGCGCTTTGGCTGTATATCTCGGGGTAACGATACTCGGGCATCCGCTGAAGGGTATGATGACGCTGACCACGATGATTGCTATTCTTTGTCTTGGCGGTGGCGCGGCGAAAGTCGTGTTAGCATTTGCTTTGGAAGATCGCCGGTTTTTCTGGCTTGTCCTGTTGTCAGGCATCGCGTCGCTAGCCGTTGGTATAATCATCTTCATGAATTGGCCGGTATCTGCAGTTTCGGCACTTGGTATACTTTTGGGGGTGCAGCTTTTGTCCGATGGGGCATCGTCGCTAGCTATGGCGCTCAGCATTGATGGTGACGAGGCTGCTTCGGCCTAAAAATTCAGACTACCCGTGCCATGTTCTAAGCCCGCAATTGAAACTGCGGGCTTAGTTTTTTTGAAAAGGTTATTTGTAACTAAGCGCAGAGCCCAAACACCCCTTACCTAACAGACCAAGTAGACCTCGCGGATAGGGGGTAGAGATTACGTATCAGCGGTATGAACATGCGCTATTTCGCGAGCTTGAGGTTCAAAGCAAAACCTCATTGAGACAATTGTCCCTGGGATGCCAAAAGGACTAGTTTTTCTCTTCAGTTTCTACCCTTTCATGTAGTCGCCGATGTCTCTGACGCATTGAAAACCCGCATAGATGAATTGATTTTCCATTAATGGAACGTAGGCGGTGAAGTTCGAGGTCGAGAATTCAGTAGAGCCACGATCATGGTGCTTTAGGCTTCTCGTCGGATGCGTGCTTTCATCCTTTAGGTAAATATTGCCTCCCTTAAGCCACGAGATTGGGAGTTTGATCAAAGGCACTTTTCGCGCAGCTACAACTGAATTGGTGCTTGGCGAGGGCCTGCTCGAATCTGAGCAAAAATTGACTTTTGCATTGTGTTGATCTTCGATTTGCGACGTATCGAAACGCCCTATTTCGCAGCTTGCCAGATTTCTTACATGCACTATATCTTGATTGATATTTTTCAGTCATGAGGCCCAAAAAATGCTCCGACCTGAATCGAAACGCTTTTCGCCGAGCAGCATTCGCCTCCTCATTTCATTGGTTGCGGCTTTTGCCTTGCTCCTTTCGGGACAGTTTGCGACTGCCCAGCAAACTGCCGAAGAACGGTCCGCGGTACGGATTGCAGACGCAGTCACATCTGCGGCGGTGGATCAGTCGACGCGTGATCCTGAAACCGGTTTGACCCACGAAGTCCTGAACAGTGAGATCGACCCTACCGAACTCGAATTGCGCCTCATCCCAATGACTAAGGCCGAACTCGAACTCCTCGCCGAGAAGTGGCTTGAGATTGTCCGTGAAAAAACCGAAGAGGTTATGTCCGGCCAGATCGCGATCCATCGCACCGAAGGCGCCGTAGAGGATGCAGCCCGTGACAGCCTGGCGGAACTTGCCCTCGAAAGAGGCCTTTTGTTCAGCAAGTTTTCGAAAGTAATCTCGGCTCTTGAAAAAAAGGGTGGTGATCCAGCTCTCGTGTCGGAATACCGCGCGTATCGTTCATCGGTCATTGTAGAAGAGAAACGCACATCTGACGTCAAAACGTTGGTCGCGGAGGCGCTTCGCTGGTCAACCGATCGCGATGGTGGCGTTCATATAGCAATCCAATTCGGAGTTATCGTCAGCTCGCTGATTGGACTGCTTCTTGCTGCCAAGATCGTGCGGGCATTTACCCGCCGATGGATAGACCGTGTTCCAAATCTCTCTAAGCTGTTGCAGGCTTTTTTGGTCGCGCTCATTTATTGGCTCGTTTTGGCCATTGGCCTAATGGTCGTGTTGTCTGGACTAGGCATCGACATCTCGCCCGTGTTTGCGCTGATTGGTGGGGCGTCATTCATCATGGCATTTGCCTTCCAGGAGACATTGGGAAATCTGGCCAGTGGTCTGATGATCATGATCAACCGGCCCTTCGATGAAGGTCATTATGTGGATGTCGGGGGCGTCGCGGGAACCGTGGACTCGGTTAGTATCGTTGCAACAACTGTCGTGACCCCAGATAATCAGGTCATCGTTATCCCGAATAAGAACGTCTGGGGAAATGTAATCACCAACGTGACTGCGAGCCGGACGCGCCGTGTCGATTTGGTATTCGGTATCTCGTATGAGGACTCGATCGCCGATGCGCTGCGTGTAATTGAGCAGACCACGAAAGCGCACCCTTTGGTTTTGGATGACCCTAAACCAATGATCCGTGTGAATGAGTTAGCTGACAGCTCAGTTAACTTCATTTGCCGCCCTTGGACAAACACTCCCGACTACTGGGATGTCTACTGGGATCTCACGCAGCAGATAAAGGAAAATTTCGACGCTGCGGGACTATCGATCCCCTATCCGCAGCAGGATCTGCATATCAAACGGACGTCCCTAAAGGCGCCTGTGGAGAGCATTGAGTCTGAGTGAGTGAAAAATACTCAGCGTCAAACCTTGCCAACATCGCGTCGCGGCCTAAGCAATTCAGTTCTGAACCTAGCGGCCAATCGATGAATTAGCGGCACACACAAGAAGAATCACTGACAGATTGTGGCAGAAATTTGTCCTGAACGTGACGGTACCGTGCGAGGTTGACTGATGCCGAACAGTGGTCTCAAAAAAGGTGAGATCGTTCAGAGATTTGACCCTAAACAAATCATACATAGACGGTAGGTATTTGTTTTAAATAAATAAATATTCAAGTAATTGGCCGCTTGAGCGGTACAGGGCATACATATCTCACGGCACATTTGGGATTATCCAGTGTGCCATAGAGCCTACTCGACTGTTCTTCGTCCCTTCAGTTGAGAACTTGGCTCGAGAGTAACTAGTTCGGGTTGCGCAGCACTGTCTGCGTGACCCTTTTTAAACCAAAAGCGATTTTACCGTCGCAGTGAAAGAATGAGTGAATGTTGACCCAATTTACCGCCGAAAAAAGCAATAAAAACTTCGACCCGATCGAACTTGCACCAATGCAAAATGACGAACTAACAGCGCGAAAGTTTCAACTAAGTGCGACCCTTCTTCTCATGGTAACTACCGCTTGTTTGGGACTGCTCGCATCATAGGCAGCGGTACAATGGTGAAGTCAGAGATCGTGCCCACCTGATTGAAAGTACCCGCGATAGTGGGTTTGATCGAGCTGCGGAAGAAACCTGTGGCTCTCAGCAAACTCCAAAGAACTGGTGAATTGGCTCCGAATGGTTCGGCCTTCTTATGTTGGCTTCGCAGAGTGGCACGCGCTTGCTCAGCGAAAGGGAATGCTGAAGAAAGTGAAGCTGTTTGTCTGGGTGATGATTGCGGCCCCAGTTTCTGCCATAAGGCTTTCCATAGCGACGCTTCCAGTCGGACAGGCTACCAAATTGGCGGCGTCATCCAGAAAGTCGGCGGCGAACGCACTTTCGCCGACAAGCTGGCAGTCATCCGCAGGGCCACGGTAGCCGCCCACAAAGACAAGGTCGGGGTCTGGTTCGCTGATCGCAACATCGGGCGTCGTCTCAGCACACCCCAATAAGATAAGTGCCGTGGACAGTGCGCACAGCCCAAAAGTGACTTGCTTGAACCCGCTGTTCATTCCTACTCCCACTCCGCGCCTGCACTGCGCCAAACGCTTTCATCGGCGTCCCATACGCTGGCTGTAAAACAGGGCGTAGGGTTAATACCGCCACATTGCGTTCCATGGACGTCAGCCAAAAGAACCCGATAAGGACCGATGGTTGCCATTTCCCATCCCTGATTTAGTTGCGTTGCAACATGATCTTCGATGAGAAAATGGGACATACATCCACCTGTACCGCAATAAAGCGAAGCAGCGGTTGAACATTCGAACCCGAAATCATTCAGAACCCAGTCGTGGCGCTGGTCTCCGTTTAGATCGATCCTCTGAACACTTCCCCATCCCAGATCAAATTCACCATTGTCGAATTCGGCGCATTCCGTCCTTGCTTCTTCGACTATGCGTTGAAGGATGGGAGGCAACTGAGTGCTGTCTTGTGACCAAGCGGGCGTCGAAACAACAAGAGCGCTTATCAATAGAGCATTTGCCCAAGTGAACGACCAATCTCGCGGCCTGGAACCTGCTGCGGAAATCCATGGAACCATTGCATTCACCGTACCTTTGTCCACAGACGCATCTGAGTTTTCCTAATAGTTTGTCAGTTTTTGGGTCGAAGAAGCGAGATCCGAAAAAATATAGCGCTTCAAACCAAAGCGGGTCACGCTCAACGGCGTGACCCGATCCGTTTACAGGCTGCCTTCGTCCGTCAACGACGTGATGCCATCGGTGGTACCGTCCGCGTAGGCAATACACTGCCAAGGTGCTGCATCGGGTCCAACGCCAACTTTAACCAATGTCCCTGCCTCGGAAAACTCGGATGACATGAGCTGGACTTCGGTGTTGCCAGTGGTTTCAGCAACCGCTGCTAGACATGCTTGGTCGGCCGGGCTTGGCGTTGAGGCCACGGTGGCAGTATCTTCCACGCAGGCCGTCAGCAGAGTTCCCAAGATCACGCCCGAAGCCAGTTTAAGAGTAATATTCATGTTGATGGTTTTCCTTTTCTCATGTTGGTGGTTTTACAAACTGGTTACTAAAACATCTGAATCGGGCACTAACCTGAAATCGACGGTCCCGACGAATAAATCAGTTGCACTGGTCATACTGGTAATCGCCAAGTTCGATATAATTCCTGCTACCATCCTTGAAAACTAAGAATTCGGATTGGTCTTCTCCCAGGAGTGCGACCACAAAACCTTGCGGTGGCAGCGCATTCCCAAAATAACTATAGGCCGTCAACGCACGTGTGGCCTCGCCGTTAACAGTCACAATCGCATCCCACTCGTCCTTGGGATTATCAAGGATCAGGTACTCGATCTGGCGCTGAACTTGGCCGCCACCACAAAAGACCACCCCCTCCGGTGCCTCCATTGTGCTGCTGGCCGTTTGAGGAGCAGAACCGCATGAGGATCGCAGCGATTTGATTGCCTTGCTCGACCCTTTAAGGTCAAAAACGCCATAGCTTACATCCTGATCCGTCATCGACAGATTGATGGCGGCGTTGGCCGCAATCTGATCCAACACGAACTGGTAGTCAGCTGCGTCTTGGAACACAACTTCGACAGGATAGTTGTCGACAATCTGCAGCGTGGCATTCCCCTGCCCCGCCTGAAACGACCCTGCTTCCGTCGCACCATCTTCCATAAACCGAATTGAAAGACCTTGTTCTTGGATCATGGTTTCACTGTCTTGATACCCAGCAGGGGCAAACCGAATACGATCGCACTGTAACTCAAGCGTCATGTTATTCGTTTGAATAAATGCATTTGGGGACGGGCTGTCGCTGAAGCCCCATTCGGCAAATGCAGGTGCCGCCGATATGCAAAACATCAGGCATGCAGACAGGAACGTGCTTTTCATTCTCAACTCCCTAAGCCCCCAAATGCGGGAACAATTAGTGTTCTTTGGCGATGACGATGCAAAGTGCGACCCTAAGATGGTGCGCCATATTCATTTGTTCCTTCTTGTGAAGGTCGTGAAAGCCACCAGATCATCAAAACTGAAAGGACAAGCTGGATCACGGACATGATCATCAGTCCTGAAGCGCCAAGAAACGCTGCCGGCCCTCTCAACACCTCTGGGTCCTCAACGCCTGTCTCCAGCGCTGAAAAAACGACTACCCCTGTCAGCAGCATGACCATCGTTGCGATGCTGAATGCCACTGGAAGCAAAAGATACCATCCGGGTCGACCTGTATCATGTAACCGGCGCCAGCCTGCGGCGAGCATAGGTAGCAATACCGCTAACTGGAAAAGTGAATTCAGAAGGTTTGATCCCTGCCCCGTTTCAGGATCAACGCCAAACAGGGTTGTATCCAGTACCGCAAGACCGATGCTGACCAGGATTACGAACAGAACAAACCACCAATACTCTGATCTCCGTGCGCGACCTGAAAAGACGACATACTTGGATAGGCAGATCTTGACCGATTGCGTGAAACCCATTTTCAAATTCCTTTTTTGGCGTTGGCAGTCGAGTTGTGTGTTCTGAAAAGTTTGCCAAGGAATGCAGAAGAAGCGCAAGTTCTATTTGCATCCTGCAATTTCCAGATTAGGAATTCGCGGGCAAAATAGTTCTTAAAGAGGCGCGGTCTTAAGCTGTGGGGTGTCCCCGGCAAGCCAAATCGTGTCCAGAAGTTAAAGTTAATCGTGCTCATAGCCCAAACATTTTCATCAGGCTGGTTTGTCCGAAGAGTAGACCGCAGTTCTGGTGCAACAAATGTCCAGTCAGGACCCAATGCGGAGACAAATGGCGCGGCCGGGCTGATGGTTCGGGTCAGCTGTCACCGAGCCAATCGGTCTTTCACTTTTTTGAAACGGGATGCGAGGAAAAACATTATTGCTGAGACTACAAAGGCCAATATTGCGAGCGTCCATCCAAGAGCAACAGATCCTGTACCGGGCCATAAAACCAAGATCGCGCCGGCAACAAGCGCGATGATACCGATATTACGAGAGGTGTCTCGTTCTGGATCAACCTCGGACATCTTCCACCATGTCATCAGGTACCCGACGCCTGTAACCAGTGCCCAAAGACCCAACAGCATGAATGCCAGCCCGACCGAAGCACCCGGTAAGAACAACAAAACGAGCCCGAGCGCAGCAGATGCAAGCCAAGGGGCGGTGTCTGTAAATTGCCCTTCAGACCTCCTCGCGCTCATAAAACTCAGAGCGCCGTCAACGATCAAAAAGAGCCCAAATATTCTGAGCAACAAGGAAATACTGTTCGAGGGCCAGAAGAGTGCAACCAACCCCAGAATAAGGAAAGCTATGCCTCTGATGAGGAACGTCCACCAGAGATCACCCATTTTTTCGCTGGCAACTTCTGCCGCTTTACGGGCCATCTCGCGGCGCCGTTCATTTGGTTCCATATCTTGGTCCATCATATTGCACGACCCTTTCATAATTTACTGGCTTGAAACTCTGATCGTAGTGGTAAGTCACAATCAGGTCCATTCCAGAAAGACAGGCCATTGTATATGCCTTGGGCGGCTCGCCTAATCCACTATTTGTAACACCAAAGCTATGGAGCATTGCGATGCGGATGGGGGCAAAAGCTGTGGGCCCAATAAACAGGCATTCGGTCGACCATAATGAGGCGCACTGCAGCGAGCTGAAACTTTCTCCACACAGCAGCCATTGCGCCGTCCTGCAACGATGATCCGCATTGTGACAATTGACTCGTTGGAATTCAGTTGCCCTAATAAACCCAATGTCAGCCATGGTGCTTTGCTGATGCTTGTCGAATGATTTTCTCGGTTGCAGCCCTGTTAATCAAACGCCAGGTAAACAAGCGACGGGGCGTAGATTAAATATTCTATTGAGTGCAATACGCGTCGATGATCGGCGCGAATTCCCAAGGCTAAAACGAGTTTGTGTTACGCTGAAACCCAACTGATGTCGGGGCAACGCCTGAGCCGGATCAGTTTGCTGACCCGAAAAAGGCGAGCTCAGGCCGATCTCATCTTACGTTCTGTCAACCGCCCGCGGAATATTCGTTTTGCGATCAAAGGTTTCGCCGCTACAGTCAAAGGATCTTTTGCCTGACTTACTTCAACGCGCGTTTTTCCATTTTAGAAAAATGAATGATTTCAATGCCGCCACGTCCTACTCAGCGCCATTCTGACAGTGCTCTTGCTAAAGAAGTGCAGGAGCTTGCGGACCAGCTAGCGCAGTCGAAGGCGACTGCAAATGTGCTCAAAGCCATTGAGAATTCATCGAGTAATATCCAACCCGTTTTTGATGCAATCGCAAAAGCCGCTACCGAACTTTGTGGAGCTCAATTCTGCGAGCTGACACGATACGATGGCGTGCTGTTTCATTATTGTGCCAGCTTTGGGTTCACTCCGAAATGGGTTTCAGACCACAAATCGCTCTACCCAAGGGTTCTGCAGGAGAATTCTGTTTCGGGAGAGGTAATCAAGACCGGCGACGTCGTAAGGTTAAAAGACGCTCAGGCCGAAACATTCAGTGAATACTTGACGGCAAGAGAATTTGGATTTCGGCGCATGGTCGGTGTCCCAATTTTTAACGAGGATAAAGTTTGGGGCGCCATTGTTTTGGCTTGGTCAGGAGATGATATCCCCAAGGAACCTCATATTGCACTGGTCCAAAAGTTTGCTGCGCAGGCAAGTATTGCTATCGAAAACGCGCGGCTGATCAATGAAACGCAAGAAGCGCTTGAGTATCAAACAGCGACATCTGAAATCCTCGGCGTCATCTCTCGCTCGCCGAACGAACTTCAACCAGTGTTGGATGCTATTTTAGAGGTGGCTTCGCGTATCTGCGGCCTTCAGGATGCTTATGTGGCACTCTTGAATCCTGAAGATGGACGCTATCATGTGCTGTCCTTGCTCAGCGAAGGGTCGGAATCCACCGAGTACATGTTAGTGAACCCAATTACCCCAGATTTCGGCAGCTGCACTGGCCGCACAGCGCTGTTGGGAAAAACCACATATATCGAAGATGCAGTTAACGATCCCACCTACGATTGGCAGAAGAAGGCAGGCCTCAGTGGCTACCAGTCAATGCTTGGTGTGCCGTTGGTTTAGGATGGGGTCACGGTTGGTGTGATTTCCATAGGAAACGAACAATCATCCGCCTTCCCTCCAACGCAGATCACCAATGGAAAACCGGTAGTCAAATCGGCATTGGCATCGCGACTGGAGAAGTCGTCGCGGGATATGCGGGGACCCATCAGCGTGCGACATACACCTGCATTGGTGATAAGGTGAATCTTACTGCCCGACTTGAGGCGCACACCAAAGTCGCTGGGTATAAGGTTTTGATTGACCAAACGACAAATGACGCATTGGGCGAAGGGTCACAGGGCGAAACGATCCTCCAGGTGCAATTCAAAGGCTTTACTGATCCAGTCGACATTTATTCGATCTAGGCAAATGAGTTCTGGCAATTCCCATGTCTGTTCCAATGCAGACGACAGCCGTAACGTGCGGATGCAAAAAATGCCCGGTTTGGCAATGGCCATGGCGCGTGAAAAACATCGACTTAAGGCCGGATTTGGGCCGAAAGCGACAGCAGGCATGATCCAAGAGCGGAGCTGTGCCCTTCCAAATAGGGCACAAGCCTGCCATTAGCTGCGCTATCCCAGAAAAGACCGCCTGTGGTCAACAATCTCTAAACCAAACCCGCCTGCCAAAAACGATCATATTAAGATGCTTTCAGGTGCCCAGTACTCGCACGAGTATTTTGTGACCAGCATAGACCCGAAGTTTCAAGCGTTTCGCCCATCGAGCAGGACACCACGGCGGTTCAATAAGTTTCCCCCGGCCTGTTACTTGATTGAAAACGTTCGGCAACCTAGCGCTCTAGATGAGTTGCCGACGATCGCTTAGAAGCCTTCAACCACAATCTTTCCCTTGGCATTGCCCGTTTCAACGAGCCGATGCGCTTCACGCATATTGTTAGCGTTTATCGGCGTCAGAACTTGCGACACAGTCGTTCGAATGCGCCCTGCATCGATTTCTTTGGCAACATGAGTCAGCAGCTTGTGTTGCTCGGCCATATCAGGGGTCTTGTGCATGGATCGTGCAAACATAAACTCCCAGTGGAGGCTGGCTGCCTTCATCTTCATCCCGCCCATTGGCATTGGAAGATCTGTGTCATCAATGGAAACGATGCCGCCCTGTGGTCGGATTAACTCAACAGCCGTTTCCCAATGGCGCATGTCGTTGAAGATCGCGATATGATCGACGTGTTGCATTCCTAACGCGCGCACCTGTGCCACCATATCATCGCGGTGGTTGATCACGTGATCCGCACCCAGCTCTTTGACCCACGAACGCGTTTCTGGCCGCGATGCCGTCGCGATGACGGTCAAGCCTGACTGTTTCGCAAGTTGTATGCCGATAGAACCAACACCGCCGCCGGCACCAATGATTAGGATCGTTTGGCCCTTATCGGCACCATCACGGTCAATACCCAAGCGATCAAAAAACGACTCGTAGGCGGTGATTGTTGTCAGCGGAAGTGCTGCCGCTTCGGCGTGGGACAGCAAGGTAGGTTTGTGCCCGACAATGCGTTCGTCCACCAAATGAAACTCTTGGTTGGTCCCCGGACGCGTTATGTCGCCAGCATAATATACCTCGTCACCGACTTTAAACACCGTCACATCAGGCCCTACGGCTTCTACGATACCTGACGCATCATAGCCGATTACACGCGGGCTTGGTTCAATTTTATCCTTTGGGGAACGCACCTTAGTGTCGACAGGATTTACGGCAACTGCTTTGACTGCAACCAATATGTCGTGGTTCGCTGGGATCGGTTTTTCGAGTTCCACATCAAGAAATGCATTTGGATTTTCGACGGGTAAGTAATGTGTAAAGGCCACGGCTTTCATACAATTTTTCCTCAAATGTTGTGTCTAACTTACAGGTGGTAACGTTGGCAGATTGGATCACACCAGAAACGGCCGGTCGTGCTGGACTGGATCAGATGGCTTAACCAATCTTGCTCATTTCGTTGAGAACAAAGCTGCTGACGGCACCATCAGTTGCTGCCATGTATTCGGCAAGGTGAGGAGCGCCCATATGTTCTTGCCACAGTTCCCGATTTTCCCATGTCTCGTAAAAGACAAAAAAACCAAGCTGGTCGTTATCTTTGTGCAGGTCGTACTGGATACAGCCTGTTTCGGCGCGAGTGGTGTCGACAAGTTTTTCAAGTTCCGCACGAACTAGGTCTTCTTTGCCAACAACGGCGGTTATTTGTGCGAGGATGGTAAGTGACATCATCTATTTCCTAGTTGTTTGTGTTTCACTTGATGGCTAGATTTCACCTAACGGCAGGTATCGCAAGTACGCACATAAAATGCCTATAGGTACCAAATGGATACTATGAAGACAGATCTCGATTCAAAAGCGACGCGGTTTGATGACTACGACTGCAACGAAGGTTGTCCCGTCGAGGCGGCTCTTGAGCAAATTTCAGGGAAATGGAAAGGGTTGGTGATTTATCACCTGCTCAGTGGCACCCATCGGTTTTCGGAGTTGAAACGAAAAGTAGGCACTGTCACACAGCGTAGCCTGACCAAACAATTACGTGAACTGGAGAACGACGGGATCATTGATCGTACTGTCTACGCGGTGGTTCCGCCAAAAGTAGAATATCGCCTCACGGAAAAGGGCAAGCGCTTGTTGCCTGTTATCGAAACACTGCGCGCCTGGGGGGATCAAGACGCTCTGAAACGACGCTAACGTTTGCGTTCTATCCTTGATCGACCGGTGCGCTTCGGGCGCGGAGCCGATATTGATTGATCACGATTTCAAAACACTTGGGCTGTAGAAAGTTCGAATACGCGGTCCCAAAACGGATATTTGCGACCTCCAACGTGTACACAGCACAGGCCGAAGGTCTGCCCCCCTTGGCTTACTGCGACACCAACACTGCCGAAACCTGCTTTGCGGACAAAACACTATTGATCAGTATAAGTGAGACATCAAAATAGGAGCTGCAATATGCGAATTGGAGTCATTGGATGTGGAACGATTGCGAGCGCTGCGATTCATGGGATAGCGCAAGATGGGCATCAGATCACAGTTTCTGAACGAAGTTCTCGCAACGCCAGCATGCTCGCCGACACCTATGACAATGTCAGAATTGCGGACAATCAGGGCGTTGTAGATGCAAGTGATGTGATTTTTCTGGGACTTATGGCCGAAGTCGCCCAAGAGATATTAGGTGCGCTTAAGTTTCGTGATGACCAAAGATTGATTACTTTCATGGCTGCCGCTACGCTCGAGGAGGCGGATGCCATGGTGCGGCCCGCGCGCGTCGTTGCGATAATGATGCCGTTTCCTGGGATTTCGAAGGGCGGAACACCAATAATGATGCAAGGTGATGCCGCGCTTGTTCACGAGATTTTTGGAAACCGAAACAGCATATTCCCTCTGAAGGACGCGCACGAAATTGCCGCCTATTTATGCGCGCAAGCCGTTCTTTCACCAGTAGCAAAGATGGTTAACGATGCGGCGGAATGGCTCGGAGAACGGGTTTCGGACAAAGCAAAGGGTGAGGCTTTTCTGAGGGCGCTCGTTGCCTCAAATCTGTCTGATACCGCGAGCGCCGACTTGATAGAGGCTCTGAACACACCCGGTGGGTATAACCAACGTTTGCGGATACATATGGAGGCGAGCGGTATGGGCGACGCATTGGTGCGCGGGTTAAACGAGTTGGAATAGAAACAGGTTCGCGCACACTGAATTCAAATATTGTCTACGGACCTATGCTAAAGTCGAAAAGTGCTGCGCAAGCACCAACGATATCAATTGACCGGAAGCGGCCGCCGGGGCCATTGTGACTACCCATTCTGGCTTGCAAGTCAGGACGCTTGGCGAAGTTCAACGGGTAGGATATGAACGGCAGGCAAGAATTGGAGACGACCGAATGAACCTTGAGAAACTATCCAAACGCGTGACCAAAGAGCTGGACATCGCTCTTTCCGACCTCCCTCTCGGCGAGAAGGAAGCGATTTTAGATATCGTCCAACGGGCGATGTCCGACGCGTCGAGCCGTACGCACCGCGAGTTGAAGGAAACTGCTGTCATCTGTTGCGGTCCAGAGGCTGACCTCGCGCATAAGATCCAGGAACAAATGGATAAAAAACGCGACATGCTCATCGCAAACCTAAGTTCTATGTGTTGATCTGACAAAGAAACGGAAGTTTCGGTACAGTCAGGCTCCAACCCAGCTTTCATCATTTGCCGGGCCACAATCTGAACCGTCTTACTTTTTGGAGCGCCGGTAGCGTGCCGGCGTTTTGCCCGTCCAACGTTTGAACGCGACGGAGAATGCTGCCTGGTCGGAAAAGTCGAGCATGAAGGCTGTCTGGGCTATGCTCTCGCCGTCTCGCAGAAAGCGCTTGGAAAGATCACATAGAACACCTTCAAGAAGTGCTTTGAAATCTGCGCGTACTGCTGTTGCTGTACCGCCATACGCCAAAATTCAGTGTCAGCTTGCCAGGTAGGTCCAATCGAAACATCACATTCCATACCACCCAAGGCACGAATATCGGAACTATTGAAAGAAACTCAAGACAAACAACAACGATTTCCAAGCCGACCTATGCAAACAAAAATGTCCCTCAAAACGATCTTAGGAAATCTATGAGAATTGTGGTCTGGCGGAGGCTCAGGGATTCGAACCCTGGGAGGACTTTCACCCTCGTCGGTTTTCAAGACCGGTGCATTCGACCACTCTGCCAAGCCTCCGCAGAACGCTTTCCTAATCCGGCTCGGACGATTCGGCAAATGGACAAATGGGCATAAGTAAAAAAACTTTTCCTGTTGCCTTTCAAATTGCTGGAAATGGGGAAATTTGCCGATGTTCCTTGCTGTGTCTTGTCGGCGCGGGTCCGCACAGGCTAGGGTATTCATCAAGACCCCCTTTCAGGGGGCGAACAGGCATGTCGGGGGGACCTCGACGCATCTGATCGGCAGACAGCCGGTCCGCAGGCAAGGACATAGTACCATGAGCAGTGCAATCATTCTGGGCGAAGCGGCAACCACAAAGCGGCGCCGCGGCATCATCGGCGGCACGCTCGCGTTGGCTTTGTTGGCGGGCTGTGACGACACGGGCAATTTCGCAATGCCATCCTTTGGCCAGGACGCCACAACGCCAGAGACGACCACGCAAGCATCGGGCGGCAAAACCGTTGAGCGCGATGTCGAAGCACCGGAGGTTTTTGCGGTGACTGATGAGGGGCTTTGGGACGGGCGGCCAAGCCTGGGCGGTGTGTGGGTCGCGCATCCTGACGTAGGCGATCCTGAACGCGTCATCATTCGCAACGAAGCCAATGGCAAGTTCGTGGTTGGGGCTTTGTTTCGGCGCGAGCGTGAAATCCCTGGTCCCAAACTACAGATATCTTCTGACGCGGCCGCATCGCTGGGTATCTTGGCCGGTTCCCCTGCCCCGTTAAACGTCACGGCCCTGCGCCGTGAAGAAACTCAGGTGCCATCTGAGGCCGAGCCCGCAGATGAAGCTAGCGTTGAAACTGCAGCAATTGCGGCGCCCGCAGATGTTACAGCGGCACCGCTCGATCCGATCGAGAGCGCCTCGGCTGCGATTGATGCGGCAGAACCAGCGGCCGTTGCGGCAGCAGCGCCTCAACCCGCGCCCAAGGCATCGTCATTGGCCAAGCCATTTGTGCAAATCGGCATCTTTAGCGTCGAAGCCAACGCCACACGTGCGGCGAAACAAATCCGCAGTGCAGGACTTTCCCCTACGGTCAAACGTCAAGAAACCAATGGCAAGCCGTTTTGGCGTGTGCTGGTTGGCCCTGCGGCCAATTCGGGTGAGCTTAAATCGAACCTGTCTGCCATCAAAGCCGAAGGCTTTACAGATGCTTACGCCGTTACTAATTGATCTCAACTCAAGGGAGCTTGCCCTATGATCCGGATAGTCCTTGCCACTTTGGCGCTGGTCGCCTCGACCCTGTCGGCCGTTGCATTTGAAACGAGCGCTACGGCGGCCTACGTTGTAGACCAGACTACAGGCACCGTGCTTTTGGCCAAAAATGCCGATACGCCGCTGCCGCCTGCGTCGATGTCCAAACTGATGACGCTTTACATGGCGTTCGAGGCCCTAGAGCGCGGCAAATCAAACGGCGGGCTTGAGTTGGATGAATTGCTGCCGGTATCGGCCCAAGCTATGAGCTATGGGGGTTCCACGCTATTTTTGAGGACTGGCGAGCGCGTTAGTGTTGAGAACCTACTCCGCGGCATCATCGTGCTGTCGGGCAATGACGCTTGCGTTGTGATTGCCGAAGCGCTTTCGCCTGACGGGACCGAAGGTGGCTTTGCACGGCTGATGACCCAGCGCGGCGCACAGCTTGGCATGACCAATTCTACATTCACAAACTCCAACGGATGGCCCAAGGCGGGGCACCGCATGTCGATGCGTGATCTGGGACTGCTGGCCAACCGCATCATCACCGATTTCCCACAGTTCTATCCATTGTTTGCAGAAAAAGAATTCCTCTTTGACGAAGCTGAAGCCAGCAACCGGTTTAACCGCAATCCACTGCTCACGTTGGGCATCGGGGCTGATGGCCTCAAGACTGGGCACACCCAAGAAGCGGGCTATGGCCTGACTGGATCAGCCAAGCAGGGCAACCGGAGGATTATTTTTGTCTTGTCGGGGTTGGATAGCGCCGCGGCCCGCGCCCAAGAAGCCGAAGCGATTGTGAATTGGGCCTTTCGCCAGTTTGCACAGACCGAGCTTGGCACCGCAGGCCAAAAGATCGCGGACGCAGATGTTACGATTGGGGCCGAAGCCACCGTGGGCCTGGTATTGGCCAAGGACCTAAGTGTTTTGGTACCAACCAATGCAAGTGAAGGGCTGAAAGCAGAAGTGATCTACGAGGGCCCTGTGCGCGCACCAATCAGCAAAGGCGATGAGCTGGGCGAATTGGTCGTAACACCGCAAGGCCTGCCCGAGACGCGCGTGCCATTGCTGGCAGACCGCGACATCGGGGTTTACGGCTTTAAGGAACGGATGCTGGCCGCTGCGCAACATTTGCTGGTGCGGATCAATCAGGGGCCCGAGGGCGCTTCGTGACGGCAAACGGCCTGTTCATTAGTTTCGAAGGCATCGACGGCTCCGGAAAATCAACGCAAGTCACATTGCTCGCGGCGCATCTGCGCGGCTTGGGGCGTGATGTGGTGGTAACCCGCGAACCCGGCGGTAGTCCCGGTGCCGAAGAAATTCGCGCATTGGTTTTGCAGGGCGATCCTGACCGCTGGTCTGCTGAGACGGAGATATTGCTTTTTACCGCAGCGCGCCGGGACCATCTTGAGCGGTTGATCCGCCCTGCCCTTGCCGCCGGTAGCATTGTGATTTGTGACCGATTTGCGGACAGCACCCGGATGTACCAAGGTCTTAGCCGAGGTGACCTGCGGGGCACCGTCGACACACTACATGATCTGATGATCGGGGTTGAGCCCGACCTGACTGTGTTGATCGATATGGACCCCGACGACGGGCTTGCGCGGGCCAAAGGGCGCCAAGGTCATGAAGAGCGATTTGAGGATTTTGGCAGCACGCTTCAGGCACAGATGCGTGCCGGGTTTCTAGCGTTGGCCCAAGAATTTTCTGATAGGTTCGTGGTCATTAACGGCGCCCAAGATATCTCGGACGTGGCAAATGACATCACCCGTGCGGTCGAAAGCCGGATTCAAGGTTAACGCGGCAGAGTCAGCACGCTAGTCAAAGCGAACAGCATTGCAACACTGACTGTTCCTGCCGCTTTAAGAACACCTAAATGGTGTGCCGCCTGGGTCGCAACTAACGCTAGGCTCCCGGCGTTCAACAGCGGATTATTTAACCGTAAAGCTGACGCCGCCCGTCATGGCGTGGCCATCGGTCCCCAGAGCGCGCCAATCAAGTTCGTAGGTCCCAGGGCCAAGATCCGTCAAAGGAAGCGCTATATTGGCCGCAAACCCTTTCAACGCATCGAGCGCGATGTCTTCGTTTTTCTTTCCATCAAGATAGACCTCAACTCGAGTCAGACGGATTTTCCCAGTAAAAATCAGCGCAACTTCGGGCGGCACGGATTGCAATACGGCCCCATTCGCCGGGGTGCTGAGTTGAAGCGTTGCATGAGCAAAAGCGGACGTTGCGAAGATGCTGAGGGCAAGAACATGCAGGATCATTTTCATCAGTCGGCTCCTTTGGATCAGTTGCCGGAGATCAGGCCCCAAGGGTGTATCAAGCCCGGCAAAATGCACAATGGCGCATCCCCCATTCCCTCGGCTCGCAAACATGCTAAACCGCATGATATGAGCGATGAAACCCCTCCCCAGCCAGAACGCCTTGAAGGTGCGCCGCACCCGCGTGATACCGTCCGTCTGATCGGGCAAGACGCGGCAGAAGCAGCGTTTGTCGATGCGTTCAACACCAGCCGGCTACATCATGCATGGCTGCTGACAGGCCCACGTGGCGTGGGCAAAGCGACGCTTGCGTGGCGTATCGCACGGTTTCTGCTGACCACCCCGGCGCCAGATGCGGGCGGCATGTTTGCACCTGAGCCTGCCACGTCACTGGAAGTGTCCGCCGATCACCCAATCGCACAACGCATCGCAGCAGGTGGCGAAGGGCGTATTCGTAATGTCACCCGTTCGGTCAATCCGGACACCAAAAAACTGCGTCGAGAGATTGTCGCTGACGACATTCGCAGTCTCAATCAATTTTTTCAGATGTCCGCGCCCGATGGCGGCTACCGTGTGGTCATCATCGACGATGCTGATTTGATGAACATGACGGCCGCCAACGCGTTGTTGAAGATGCTCGAAGAACCCCCTGCTCGTGCTGTTTTGCTGCTGATCAGCCACCAGCCATCGAGCCTTTTGCCCACGATCCGCTCGCGCTGTCGCACGTTGGCTTTGCGGACGCTGGACAGCGACGGTGTGGCCGAAGCGATGGCACAAGCGGGCGTTGATGCGGACCGAAGTGGTGGCTTGGCCGCACTCTCCGGGGGTTCGGTTGGAGGAGCGATGCGCCTGTCTCTCTTGGGCGGTGCTCAGATTTACCGCGAGCTTGTTGGTCTCATGGAAACGATGCCGCGCATGGACCGCCCCCGTGCCTTGCGACTTGCGGATGCGGCTGCGACCCGCGGGGCTGAGGCCAAACGCGATTTGCTCTTTGTGTTGCTGGATTTGCTGCTTGCCCGTCTGGCGCGCACTGGTGCGACAGGGTCACCCCCAGACCCCGAAGCGGTCCCCGGCGAGGCACAGGTGCTTGCCCGCCTTTCGCCATCACCGCACCAAGCACGGATCTGGGCCGATCTGGCCCCTGAAATATCCGCAAGGGCGCGTCATGGGATCGCGGTCAACCTTGACCCTGCCGCGTTGGTCCTAGATACCCTGATCAAGATCAGCCAAGCGGCACCGCGCTAAGTGTGGTCCGCGTACCAAAGCGGACCCCCATGACCCAAACGCCCCCCATCACCGACAGCCATTGCCACCTTGATTTTCCAGATTTCGAA
This sequence comes from Sulfitobacter sp. SK012, assembly GCF_003352085.1. Lineage (NCBI taxonomy): Bacteria > Pseudomonadati > Pseudomonadota > Alphaproteobacteria > Rhodobacterales > Roseobacteraceae > Sulfitobacter > Sulfitobacter sp. SK012. The sequence continues at coordinate 2,423,245 of NZ_CP025804.1, forward strand.
GGCGAGCTAAACGACGTTATCGCGCGCGCGGCTGAGGCCGGTGTGACGCGGATGGTCACCATTTGCACCAAGCTGAAAAATGAACCTGCGGTGCGGGCCATCGCGGAGGCGCATGCGCCGGTTTTCTATGCGGCCGGCACTCACCCAATGAGCGTGGCAACGGAGCCGATGGCAACCCTTGATCAGCTTATAGAGATCGCCCAGCATCCCAAGATGGTTGGCATTGGCGAGACTGGTCTGGATTACCACTACACTGCTGAAAGTGCTCAGGACCAACAGACATCTTTGCGGCTTCACATTGCGGCCGCGCGCGAGACGGGACTGCCGCTGATCATTCACGCGCGCGACGCTGATGATGATATGGCCGCAATCCTGCGCGAAGAACACAAAACTGGTGCATACACGTGTGTCATGCATTGCTTTTCTTCGTCCGAAGCGTTGGGGCAAGCGGCCTTGGATCTGGGTTTCTATCTGAGCATGTCGGGCATCACGGCCTTTCCCAAGTCCCAAGAGCTGCGCGATATCTTTGCGCGCGCGCCGTTAGACCGGATTTTGGTCGAAACAGACAGCCCATACCTTGCGCCGCCACCTTTTCGCGGCAAACGTAACGAGCCTGCCTACACAGCCCATACAGCCACCCGTGCCGCAGAAACCTTTGGTATGGATTACGTCGATTTTGCCGCTCAGACGCAGGCCAATTTCGAACGTCTTTTCACCAAGGTTGCCGGCTTTGAGGCCGCTACTTGATGGATGTGATGCGTATCACAATTTTAGGCTGCGGATCATCGGGTGGTGTGCCGCGTTTGGGCGGACATTGGGGCGCGTGTGATCCACACAACCCCAAAAACAACCGTCGCCGCTGTTCGATCCTTGTGGAGCGGGTTGCCGAAACCGGGATCACCTCGGTTCTGATCGACACCTCCCCTGACATGCGCGCGCAACTTTTGGATGCAGGTGTTGGACGGCTCGATGCGGTGATCTATACCCATTCGCACGCGGATCATGTGCACGGCATTGATGATTTGCGCATGATCGTGATCAACATGCGCAAGCGACTGCCTGTTTGGGCCGATATCCCTACCCATGCCGCACTTACGGACCGTTTCAGCTATGCTTTTGTGCAACCTGAGGGATCATCCTATCCGCCGATCCTTGATCTCAACATGATAGATAGTGAGATCAATATTGACGGGCCCGGCGGTACCTTGCGATTTACACCCTTTGAAGTTGCGCATGGCGGGATGAACGCGCTTGGGTTTCGCATGAACGATGTAGCGTATCTACCTGATGTTTCAGCTTTACCTGACGCGGCGTGGCAGCAACTGGAGGGCCTGAAATGCTGGATCGTGGACGCCTTGCGCCGTGAGCCGCATCCGACCCACAGCCACTTGGCACAAACGCTTGATTGGATCGCCGATGTGGCCCCCAACGAAGCCGTGTTGACCAACATGCACAATGATCTCGATTACGAGACCGTCGCGGCCGAGACGCCTGAGCATATCCGCCCCGCCTTTGACGGCATGACACTTGAGTTCCCGATCAGTTAAGGCACTTCGCCCCGAAAGCCGTTTTTATGCAAACCCTATTGGACGTCATCCTGCCGGTTTTCATCGTCATCGGCTTTGGCTATGTGTCTGTCTGGCGCGGATGGTTTCCAGTCTCTGGCATCGACGGTGTGATGAAATTCGCCCAAAGTTTTGCCATCCCCTGTCTGCTTTTCCAGGCCATCGCCCAGCTTGATCTGTCAGTCAGTTTTGACCCGCGCTTGCTACTCAGCTTTTATGGTGGGGCGACGATCTGTTTTGCTCTTGGCATCTTCGGCGCGCGTCTCCTCTTTCGCCGAGACTGGGAAGATTGCGTCGCCATCGGCTTTTGCTGCCTGTTCTCTAATTCGGTCCTCTTGGGGTTGCCCATAACAGAGCGTGCCTACGGACCCGACGCGCTCACTGGAACTTACGTCATCATCGCGTTCCATGCGCCATTTTGTTACGCGCTTGGCATCACCGTCATGGAGATCACCAAAAACCGCGGCAAATCAGTTGGCTCCATCGCACGCAACGTTGGCCGTGCGATGTTTCGAAATGCGCTGGTGATCGGGATTTCGGCCGGGTTTATCGTGAACATAACGGGTTTTCAGATGCCCGAGGTTGTGGATGACGCGCTGTCATTGATCGTACGCGCAGCGCTGCCAGCAGCTCTTTTTGCCCTAGGGGGCGTGTTGATCCAATACAAACCAGAGGGCGACATGAAGGCCATCGCGATGGTTTGTGGCATCGCACTGATCGTGCATCCTTCTCTGGTGTGGCTCTTTGGTACAACATTGCAGCTGCCACAGGATTTCTTCCGCTCTGGCGTCCTTACAGCCGCAATGGCACCAGGTTTTAACGCCTATATATTTGCAAACATGTATGGCCGCGCGCGCCGGGTCGCGGCGTCTTCTGTGTTGATCGCCACGATTGCGTCGATTGGAACAGTTTGGGTCTGGTTGATGGTGCTGGCTTAATCGGTAGCCAAAATTATAAAATAGATCGCTCTGCTCTTGAGCCGCGGGTGAGCTGCTATACCATATACATTGATCACATGAACTACGTTCTGTAAGATGCTGAATTAATGATTGAATGAATATTTATTCAGTGATTTTAGATGAGTGTTATCGAAGCATGTTATCGCTGAATTGAGCGGGTGTTTGCCCCTATTCAGCGGGCGCGCCAAGGGAGTCGCGTATCCTAAGAGAAATCTGCAATTCCTCTGAAACGGCGGCATCGCCCCCCTCGACGATTGCAACCAGCTCCTTTGCTGCTTTTCGACCCATCTCGCGGTGCGGCACGTGAACGGTTGTCAGGCTTGGTGTCACGATCCGGGACACGTCGATATCGTCAAATCCGGTGATGGACACATCTTCTGGCACGCGCAGCCCCATTTCTCGGGCACCCTTCAGGGCCCCAGCGGCAAGCACGTCATTGCCACACATCACCACGGTCGGAGTGACGTCGGACGACATCATTTGCTTAAACGCCGTCTCACCGTTTTCGATGTCATAAGGTGTCTCTATGACAGGGACTGTCGCAGGATCGACCCCATGTGCGGAAACGGTGTCCATGACCCCTTGCAGGCGGTCTTTGGCGCGGTCGTTGCCCTTTACGATCGCGGAAATCATCCCGATGCGCCTGTGCCCAAGCTCCCAAACTTTTTCGCACAGAAGCTGCATCGACGCGCGGTTATCGAATCCTATGGCGGGTTGTTTGTTTTCAGATTGGAACGCCCATGCCAGCAGAACTGGAATATTTCGACCTTCCAAATATTCATATATCGCGGGTTCACGATCATAGCCGATCAAAAGCAACCCATCTGCCCCGCGAGCCACCAGCGCCCGTATTTGCTGATCTTCGACGTCGGGCCGGTAGCCTGTGCTGGACACCAGCAAGGTGTAACCCAGCTCGTGCAGCTCTTCTTGAAAGGCTTGTATGCCGCGCGCAAAAATTGCGTTTTCCATTGTGGGGATAATGGCCCCGATTGTGCGGGTCCGCTTGACAGCCATCACGCGCGCGCCAAAATTTGGTGTATATCCCAATGCGTTAACCGCCGACATGACGCGTTCACGTGTGGTTTTGTTTACTTGGTCTGGCAGATTTAGGCACCGAGAAACCGTTGCCGTCGACACGCCAGCTGTCTTGGCTACGTCTTCAAGAGTAGGAATGGATGGGCGGCCTGACATCTTAACACCTTACAGAATATTCCGACCTTTCGAATAACACAGTGAGGAAAAAGAAAAACGGGGTAAATCGATCCCACTCAAATGTAAGCGCTTGCAAGAATCGAATTCAGGAGCTTATGGTGGGGAGCGGAACCCACGAATCAAGGAGTGATCCATATGTTTCTTTTGGCATCTATCGTCGTGTTTGCGATCTATTTCACAAACGTAGCACTGGGCGCTTTCTTTCAAGCAGCGGTCTTAGGAGATGTAGGTGAGATGTTGGTTCTGCTTGCGGCAGCGGTCTTATTCGTCGTCGCAATTTTGCAAAAAGAAGCTGACCAAAAAGATAAAGATGGCAGCTGAAGGTCTACCGGGAGGAAACGAAATGACTGACGAACGCAAGGAGCTGGCATCCGCCGAGCGCCGCAATTTTCTAAAACTGACCGCGACAGGCGGCTTTACGGCTGCCATGGTTGCGGGCGCGAGCGGAATGCTCTGGTCTACTGAGGCCGCTGCTCAAACTGCTAACGAAGAACGCGACCGTGAAAAGGCCGCTGAGCATGTTATGACAATTGCTACAGCCTACGTCTTGGGTGCGTCGCGCAGCTATCCAATCATGCAGTTGGACCTGAAAGAGAACATCCAGAACGCAACCAACGGCAAAGTCTACGTCAAGCTCGCCCCCGGTGGGCAGCTCGGTGCAGGCGGCAATCTGGTTCAAAAGGTTCAGGGCGGCACAATCCAAGCGGCACAGCATTCTGTTTCGAACTTTGCGCCTTTCGCTTCCACCGTTGACCTGATCAACATGCCTTATCTTTGTGGTTCCAACCAACGTTTCACCAACTTGGTGACGTCGGATTACTGGGACACCGAAGTACACCCCAAGGTCGAAGCGGCCGGGTTTAAGGCGCTGTTTTACGTCAACATCGACCCACGGGTTGTTGCGGTTCGTAAAGGCGGCAATGGTGCCGTACTTGCGCCGGATGACCTCGCAGGCGTTAAGTTCCGCGTTCCGGGCTCAAAGATGCTGCAGCAATACTACCGTATGGTTGGTGCAAACCCGACGCCTGTTGCATGGGGTGAAACACCTTCTGCGATCAAGCAGGGTGTTGCAGACGCACTCGATCCATCCGTTGGCGCGCTTTATGTCTTTGGTTTCAAAGACATCCTAAGCCACGTTACGTTCACGCAAGCCGTTCCAGACAGCCAAGTTTACTCATGTAACTTGGAGTGGTTCAATTCTATGCCTGCCGACATACAGGAAGGCATCATGTGGGGCGCAGAAATGACGGCGCACCAGAACCTGTCCAAAGTGCCATCGGCACGGGCCTACGCAATGGCCGAACTGTCCAAAGCCGGCGTTGAGTTCCACTCTCTGAGTGAAGATCAGCTGAACGTTTGGAAAGAAGCCGGCGGCTATCAGCGCACCGAGTGGGATAGCTTCAAGGTCGAACTTGCTGGTTCCATGGACGCCTTCAACAAGCTCGAAGAAGCTGCGAGCACGCAAGGCAAATACTTCGTCCACGACGCCTAAAGACAAGCGGGCACCCGACGTGGTGCCCGCGGTTTTTCTTTTTTGACAGAACTCCATCGTTTGCGCTCTTGAGCGAGGCGTTGGGCTGTCCAGATTTTGGGAAAAGATATGGGAATTTTGCGCCGAATTGACCGCGATGCCGAGCTTTGGCTTCTGCTGGTATTTTATGTGATGCTCGTTGCGACCATGGCTGTCGAAGTCCTGCGCAGAGAGCTTTTCTCCTACTCATCGATCTGGGGTGAGGAGATTGTGCGATATGCCTTTATCTACCTCGCGTGGATTGGTGCTGCTGCTGCTGTCAAAGAACGCGCGCACATCCGGATCGACGTCGTCATGCATTATCTGTCCCCACGCCCGAAGGCGCTGCTTTATATCTTCGGCGATCTGGTCATGTTCATTGTCGCTATCATCGCGCTCTATTGGTCTCTTGAGACAGTCCATATCTCGGCCAAGTTTGGATCTGTAACCGACGGTTTGCGGATATCAAAAGTGTGGTTCCTCATGTCCGTTCCCCTTGGTTTTGCGTTGATCATCTGGCGCTTGCTGCAATCTTTTAGACGCGATTTGCGCAGCCTGAAGGACGGTACACCCGTCTATCAGGGCGACACGCTGTTTGATTAAGGAGATACGACATGCTTTGGAATACAGTTAATCAAACGGTCGAACTCGGTTGGGATTTCTACCTGCCGGTCCTCCTTTTTGTCGCAATGATCGGGCTTGCTGTCCCGGTCTGGGCAGCCATTGGATCCACTGCGATCTTGATGCTATGGATGTCTGGCGACCTGCCGCTAAGCCTTGTGGGTGAAAGCCTGTTCTCGGGCATTGATGCCTTCGCGCTGACGGCCGTGCCGCTCTTTATCTTAACGGGCGACGTCCTGGTGCGCACCGGACTTAGTCGAAAATTCCTCGATGTGGCTGAGGCGCTGACCAACTTTGCCAAAGGTGGTTTTGGGTCTGCCACGGTTTTGGTTTGCGGAATGTTTGCGGCCATATCGGGGTCTGACGCGGCGGGTGCTGCTGCTGTGGGTCGCATGACAATCGCGCGGTTGGTTGAGGCTGGTTATCCCCGTCCATATGCCTGCGCACTTGTGGCGGCTGGGGCCTGTACTGGTATCCTGATCCCACCATCAATTGCCTATATCATCATCGGCCTTGTGCTGGGTATATCTGCATCCACGCTGTTCCTAGCAGCCTTGATCCCCGGTCTTGCAATCTTGTTTGCGATCCTGATCACCAACCTGATCGTTAACCGCATTCATGGGTATGAAGGTGGCGGCAACATGAGCTTTAGCGAATGGTCCGGAAATCTTGGCCGCAGCCTGAAGTCTGGCTGGTATGCGTTTATCGTGCCTGGCATCATCTTCTACGGTATCTTCTCAGGCCGTCTGACCCCAACAGAAGCCGGTGCGACAGCGGTTGTTGTTACCATCTTGATGGGTTTCATCATGGGCACGCTAAAGCTGGCTGATTTCCCTGCCATGCTTCTAAGTTCTGCCAAAGTGAACGGTGTTATCTTGCCGATTATCGCCTTTTCGGCCCCCTTGGCCGAAGCACTTGCAATCATGGGCGTACCGCAAGGTTTTGTGACATCGATCACGAGCATTACGAATGAGCCATGGCTGTTGATCCTGCTGATGATCGGTATTTTGATTGCAGCAGGCTGCGTGATGGAAACGACACCCAACATCGTTATCCTTGCGCCGATCCTCATGCCGCTGGCCGACAACATTGGTATGAATGAAATTCAGTTCTGCATCATGATGATCACGGCACTTGGCGTGGGGTTCATTACACCACCTCTTGGGTTGAATTTGTTCGTCGTATCGGGGATTACGGGGGAGTCTATTTTAAAGATCGCTGCCCGAGCTGTCCCCTTTGTGTTGTGCATGTTCGTTGTGGTTCTCTTCATCGCTTATGTACCTGCAATTTCAACAACTTTCCTGCCCGATAGCTATAAATAGGATCCCGACTAATGACACGTGAGTATCTAAAAAACGCAACGCTGACTGCTGAGTCAGATGCATCCGAAACCCATGAGACGGTCAAAAAGATCCTGGCCGATATCGAAGCTGGGGGTGACGCCAAGGCGCTGGAATATGCAAAGAAGTTTGACCGTTACGAAGGCAATGTAATGCTGACGCCCGAGGAAATTGAAGCCGCTTGCGCTTTGGTTCCCGAAAAGCTCAAGCAGGACATTCAGTTCGCCCAAGGTAACGTACAGCGCTTTGCCGAAGCACAAAAAGCCACTGTGTCAGATGTCGAGATTGAGATCGTGCCCGGTATGATCGCTGGCCAAAAAGCGATCCCCGTGGATGCGGCGGGCTGCTATGTGCCCGGTGGGCGCTACAGTCACATTGCCTCGGCGATCATGACGGTAACCACGGCTAAGGTTGCTGGATGCCATCATATCACGGCATGTTCTCCGCCGCGTCCCGATGTTGGTGTGAACCCGGCGATTGTTTATGCGGCGCATATCTCTGGCGCAGACAAGATCATGGCTTTGGGCGGTGTTCAGGGCGTTGCTGCGATGACATTTGGCCTCTTTGGACTGCCAAAGGCGAACATCCTTGTTGGTCCGGGTAATCAATTTGTGGCCGAAGCCAAGCGGATCTTGTTTGGCCGCGTTGGCATCGACATGATTGCGGGTCCAACTGACAGCTTGATCCTCGCCGACAAGAATGCAGACGCGCATATTGTGGCAACGGATTTGGTTTCGCAGGCTGAGCATGGCTATAACTCTCCTGTTTGGCTGGTCACAGACGACCGTGCGCTGGCGGAAAAGGTGATGGAAATAGTACCGGGTTTGATCGACGATCTGCCGGATGTGAACCGTGAAAACGCCTTCGCCGCGTGGCGCGATTATGCCGAAGTTATCTTGTGCAAAGATCGTGAAGACATGGCCGCTTGCTCAGATGAATATGCACCAGAGCATTTGACAGTTCAGGCCGGTGATTTGGATTGGTGGTTGGAGCGTTTGACTTGCTACGGCTCACTGTTCTTGGGTGAAGAAACCACCGTATCTTACGGCGACAAAGCGTCTGGTACCAATCACGTGCTGCCAACATCTGGCGCCGCCAGCTATACCGGTGGCCTGAGTGTGCATAAGTACATGAAGATCGTGACGTGGCAGCGTTCCACCCGCGATGGCTCCAAGTCGGTAGCTGAAGCAACGGCACGTATTTCACGTCTAGAAGGAATGGAAGGTCACGCGCGCGCTGCGGATGTGCGTTTGGCAAAATACTTCCCCGGTGAAAACTTTGACTTGTCCGCCAATGGCTAATGCGGCGTCACTCTTTGATCTGACAGGGCGCGTTGCGTGTGTAACCGGGGCCAGTTCTGGCCTTGGCCGCCGCGCGGCCGTTGCTTTGGCCGCGGCGGGTGCTCAAGTTGTTGGCGTTGCGCGCCGTGCAGATGCATTGCAAGAATTGCGCGATGAGATTGGCGACGCCTGCGCTGTTGTCGCCGCTGACGTCGCGGACAGATCAGGCATCCCTGCCCTGCGCGATGCGGTCACCGCCCCGTTTGGTGCCCCTGACATCATCGTCCATGCCGCGGGTATCAACACCCGCGAGGCTGCGGATGATGTCACAGAAAACGGCTGGGACCAGACCATTGCGCTCAACCTGTCGGCACCGTTTTTCCTGACACAGGCTTTGGTCCCTGCAATGCGCGCCAAAGGCTGGGGACGGATCGTAAATTTTGCGTCCCTGCAGACAACTCGGGCGTTTCCTGGCGGCATCGCATACGGAGCAACCAAGGCCGGGATCGCGCAATTAACACGCGCAATGGCCGAAAGCTGGTCGGCTGATGGGATTACAGCCAACGCCATCGGCCCTGGGTTTTTCCCGACCGAACTGACACAGGCGGTATTTTCTGACCCTGACCGCGCCGCGCGCAATGCCGAACAGACCTGTGCCGGCCGCAACGGACGGCTTGAAGATATGGACGGACCCTTGGTCTTTTTATGCTCAGATGCTTCGTCCTTTGTCACAGGTCAGGTTTTGATGGTTGATGGGGGGTACACAGCGAAATGAAAGCTCTTGTTTATGACGGCGTTGAAACGCTTGGTTTCCGCGATGTCCCTGATCCACAGCCCCGAGACGGCGAGCACCTTATCCGCGTCGAAGCCGTTGGAATTTGCGGGTCGGACATGCATGCCTATCTGGGCCATGATGTGCGTCGCCCTGCCCCGCTGATCCTTGGACATGAGGCTGCTGGTGTTATCGTTGGTGGCCCGCGCGATGGGGCACGCGTCACGGTCAACCCGCTGGTGACCTGCGGAACATGCGCTGCGTGCACATCGGGGCGCGAAAACCTATGCCCCACGCGGCAGATTATATCGATGCAGCCGCGCGAGGGGGCTTTTGCCCAGTTCGTGACGATGCCGGATCAAAACCTTGTTGAGGTGCCAGCCGCAGTGTCTTTGGACAAGGCCGCACTTGCTGAACCGCTTGCTGTAAGTTGGCATACGGTCCGCTTGGGCCTGCAAGCGCTGCACCCAAGCGTTGAGCCGCGTGCGCTGGTCATTGGCGGCGGTGCTATCGGTCTGGCCGCGGCTCTTGCCTTGCGTGCAATGGGCACACAAGACGTCACCATTGTAGAACCAAACGCCGCGCGGCGGGCATTTTTGCAAGACACCTGTGACCAACAGGTCGTCTCTGAGGCGGAAGGCCTGTTCCCGATTGTGATTGATGCGGTTGGCTACTCTGCCACGCGGGCAACTGCCTCCGCCCTCGTGCAAAGCGGCGGGGTCATGGCCCATGTTGGTTTGGGCGAGGATACAGGCGGTCTGGATATCCGGCGCATGACCTTGCAAGAAGTGACGTTTATCGGCACCTACACCTACACAGCCCAAGACTTCCGCGATACGGCGCAGGCCATATTTGACGGACGGCTTGGTCCGCTGAATTGGACACAGACACGTAGCCTCTCCGAAGGCGGGTCTGCTTTTGCGGATTTGCGGCGCGGCGCTGTCTCTGAACCAAAAATCATACTGACCCCTTGGCCTTAGATTAGGACCCTACCAATGTATAAAAAAATCGTTGTTACCATGGCTCTGGATCACGGAATTTCGCCCGAAACGCTGGCGATTGCCGAGGCGTTGCGCGCAGACGGCGGCGAAATCATCGGATTGCACGTCTATGAGACCCCTCAGGGTTCAGTCAGCGCCTATTTGGATGCCGACGTCGTGCAGGCGGGTTACGACAAAGCCCAAGCAGATTTGCAGGCAAAGGTTGACGGCACGGCGAATGTGACAGCCGTTCTGATCAAGGGCCACTCTGCGCGCGGCATCATCGATTATGCTGATGCCAACGATGTCGATTGCATCGTGATCGGTTCGCACAAACCAGGGCGCGGGCGTTTCTTGCTCGGCTCTACAGCGGCGCGCGTTGTGCGCCACGCCTCTTGCGCGGTGCATGTGCGCCGCAGCATCGATTAATCTTACAACTAGCACCTCCGGAAAGGCCCAACTCCCATGAATATCGACAAGAAGATCGCAGATGATCTGATTGCGAATGACGTCTCATTTGTGACAACCGTGCCCTGCAAACAGCTGGCCGGCGTCATCGAAGAAGTCGAAGCGCGCAAAGAGATTTTCCACATTCCATCCAACAACGAAAACGAAGGTATGGGCCTGTGCGCTGGTGCGTTCATGGGTGGCAAGCGCCCGATGATCATCATGCAAAACACCGCCATCGGTGTCACGATCAACACGCTGGCGACGTTGACCCAGTTCTACCGCATGCCGTTGCCGATGCTGATTTCGTATCGCGGTGAGCTGCGCGAGCCTGTGGCCTGTCAGGTTGAAATGGCGGTTCACACCAAGGCTCTCTTGGCGCAGCTGAACATCCCAACGTACCATTTCCATTGGCAAAAAGACGTCGAGGAATTCGATAACATCTTGAAATACACTTTCATGTGCAACAAGCCGGTCGCGATCCTGACCGATGCCAACTTCTGGGGAGGCTACGGAGACCAATGATCCGTTCAGAAATCCTGCGCGACATCGCGCCAATCATCCGTGACCACCTGGTCGTTTGTAACATCGGTCTGCCAAGCCAAGAGCTGCATATGATCGACGACCAACCCACCAACTTTTACATGTTGGGCACCATGGGTCTGTCATCCTCCATCGGCCTGGGCCTGGCATTGGCACAAGACAAAACCGTCATCTCTATTGATGGCGACGGATCTGTCCTGACCAACCTTGGCACGCTGCCTACAATCGCCAACAACGTGGCAGACAACTATGTTCTGTTGATCATCGATAACGGCTCTTATGGCTCAACCGGCGATCAACCGACCTATGCGGGCATGAAAACCTCGCTGACGGCAGTTGCAAAGGCGTGTGGCTGCGAGAATGTGATCGAGGTTCAAGACAAAGACCTTGGCCCCGTTCTGCAATCGGCCATCGACGGCAAGAAGATGACCGTGATCGTATGTAAATGCGACAGCGGCAATATCAAGCTGCCGGTGATCACCATGGATCCTGTGGTCATTCGTGATCGGTTCATGACCTCCGTCGCGGGGTGAGTGCCAGCGCCATCCATTCTGCTGAGGACGCGCGGCGGCTTGCCCGCCGCCGCCTGCCATGGATGGTGTTTGACTATATAGACGGGTCTGCAGGAGCTGAAACCGGTGCCGCGCGCAACCGTGCCGCATTGGATGCCATCACCCTGCAGCCCCGCATTTTGCGCGATGTGAGCCAACGTTCAATGGCGACAACGCTGTTTGGTGCCCCTGCCGAGCGACCGTTCGGTATCGCACCTATGGGTATGTGTAACCTGTCTGCGCCCGGCGCTGATCTAATGTTGGCGCGGCTGGCTGCAAAATATAAAATACCCCACGGCGTCTCCACCGTCGCCTCGACACCGCTTGAAGAAATCCTTGAAGTTGCTGACGGCCATGCGTGGTTTCAGATCTACTTCACAGGCGATGGTGTTGGTACTTTCAAACTGATCGAGCGTGCACGCCACGCAGGCTACGAGACACTTGTTCTGACGGTCGATGTTCCAGAAGTTGGCCGCCGACCGCGCGAGCTGCGCCATGGCTTCAAAATGCCATTTCGGATCGGCCCGCGGCAGTTTATCGATTTTGCTTTGCATCCGCGTTGGTCTTTGACCTCGCTTTTCCACGGCAAACCGCAGATGGCGAATTTTGAGATGCCCGGCTACGCGTTTGACCGAACAGAAAGCCGCGCGCGAGCCGATTGGAGCACGCTTGAGCAGATGCGTGCCGCTTGGCCCGGCAAGCTGGTCGTTAAGGGTGTGCTTGACCCCCAAGATGCTGCAATGCTGAAGGACAAGGGCGTCGATGCCATTCAGGTATCCAGTCACGGTGCGCGGCAACTTGAAAGTGCGCCATCCCCTGCCCTTATGCTGCCCGAGATCCGAAAAACGGTTGGACCCGAATTCCCATTGTTTTTCGACAGCGGTCTGCGCTCTGGCGAAGACGTGCTCAAGGTGATGTCTCAGGGCGCTGATTTCGCGTTCTTTGGGCGCATTTTGCAATATGCGATCGCTGCAGGTGGCGAAGATGGCCTGCATGCAATGTGGAACGTGCTGAGTGAAGAGCTAAGCATCGCAATGGCTCAGTCTGGGCTCAGCGTATTGCCACAACACCGGTCAGACTAAGAGACGCACCCTAATTCCTACAAACTGCGGGCTTGAGGTGGGACATTCTCCGGGGTCACAACCTGAATGTTTGAAATCGTCGCAGAGGGCTGATCGGCGACTAGTTTGTGGTGATGTAAGAAGACTTGAAAGACGTTTTCCAAGTCGATGCGAAGGTCATGATGCAGCACAAAACTCAGGGATCCCGCCTCAATAAGGGTCCGGTTGTCCTTGTCAAGATCATGAGCCACGAAGATCGCGGGGTGCAGCCCATTCAACCTCAGAACTTCCATAATAGTATGGTTCCCGCCACCCATGGAATAGACCGCGCGCAATTGGCCAAGGTCCGCAACGGCACTTTGCATCAAGCGCGACGTTTCAAAATGAACGCCACTGCCCCCGCTGACATTCACTACGCGCAATTGCGGACACAGGTGCTTTAGGCTGAGGGCAAACGCTGCCTGCCGCTCTTCCTCCCCCAGAAAAAGTTCGTTGCTGCTTGAGGTAAGGACGGTACCGGGAACATCGCCAACGGTTTTAGCGATCAGGTAAGCCGCAGTTCGACCGGCGCTGTGGTTATCGAGCCCCACATAGGCAATACGCCCCGTCGCCGTAAGGTCAGTAGCCAGCGTGATTACGGGGATGCCTGACGCGGTTAATGTATCAACCGCGCGGCGCACAGCAGGCAGGTCACGCGCCTTGAGGCAAACGCCGTGGCTGCCACGTTTGGTAATGCGGGCCAGTGTTTTCACCATGTCCGTTTCATTCATGATTTCTTGCAAAACAAAGCGTGGTCGGCATACCGCAACGCCAATTTTGGGCACGACCTGTTCAGCCGCACGGCGCACCTCAAGGCTAAACCGGGCTGGAGCCTCGATCACGAAGTCAAAGAACATGCGCCGCCCGCGTGCGGCCAGTTGCGCTTCTTGGCCTTCGAGCTCAGAAATCGCGGCGGCAACCCTCGCTTTGGTTTGCGGGCTGACATGGGCGCGATTGTTGATGGCTCGGTCAACGGTTGCTGTGCTCAGACCAGCCTGTCTGGCAACTTCTTTTAGGGGGAAACGATGCGTCATTGATGTGTTCTTGATGTATTTTTACGATCCAATCAAGATGCCTTTGGTCCAACCTAATGAAAGAACCAAGGAGCTGATTGATGAGCAACCAACATGAACTATGTGCCGGGTATCTCGACCCCGAGGCATGTGACCTCAACGTATTCAAGGCATTAATCGATCAAGAGACCGAGGCATCCTGCGTGCCTTACGCAGCAGATATTCAGAAAAACGTTCCCATTTACGATGTCTCAAAGCTCCGTGAACCCCTCCAAGACCCCGTCGCACGTCGCGTAATTATGGCGGAGTGGGCGCATGTCTTGAAAGCTGGTGCAGGCGCTTTGGTCCTTCGAGGGGCTTACGCTGATACCGATGTGCTGGACGAGGCAACTTTGATTTATGAAAAAATCATCGAGGCTGAGAAAGAAGATACCGGTGGTGGCAGTGACCATTTTGCGGCGTCTGGTGCCAATGACCGCATTTGGAATTCCCTGGAAAAGCTATGCGAAGCAGACCCGGATGTGTTTTTGCGGTACTTCGCAAATCCCTCCATCGCCGCGGTGTGTGAGGCATGGCTTGGCCCGAACTACCAAATGACTGCACAAGTCAATCTTGTGCACCCCGGCGGGGCTGCCCAACAGGCCCACCGGGACTATCACTTGGGGTTCCAATCGGCCGCAGTCAGTGCTGACTATCCTGCGCATGTCCATGATCTGTCACCTGCCCTGACGCTTCAAGGCGGCATTGCCCATTGCGACGTGCCGCTGACAAGTGGGCCGACCAAGCTATTGCCCTTTTCACAACTCTACGCAGCAGGCTATGCCGCTTGGCGACGCGAAGATTTCCGTGCGCTATTTGAGGACCGCCATATTCAGCTGCCCTTAGCGAAAGGCGACGCTGTGTTTTTCAGCCCGGCGCTCTTTCACGCAGCAGGAGCCAACACGAGCCCCGACATTCACCGAATGGTCAACTTGCTGCAGGTGTCTTCTGCCTTTGGTCGTGCGATGGAAACTGTGGATCGCCGGAAAATGTGCCAACTGATCTATCCCCATGCGGTAAAATCGCAGACCGACGCCACCTTGAGTGCATCTGAACTGACAGCTGCGATTGCTGCCGCTGCAGAGGGGTATTCCTTTCCCACCAACCTAGATCGGGATCCGCCAAAGGGTGGGCTTGCCCCAGAGACGCAACAAGCACTCTTTGCGCGGGCAATTGCTGAGGGGATGAGCGTTCAAGGTTTTGCGGAACACCTTGATGCGATGGCTGCACGTCAAAGGACTTAGCGATTGAGCAGGTTAGGTTACACGCGCCCTTTGCTGGCGCGTGTAACTGCCGTGTCAAAACCGGTTAGACCAACTCGGCGTCGGTCATGAGTTCTACCAATGCAGGGCCTTTAACCGCGAGCGCCTTTTCGATTGCGTCGTCTATGTCCTGCGTATTGGTGACCTTTTGCCCATGCCCACCACAAATTTTTGCAAAGGCTGCGAAAGACGGATTATGCAGATTGGTTTCCCAAACTGGCCATTCGCCCGAGCGCTGTTCTTTGGATATTTTTCCAAGCTCGCCGTTGTGCAAAAGGATATGCGTTATATCCATGCCGTATTTTACCGCGGTGGTGAAATCCATCGGGTACTGACCAAATCCACCATCGCCAGAGATTGAGATGACTTTGCGACCGCGCAGTGCTTGGATATCTTGCGTTGCGGCCCACGCGCCAATGCCTGCAGGGAAGCCGTAGCCGATGGACCCCAAATACCCTGACATCAAAACCCGCTGGTTCCCCTTGGTCTCTAGGTAGCGCCCGAAAGAATAGGTGTTGTTACCGACGTCCACTGCAAAAATCGCGTCATCTGGGGCGAGCCGCCCAAGGGCCTCAAAGATCGCAAAGGAATGGATGCCATTGCCATGTTCCTCGGCCAGGCGCCGTTGTTTTTCATCGCGCCAAATCTGCCAGCGCTCTGCCAATTCGCCATGTTGATCCACCGCATCTGCGTTGCGCGTTATCGCGCCCGCCGCCGCTTCGCAGAACGCGCCAATTTCACCCCAGACGGGGACTTTGACCGGGTGGAACTTGCCCAATTGCATCCGATCATAATCGACCTGAATGATGTTTTCTTTTAACGCAATGCCGGTGTGGTTCGAGAAGCTTGCGCCGAAGGCAACTAGAACATCGGCCTCATTCATGAACCAACTTGCAATGGGCGTGCCGGAGCGTCCAAGCACCCCTGCGCCCAGTGGATGACTGTCTGGAACCAGTCCCTTTGCTTTGAAGGTGGTCACCACCGGGGCACCAATTTTTTCAGCCAAAGCGATAATCTGATCGCGGGCGGCATAGGCCCCGTGACCTACGACAATCATCGGGCGTTTTGCCCCATTCAACAGCGCGACCGCGGCGTCAATATCGTCTTGGGCTGGTCTTACCCGTGTGCCGCCCATCCGGCCTGCTGGTGTCCCAGCAGGTTTTGCTGAGGGGACGGTTTGAACGTCGTCAGGAAAGATAAGATGGGCAACGTTTTGCTCAACAATGGCATTCTTGCAGGCCAGCGACATAAGCTCTGCATGGTTGGAGCTATTCAGAACCGTTTGCGAGAATGTCGTTACCGCTTGGAAGGCAGACCCCAAATTGATGTCTTGAAAAGCGCCAGGGCCAAAAACCTGCGTTTGCACTTGGCCGGTCAATGCCAGCACAGGCGCGCGGTCAACTTTAGCGTCCCACATACCTGTCAAAAGATTGGTCGCACCGGGACCTGCGATGGTAAGACAAGCCGCGGGTCGGCCGGTGAGCTTGCCATAAGCAGAGGCTGCAAAGGCTGCGACGCCTTCGTGCCGAATGCCGTAGTATTTCAGCTTTTTATCAATCACCGCGCGGCGGATCGCATCGGACAGACCAAGGTTGGAGTGTCCCACCATGCCGAACACCGACTGCACACCCCAATTGGTCATCGTTTCAACCATCACATCTGTGACGGTGCGCTCATGAGGCGGCTCGGCTTCAAGGCCTACGAAAATCTCGCCATCTCGGATGTCGATCGGGTACATATCTTGGCCGGAATCTTCGTGGCCACCGGGGGGTTTGCCTGTCAGCGGGTCAAAATCCCAGCCATGCCATGGGCAGCGGATCCAGCTCTTGTCATCGGTGCCCTTTTCAATCGACCCTTCGCCAAGCGGCCCTTTTTGATGGGGGCAATGGTTGTTCATTGCAGCCCATTGGCCATCGAAATGTACAAGGCATATGGATGTGGTGCGTGCAGTAACGGTTTTGATGCGCCCCTCAGGCAGATCATCGATCTGTCCGACAGAAATCCAATCAAGGTTCTCAGTGGTCATTTGCGTCATCCTCCTGGGAAGTGGTTTTAGCCAAAATGAAGTCGATGAATCTTTGTAGGTAGGTCAGGATCAAGAAAATACCGATCGCCCAAATCAACAACTCGAACGGGGCAAATGGCGTGCCGCGCAGCCAACGACCCAATAGGCCACCGCCCGGGCGCAACGCTTCCCAACCAAACAATCCGCTGCGCGGCCAGAGGTCCAAAAACCAAAAGCGTGACAGGTACAACATGACGATGCCGACGACAAAAACGAGTACAAGAAGTAGGATGCGTTTCATTGGTCTGTCAGCTCCAATGTTGTATCATCCATCCGCAGAACAAGGATATCGCCGCGACGCTCCAGGTCGCCCTCAAGCGTGATAAATTGACCTACATAATCATAGGACATGGTCGGCAGGCGTGTGCCATCAGGGCCAGTGATTACCATGAAGTCAGACCCGTCAATCGGCTGAGTTGAAACGAACACGGGTGGGATATCTCCCAACAGGCACAGATTTGCGCAGGCTTTGTGGGCCAAGCCGCGCCCTGGCCGCATGGCGCCATTCAGGCATTTTCCATCGCAGATTTCCCCCGCGACTTTCCAACGGCCCAACTGCTCGGTTTCCATTACAGGTGCTATGCCTTCAGCCGCCTTAAGGCCCCGGCCACCGCCGCGCAGTTGCATCATGTCAATCGTCCCGCGTTGCAGGATGACCCCAGACACAGTTGCCAGTTTTCCGTCTAATCCCATTGCCCGCATATCAACGCCAGATTTTCCGGCGCTTGTCAGCATCAGGGTTTTGCCCGGTTTGATCAGGTCATTGCCTTCCGTAACCCGCAGCAGCGGATAAGGGGTGAGCTCAATCACGCCCGTGACAGTTTGACGGCCATAATCGAACCGGAAGCCAGACGCAGGCGGTGCGTCTTGGGTGCTGCCGATCAATGCGCCGCTTACCGCAAAGATCGCAATGACCAAGACACTCGCGACCATCAAGAACCGGCGCAAACCTCCGGGCACAGCAAGGTAGCCCACGAAAAATGGCGTGTTTTTATCGCTCATGCTGCGGCCTCGATTTTAACGGGTTCTACGAAAGTCCCCGGTGGGTTTGCGTCCCGGTGTACTTGCACAACAGCACCACTCAGCCGGATGTTATACGTCGGGACCATTTCAGTGAAAGGTGCCGGTGAACGGCCGTTGGTCACATCATATTGAAAACCATGCCACGGGCAGGTCACAAGACAGTCAAGGACCCTGCCCTCACCCAAAGGCCCATTTTGATGGGCACAGGCATTGGAGATCGCGCTGAGTGTTCCGGCTTGGCGAAAGACAGCAACACGTTCGCCATTTGCCAAAATCTTGATTTTGGCAAAGCCGTCGCGCATTTCGGCCACACTGCAAACATCGATCCAGCCGTCCACATCGACGCCCAACCTATCGCCATGGCGACGTTCATAGATGGCCGCATAGGCATGCAGGCCCGCAACCGCCAAGGCACCCCCGGTGAAGATCACTGTAAAAGTGTGGTTTTGCTGATCTTGCAGGACCCCAAGCGTGACATGGGCAACTACAGAGACATAAGCGAAATAGATCAGGCTGTGGATGTGCTTCCAAACCGGTGGGGTCAGGAACTTCATCCAGAAATCGTGGCTGGTTGTGGCTAAAATGGCGAGGCACAGAAGTGAGAAAATACCAAAGAATTCAAACGGAAAGCCCGCCAATTGACCATAACTGGTGTTGGCAAACAGGAGCGCTTCGTACCGGTCAGAACTGGAAAAAGCAAAATACCAGTTCATGATGTAACTGGCATGCGTGATCGCCACAAAGAGTGTCATCACCCCAAAATGCCTGCGGTTATACAGCAACGGTAAGAAACGGCGATCAATGCGGGCAAGTGGGCCGATGCAAAGGATCACGGTCAACATCACAAAGGCACAGGCCCCAAAGGCGCGCGCATTGTGG
Source organism: Sulfitobacter sp. SK012 (assembly GCF_003352085.1). NCBI lineage: Bacteria > Pseudomonadati > Pseudomonadota > Alphaproteobacteria > Rhodobacterales > Roseobacteraceae > Sulfitobacter > Sulfitobacter sp. SK012. The sequence goes on from NZ_CP025804.1 coordinate 2,442,406, forward strand.
ATTTGCGGATTGAGGGGAAACTCGTGGCTCAGCAGTTCAGGGCTGATGAACAAAAATAGCCACAAGAACACGATCACACCAGCAAGCATGACCGCATCATAAAGCCACTTGTTACGGTTCCATTGGACGGGGATATATTTAACGCTCATTGGCTGACCTCCGCCGCTGGAGACAGCTGAACTGGTGCTATGTCCACGGGCCAAATTTGCCGGGCTGACAGGCCCATGACCAAGATTGCAACAATCGCGATCGGCATCGCCAGTGCGAACCATTGATGGTTGTGTCTGCGGGGGCGGTATTTGACCGGCCAGGTGTCTTTACCTGAACCAAGCACGTACCAGCGCCACACAACAGCCGGCCAGATCAAAACAATCCCGGGGACCAGCAAGGGCCGAAAGACATAGGCACCGCGCGCGTCTTCGTCCAACCGGTCCATGCCAAAAATTAGAAAGGGGATTGCAACAAGCACACCCGCGCCGGCCCATAACTTGACAACAAGCACGATCAGTTCGGCTTGGTTCATGCCACGCCACCAAATGTAACGCCGGAGATATCAGCCATATCTTTTTTCCACGTCGTCAGATCATCATGGTTGAATTTGGACAAATGATCATGGCCACAAGCACGTGCCATGACCTGCATCAACTCTACTGAAGCCCCAAAGAAATTTGCCAGCTGTTGCGCTGATTTTTCTGCGATCAATCGATTGACCAAATGGGGTTTCTGAGTTGCGATACCAACTGGGCAATTGTTGGTATGACAGGCCCGCATCGCCAGACAGCCAATCGCCTGCATGGCCGAATTTGACACCGCAATCGCGTCCGCCCCAAGGGCCATGGCCTTGATGAAGTCCGCGGGTTTACGCAAACCACCGGTGATCACAAGGCTGATGTCATCGCGCCCCAGTTTGTCCAAATGCCTACGAGCACGGGCCAAAGCTGGAATTGTCGGAACCGAGATATTGTCGCGGAAAATGATCGGTGCGGCGCCTGTGCCACCCCCGCGCCCATCCAAAATGACATAATCAACGCCAACCGCGAGAGCCGCATCAATATCCTTTTCGATGTGCTGGGCTGACAGCTTGTATCCAATGGGAATACCGCCTGTACGGGTGCGAACTTCATCCGCGAACTCTTTGATCTGGCTCACTTCTGTCCATTCAGGAAACCGCGATGGCGAAATGGCGGCCGTGCCTTCTTCAAGACCACGAACGCCTGCAATCTTACCTTTTACCTTGTTGCCCGGCAAATGGCCGCCCGTGCCTGTTTTAGCACCTTGGCCACCCTTGAAATGGAACGCTTGAACCTTGTCGAGCTTGTCCCAGCTAAAGCCGAACCGACCCGAGGCCAATTCGTAGAAGTAACGGGAGTTCTCGGATTGCTCCTCTGGCAGCATGCCACCTTCACCAGAGCAGATACCTGTCCCGGCCAGTTCTGCGCCACGGGCAAGCGCCACCTTGGCAGATTCAGACAGCGCCCCAAAACTCATGTCCGACACAAATAATGGGATCTCTAGCCGCAGGGGTTTCTTTGCATTTGGCCCAATGATGATTTCAGTGCCAACTTCAGCGTTATCCAACAGCGGCGGCGTGGCGAGCTGTGCGGTTAACAGTTGAATGTCGTCCCAATCTGGCAATTCGACCCGAGACACACCCATTGAATCGACGATGCCGTGATGCCCCGTTTTGGATAGACCGTTTTTGGCGTAGTTTTGGATCATGCCGTTGTAAGGTTCTTCGGCAGTCCCGTGACTTGGATCAGCATAAAGGCCCAGATATGCGTCGCGGTTATAGGGCTGCGGGTTGTCGAAACCCCAGCTGTTAATCTCGTCGGCGTCGACACACACATCGTCTCCGTCCAGCCAAGATGTAAACTTTGGCAGTTTCTCATCGTTGGCATAGGCGGACACACCACTATCAAGCCGGTAGTCCCAGTTGTGCACACCGCAAATCAGATCGTTGCCCCGCACATGGCCATCCGACATCAACGCCCCGCGGTGTAAACAGCGACCGTAGAAAACCGATACCTCCTCGTCAAAACGGACAACCACCAAGTCGACCTCGCCCACGATGGCATATTCAGGATCGCGGTCAGCAAGTGCACTAAGTTTAAAAATGGCCGTTTTGTTCATGGTCGTCCCCACTGACTATTTAACCGAGTTTCAATGTCTTTAGCTATTCGCCGCGGCATGTCTCTTTCGGTCATCTATTGGCTGCGTTTCAGGGCACTCCCCCATGACAGCAATCTTTCGACCGTACCACCGTGCCCCAGGTGCCGCCGAAATACCATGTAAGACTGCGCTGATCCAAACTGTGTTCACAGCAATATGAAGAACTTGCTCGCCTAGTTCATGCGGAATGATCTCGACGACCAGCAAGGCAAATAGCGCCGTGGCGAGCCCTCTTGGGCCAAACCAGCCAAAGAAAAGTCGGGTCAAAGGGGCTGTGTCGGTGCCGAGCAATGACAGCCAAATCGCGAGCGGACGCACAATCAGCAAGCTGACCATGATCAAGCCAAACATTGACCATGTAAGATGCATCATCGCTTGTGGCACAAGCGCTGCGCCAAGAAGCAAAAAGGCGGACCACGCGAGTATCTGTCCTTCTCCTTCGACAAACTCGTAGATGAATTTGCAGCGGCTTTGGGCAATTCCCCCAAAAACCAGCCCCGCAACAAAGGCTGCGATAAAGCCGTTACCGTCAATCTGGGTCGCCAAAAGATATGATGCGCCGGCCAAAGCAAGTGCCCCGATCCCCTCAAAGGTTTCAGAGGTCAGCTCGTGGTCCTTGGCGTAGATCATGACCTGACCGCCAATCCAGCCAATTGCGACCCCGACCAAGGGGCCAAGGATCAACTGCTTGGCCACAAACACCAGCCAAGCACCGTTTGTCTGGGTCATTTCCCCCAAAGTAAGGCTCGCTAGGAATAAGATAACCGGAAGGGCCAGACCGTCGTTCAACCCACTTTCAACCACAAGCGCGCGACGCGGGCGGATCGGAACTTCAGGGTTGGACACAACCGCTTGCCCTAGCGCGGCATCAGTTGGGGCCATGATTGCCGCCATTAAAATGACAGCTACAAACGGCCAATCAGTCAAGAACACAAAGCCCGCGAGTGTGCCAAGGACGATCGCTAGTGGAAGGCCAAAACCCAGCATGCGGGCGGGCCACGTTCGCCGGAGCCTTAATGCGCGCAAATCGGTCTGCGCAGCGTCCAAAAAGAGCAGTATCACAAGTGCTATTTCAGCGACCGGGTGCAATACAGATTCAGCGTTTTCATGATCGACCAAGCCGGTGACGGACATCAGCAATCCGAGGGACAAAAACACCATAGGCGCTGTGACAATTGTTGATGCAAGTCGTTTGCCAAGCATGCAAAACGCCATTGTGACTGCGCAAACGATTAGTAAACCTAGCACGTCTCTACAATCCTGCCCTGTTGCGCCGCCTTAGCTTGGTTAATTGGGCATATCCTCTAATGCTGCTGGGAAATTGGCAACCGCTCAGGGGCCTTAGAGCCCGCATGTCGCGCATACGTGAACGAAATACCTCTTCCATTGCAAAGGTCTATTCCCTTGGCATGCCCTTTTGGTAACCCCAGCAGCGCCACCTGTTTTGCCCACCGATGCGCGTGAACCTAGGTTCGTTTGGCGATAATCTGCACGGGCGAAACGGTGCCATTCTGAACGTTTGTAAACATGTTCTTCACTTTGATCTTCGCGTTATTTCCCATGACAATATGAAGACCAAGCGGTGGCGGCCCGCCTTGTGCCAGCCGCGCCATAATCGCCTCAAAAAAGCTGATTGCCACGTCGCGCTTGTCGATCACATCCATTATCTCAAACCCTGCGGCCTCCAGTGTTTGTCTATAGTCAGTAATGGATGAAACAAACGATGTACCCTCGTCTTCGGCCCATGCGACCGGGTAGATGATCGGGGCATCGCCCGTCCGCATCACGTCATAAACCCCGAAATAACCACCCGGGCGAATGACACGCGCGGCCTCTTGCATCAGCTTTTGTTTGTCTTGAATGTTCATACCAACATGCAACATGCAGGCCCGATCAAACTGGGCATCTGCGAGCGGTAGATCTAGAGCGCTGGCCACGTGAAGGCTGATTTGATCTGTTAAACCAAGGTCTTCGTTCAATTCCTCCCCGACGGAGATGTATTCTGGCGTCAAATCAATCCCTACAGCCTGGCATTGATACGTCGTGGCCAGAAAGCGCGCTGTACCGCCCAAACCACATCCAATGTCTAGGACGGTTGAGCCCGGTTCAAATTGCAGGGCCTGCGCCAATGCCTTTGTGGCGGGGCGCCCACCCATATGAAATTCGTCCACAGCCGCAAGCAGATCGATGGGGTTTGTGTCCGTTTCCGCGCCTAGCTTTTCAAGCCCGCCCCGAACAATTTCGCTGAGCGTCCCGTGTGTATAGTGGCGCGCGACTGTATCTTCGACTTTTGACATTGTGAGCCTTCTATTCTGACATTGGTCAAAACGTAGCAGAGCAGACGGAATTTCCCAAACGGTGTTGGTGCTTGCTGTGACCGTATGAATAACGACCGGATAGCATCCAATTCAATAGGACGCATCTCAGCCCAGAGACAGCGGACTGCGCCCGAACACACGACATTTGCAGATAGTGTCCGTCCGGCGATAAGTGGGTGTAACCATTCAAGTCAAATATTCTTCGGTCTGGTCCACTACGGCATTAATTCGGAACTATAACAAGCGTGAGCAGTATTCGAATGTGGGTTATACAGTATTCAACAAGCTGTCTGCGCCAAACAAAATAGGAGCAAAAGTTCAATTGGGAAAATCAGCTAAGTTAGGGTCGAAACCCCGAGCCCAAACAACCATACGGTGCAACAGATAGTCGCACCTTTTTGCCCTCGCGAACCCTGCTGCACCGCTTTTTTGGCAACTACTTTGTGCGCTTAGAATATGTCGATTTCGATATTGCCCAGACCACTGATATTGATACCGTTTACAGAGGGGGCAACCACAGAAGTGGCCACCAAGAGTTGAGCTCGTTTGAACTGAGATCTGGATGGCTGATCGGAGCGCCGGTCAAGTTTATACGCGCGCGGCATTTGTATTGAGCGAGCCTTAGGGTCTTCGTAGTAATGCTGATACGGCGATCAGTCTGATCGACATTTTCTTAGAAAGGCTTGCCTGCAGTTGCGTAACGAAACCGCTCACTTGCTGGCCTACGGGCCGCAGTGTGTACCTATCCCCGCATCCAAATGTAATCGGGGTCATAGGGAGAGCTTGCGATAACGGTTACCTCGGTGGGGTCTCCGCATAGGTCAAGCTGTAGGACCGTCCCGGCCTCTGACAATGCAGGATCGACATAAGCATAGGCTAGATTCATACCAACGCGGTGGCCCCAGTCCCCAGATGTCACTGTGCCGACCACCTGCCCGCCTTTCATCAACGACGCGCCGCCATGGGCGGGAGCATGGGTGGCAGCCACCTGAACTGTTACGAGTTTCTTGTGACGACCCTCGGCGTGGCGTTTTAACAATGCGTCCTTACCAATAAAGTCAGGTTTCTCAAGTTTGACAAAGCGTTCAAGCCCAGTCTCGAATGGGTCGAATTCGGTAATCAGATCGGCCTTCCAGTGCAGAAAACCTTTCTCCATCCGCATCGATTCAACAGCGCGCGCCCCAAATAGCGTCATGCCAAATGCCTCTCCCGCCTCGCGCAGCGCTAGATAGCCTGCATAAAGTGACGCATTGGGCAGGTGAATTTCATATGCTAATTCACCAGAAAAACTTACGCCCAAAACAGTCGCAGGAGCATGGCCAATAAAGCACTCCCGCACCGAGAGCCAAGGAAAGGCTTCCTTTGACCAATCGCCTCGGGCGCAGGAGGACAGAACGTCGCGCGCACGGGGTCCGGCCACGACAAGTATGGTCTGGTCATTTGTGAGTGAGCGGATCTGCACGTCCTCATCAGCGCCAAGATGGGCCTGCAACCAGTCCATATCGTGAAACTCGCTGGCGGCGGCCGAGCCGTACCAAGCCCGGTCAGGTCCTCGGTCACTGGCGGGGATGTTTGCAACCGTAGCCTCAGCTTTAATCATGCCTTGGTGGTTCAGCAGATACCCAAGACCAACCCGGCCTGCGCGCTTTGTGACCGTGCCGCAGAACATCCGATCAAGGAACGCATGACGGTCGGCGCCTGTGATCTCGAACCGGTTGAAACCATTGATTTCAGCCAGCCCAACGGCGTTTTGCACATTTGCCACCTCCTTGGCGACAACGTCAAAAACTTCGTTAAAGCGAAAGCTGTGGGTTTCGTGAAAATCGGGTGTTGGCTTGATGTAATCAACCCGTTCCCAGCCGTTTACTACGCTAAATTCCGCGCCTTCTTGGGCCATGACCGGCGTCAGAGCCGTGGTCTTGGCATTGCGCCCTGCTGGGCGATGTTCATGCGGGAGGTGAAAGCGAAACTCGTTTTGGTAATCCTCCACTGCCTTAAGACCTGTCAGTTCCACATTGGCATGTCCCGTGAACCGCCGTGGATCTATGCACCATGTGTCAAAGCATGCCTCGCCATGGACAATCTGTTGGGCCAGCAGCCAGCCATGGCCGCCCCCTTCACCAAGGCCTGCGCGCAAGCCAATGATGCAAAACGCATTTCGTTTGCCGGGGATTGGCCCAACCAAGGGTGCCCCATCAATGGTGTACGTGATCGGACCATTCACCACCGTATGGATGCCAGTTTCCATCAACGCCGGCATACGCTCAAACGCTCCCTCCAGCACATCGGTGACACGGTCCAAATCATCAGGACACAGTGCGTTGACAAAATTGGGGTCAATCCCGTCCATGCCCCATGTCTTGCAGTTCTGTTCATAGAATCCGACCAGCAAACCGTTCTTTTCCTGGCGGCAATAGTAGTCGCTGATAGGGCAGCGCAGCAGCGGCATGCGGTAGCCTGCTTCCTTGATGGCCGGGATATCTTCGGTCAGGAAGTATTGATGCTCCATGGAGGCCACGGGGTGGTGAACCCCCATCATCGCGCCTACCTCGTTCACCCGGTATCCGCCCGCGTTTACGACGACGTCACAATCGATGTCGCCCTGCCCTGTGTGCACTGTCCACGTGTCATCTTTGTGCTGGGTCAATGCGGTTACGGGCGTATGGCGGTACACTTCGGCACCCGCTTTTCTGGCCCGGCGCGCCAGAGCCTGACACAACTGTGCAGGGTCGATATCACCGTCTAGAGGATCCCACAGACCACCCATAAGGTTATCCGTCGAGATAAGCGGATGGCGCCGCGCGCATTCCTCCGCATCAATAACCTCAAAATTAACATCCATCCCACGTGCCATAGAGACAAAATGGCGATATCCGTCCATATGCGTTTCAGAATTCGCCAAGCGTATGCCGCCATCCCCATGGTGATAGTTGATCGGATAATCGGGATCTTCAGCCAGTTCCTTATAAAGGTTGATCGAGTGCGTTTTCAGGCCAACCATCGTCTGGTTCATGCCAAAATTTGTGACCTGAGCCGCAGAATGCCATGTCGTGCCGCTGGTCAATTCGTTGCGCTCAATCAAAACCACATCGCTCCACCCTTCTTGGGTGAGATGATAGAGCGTTGAACACCCGGCGATACCTCCGCCAATAACTACAACCTTCGTGCGCGACTTCATATTAACCCCCGATATGATCACCGGTGATAGAGCCAAGTTTAGCCGCCACGTGCAATGGCTTCAGACGAGATTGTGCAATTTCGCAAGCTTCACTGTCGGTTTTTGGAATATGAAGGGGCGCGGATGGATCTAGCGCCCTAGGACCCACAGCTACCGCGCTTTACCCACCGTGGGCATCAATCAAAGCTTGCGCCGCGGCCTTTGCATCCATCGCCGGGTTTTCGCTGTGGCCCATGACGGCCATGATGATCGCGCCTTCTTTGAGTATCATCAATTGTCGCGTCAAATCTTCTGGTTCAGAAAGTCCGGCCGCTTTGGCCGCGATGATAAAATGCTCGGTCAGAAGGCGTTTGTGCTCAGCGGATTGCACATGAATGGGGTGATCCAATTCTTGGAACTCGGCGCTGGCCTTGATGAACATACATCCGCGGAACTCAGGGCGCGCAAACCATTCCTCCAAAGCGTCGTATATCGCGAGCAACTGACCTTTTGGGGTGTCTGCCAAAGCTTCAACCCGTCGGTATAACCAATGACGGAAGTTCTCATCGCGCAATTCAAGCGTTGCTAGAATGATGTCTTCCTTGGTGCGAAAATGTTTGTACATCGAGGTCTTCGATATCCCGGTTTCAGCAACCAGTTTGTCCATGCCGGTGGCGTGAAATCCGTTCGCATAAAAGACCTCCAACGCCTTTCGCACCAGTTCGTCGCGTTTGTTTGGGCGCATGGAATTCTCTCTTAATTTACCGATCTGTACATAATAGACGCGAAGCCACTTCCTAATCAATGAATTATGTATCCATTTAAATCAGCGGTGTAGGAGATTCTCAGGATCCAAAGGCTGGGCTTTTCTAATCTGAGTGTTGACTTTAGTTACCGATCGGTACACTTATAGAAACACAAGATGTACAGATCGGTACATGATAAATTTGAAACCCGAGGATACCCACAGGATGGAACGCCCACCCTTCCCGCCGTTCGACACAAACACCGCGGCACAAAAGGTCCGCTTGGCCGAAAACGCATGGAACACGCGCAATCCTGATGTGGTTGTTCCTGCCTATTCCGATGACAGCGCATGGCGAAATCGCGCTGAGTTCGTGACCGGCCATGCTCAGATCCACGCGCTTTTAACCCGCAAATGGGAACGCGAATTCAACTACCGCCTGATCAAAGAATTATGGGCCGTTACGGGCAACCGGATCGCCGTGCGCTTTGCATATGAATGGCAAGATGTTGAAGGGGTTTGGACACGCTCCTATGGCAACGAGAATTGGCAGTTCGCGCCAGACGGCCGGATGAGTCACCGCCATGCCAGCATCAATGACCTGAAGATCGCGTCGAAAGATCGGCTGTTTCACTGGCCACTGGGCCCTCGCCCTGATGATCACCCCAACCTCACAGACCTAAACCTCTGATCCGCAAACAGGAGAAAACCCATGCCCCTCGCATTTGCAAAAATCGCATTCACACCATCGGTTCAGGCCGAGCAGGCCAAATTCGGCTCCGCCAATACATATGCAAAATTCCTGTCTGACGACCGATGGGGCGGCGACCAAATTGGCCCGGACGAAGCAGAGTTTCTAGGCGAGCGTGATGGTTTCTTTCAAGCCAGCGTTTCCGAGACCGGCTGGCCTTATGTTCAATTTCGCGGCGGCACACCGGGCTTTGTCAAAACGCTTGATGCCAACACTATCGCCTACGCGGATTTGCGCGGAAACCGTCAATACATCAGCGCCGGTAATCTAAAGCATACGGGTCGCATATCTTTGATCGCCGTGGATTATCCGAACCAGCGTCGTCTCAAGCTTTGGGGAGAGGCGCAGCTCGTTGATCCCGCGTCAGAACCTGAACTCGCCGCGGCACTCCACACCGGCAAAGAGGTGATCGAACAGATCGTTGTGATCAAGGTTTTGGCCATCGACTGGAATTGCCCCCGCCATATACCGCGCCGTTTCACGCTCGAAGAATTGGAGCCAGAACTAAGCGCACTCCACACTCAGATCGCACAACTCACCACTGAGAATGCCGCACTGAAAGGTGCTGCTTAACCAACCTGGACACATAACCCCTGAAAGGACTAACCGATGAAAACCTCATTTTTAAACACCGCTTCTTCCGCCGTCATCGCCGCTGCGTTGCTCTTTGCCCCGATGGCGACGACCAGTTTTGCCGCTGAACCCAATGACAACAACGTTCGGTTCAATTCGGCACAGATTGATGGCCTAAACATCGCCTACCGCGAGGCAGGGGATCCCGCAAACCCGACCGTTTTACTGCTGCACGGCTTTCCCACCTCGTCGCATATGTTTCGCAACCTGATCCCCGAATTGGCGGAAAACTATCACGTCATCGCCCCTGATTATCCCGGCTACGGCGCATCAGACATGCCTGATGCGGCCGATTACGAATACTCATTTGCAAACACTGCTGAGGTCATCACCCAGTTGCTGGATCAAAAGAACGTTGATGACTACGCGGTTTATCTTATGGATTACGGCGCACCTGTTGGGTTCCGGATGTTTGCAGAACACCCAGAAAGAGTGTCTGGATTTATCATCCAGAACGGCAACGCTTACGAGGAAGGGTTGAAGGAATTCTGGGACCCGCTCAAAGCGTATTGGGCCGATCCTTCTGCTGAAAATGGCGACCAGCTGCGCGGGTTTCTAGAGATGGATGCGACCAAGTGGCAGTTTACCCACGGCACCCAAAAGCCCGAAGCAATCAGCCCTGATAACTTCTGGCATGTTCAGTACTTGCTCGACCGTCCCGGTAACCAAGAAGTGCAGCTTGAGATGTTTTTGGACTACGGCGCAAACGTTGCCGAATACACCAAATGGCAAGCCTTGTTCCGTGAGCATCAAACACCGGCGCTGCTGATGTGGGGCAAGAACGACCACATTTTCCCAGCTGACGGCGCTCATCCTTACAAACGGGATCTTGAGAATTTGGAGTTTCATCTTCTCGATACGGGCCACTTCGCGCTTGAGGAATATGGCGATGAGATCGCAGGCCGGATGAATGAATTTTTGGACCGCAATACTAAGCCATAAACCACCTCTGCTTATCGTTTGGGCCGGCTCAGACCGGCCCAGACACCTCAATGAAGTTAGTAAGACCGTTGGCGTTCAATTCGCCCTAACCTCAATGTTTGCAAAGCGAGGAGATCGAAAATGTCAGAGCATCTCACCTTATATTCAGCTTGGTATTGCCCCTTTGCTCAACGGACATGGGCGACGTTGGAACACCTGGAAATTCCGTACAATTACCGTGAAACGGACCCGTATCATAAATCGCCGGAATGGATGGATATTTCACGCGGGACGGGCCAGGTTCCGGTCCTTGAAATTACAGAAGACAAAGGGAAACCGCTTCGTGTTCCAGATTCACTTCGGTCCATGGAGTTTCTGGATGATCTCCAGAATGAGGGCGTTGAATTAGGCGAAAATGGCGCATCGCGCCGTGCAGATGCCCGTTACTGGCTAGATCTTCAGAAGACAGAGATTATTCCATATTTCTATCGTTTTCTGAAGGCAGATCGCGGCAGTGCCGAGGCTGATCACGCCAGAGAGCAGATGTTGGACAGTTTGCAAAAACTTGCGAAGGCCATGCCTTCGGAAGGGCCATATTTTGCGGGGCATACCCCAAACGTCGTTGATTTTGCATTCGCCCCATTCGCACTGCGGATCGAACTTATCTTGGGGCATTACAAAGACTTCGTCTTACCCACATCAGGTCAAGAATGGACACGCTATGCGACGTGGTGGGCGGCTATGAAAACCCATCCCGCGTTGCTTAGAACCATGCCTGAGTATGAGACATACGAGGCACGTTTGATCGAGTTTTATCTGCCTTACAGCCAAGGTGGCGGCCAAGAAGACGTCACAAATCTTGTCTGAACATCTACCAAATTCTGTCCATTAGGAGCTTTTACAATGGAAACCGTCGAAATCTTTGGCATTCAATTCATCCTGAGCGTGATTGTCTTTGCGCTCATCGCCAGATGGTATGTAACGCCTTGGCTATCTGAAAAAACACTGCAGGTCGCATTGGCGATATTGATCCTTCCACACGCGTTTCGTCACATTGGCTTAACTTTTTTGACCCCCGCGGTCGTCAGCGATGCGATGCCAAGTTCGTTTGCAATTGCGGCAGGCTACGGTGACTTTGCCAGCGGTCTTCTTGCCATATTGGCTCTGGTCGCACTGCATAGAAACTGGGGGCCAGCCATTGGTCTTGTTTGGATCTTCAGCATCGTTGGCTCAGTCGATCTGCTGAATGCGCTGCGCCAAGTTGAGGCCGTGCCGCACTTTGGTGCCGCCTGGTACATCCCGACTTTCTTAGTTCCGCTGTTGATCGTCACCCATGTGATGGTTTTTGTCCGGCTCGTTCGTCGGAGCCAGCCCGCCAACAAATCAATTCAGTCCCACTCCGCCTCGGCACATCATGCGCAGTAGCAATCAATGCTCTACATCAATCGTCCCCAACTTCGGCAGGGAGTAACTATGAACGCTGGATTAGAGTTGAGTTAACTCCTATGTCTGGTCGCGACTAAATCCTAAAAAAAGGCGAACGATCTCACGTTTTTGCGTGCGACCGACCCGCACCATTCAACAAGAACCTCGCAGCGGTTCATCCTGAAATACTTCGTGGCGCTTCGTTGTTGTCGAATTTTGATTGATTGAGATCAGAGGCGTATATGGCCGCGAAACAATTCGACAATCGCCGACTCCAAAGAAGACCCTTGGCTGGTTACTCTTATTGGGCCAAGGGCCTAATTTTCTGCCCAATTGTGTTTCGGATGACCCATCTGGTGATCTTCGTTTGGTCCCAAGGTGCTTTGCCGATGAGCTGACGCCAGACTAATTCCTCAGATTTTTATCTTAGAATTCTAATTGGCGTTCTTGCCAGCAGATCTTCGAAAGTTGAGCTTCTGCCAGTTGTGCCAAAATTGCTATTTGAACTTAGCCCGGCACCGATCAGTTGGACGACTTCTGGGGATCCTGCAAACTTCGAGTGACTGCCTGAGTTGGAATCCTCAACCTGCCCAAGATCGATGACGGTGACCCCGAAACGTTCTTCAAGCTGCTGTCCATCAGCGGCTCCGACGCGCGGAACGCCCCCTGCAATGCGACGAGACAACCGAAGCGCTGCGTCATCCTTGGAAATCAGAAGGAACATCTTTTCTGTAATCGCATGAGGCAAGACAGCCATCTGTGTTTCGAACACATCAATGTCAATGTCCGGGGACGCGAGGATGATATGGTTAATTCGCGAACCTTCGTCAAATTTTGCGGTATCTCGCTGGCTCACGAGACCTTCCATCGTCAGAAAGGTACCCATGGAATGCGCGAATATGTCGACGCTTTCAGCCCGTGTGTTGGCCAAAATTTCACCCATTTTCTGGAGTTGTGGGCGCGCGACAAGTGCACTGTTGAGATCGTAGACATAACGGCTTCCTTTTGCCGCCGAAGCCCAAGTGAACAGCACAGGCACACCTTTGAAACCAGTGTCTTCTACGAATTGTGAAAGCCTCAGCACCGCATCGCTTGCTGTGTTGTTAAAGCCGTGGATGAAAATCAGCAGCTCTCGGTCACCCGCCGGACGCTTGGCAAGCTCACGGTTAATTTGGTTAACAAAAGAGGTGTCCGTTGCATAAACAATGGGGTTAACGACCGTGAACTCAGTGCGCGGATCAGGCGGAAGCCGATCGGGCCGTTCTAACATCCCGGTTACGTGGGTCGGTGGGACCGTCGCATCTACCGATGCAAGGCCAAGTTCCGGTGCCCTGACCGATGAGTAAAATGCGCCGGTAACCTCAGAAGAGCCACGCGTCGACATGATAAACATACGGTGCTTTGTGAGGTTAGCCACGGTACCAATCGGGATCTCTTCGTTGGTGATCCCGATAATCTGCGGTGCCCGGGAGCATCCGACCAAAACAAGCAAAAGGAACGTGGCAACCAAAGATCTGGTGCGAAAGTGACCGTTCATAGCGTCTCTCCAAAGAACCTTGCTTGCAGGGATGCATCTACAGGCTTGTTTCACATCCCAATGGCGGAACGCGTTTTGGCGCACCTTGCCTTGGCTTTGCGCTCCTATCAAGTCCTCGAAAGGACATTCTCCAAGTTGATTTTGCCTTCTTTGGCTGAATATTCACTTTGCGCCGGGTTTCAGGGGCGGTGCGATCTGCATGAACCTAGGGCTGTACTGGCAAAAGTGAGGACGATCGTAATGCCAATGGAATCTAGCCAGTCCGATGAGGTTCGCCGGCAACCATGGTCACGACTTAATACTGGATCTGCTCAAACCGATGTGGTCACTGCTGCGACAGCAGTGCAATAAGACAAAATATAAGTAGCGGTTCCCCACGGCCGCGACATTACCCGTTACGCCTTGCACAACAGCATGGTCCAACACCTCAACACAGCAGAACGCAGGCCTCATGGAACTTTGGATACCGATCACGATTGCAGCGGCGTTTTTGCAAAACCTGCGTTCAACCCTGCAAAAGCACCTCACCGGCGTCATGGGCACAACCGGGGCGACCTTTGTCAGGTTTGGCTTTGGGGTTCCGTTTGCGGCGCTCTATTGCGCAATCCTCATTTGGGGGCTGGGCTATAATACGCCAACCCTCTCGCTAGGGTTCTTCTTTTGGGTGGTCATCGGCGCATTGGCGCAAATCATGGCGACATTCCTTTTGGTCTACCTCTTTTCATTGCGTAGTTTTGCTGTGGGCACGGCGTATTCGCGCACAGAGCCTATGCAGACGGCCATTTTTGCCTTTGTCTTGTTTGGAGCTGAGTTCAGCATTGGTGCGATTTTTGCCATCGGGATCGCGGTTGTCGGGGTCATTTTGATCTCGGTCGCGCAAACCAAGATCACCCTTCAGACGCTTGTAACCTCTTTGTTCAGCCGTACGGCTCTGATTGGGCTTGGTGCGGGCACGCTGTTTGGGCTTGCCGCTGTTGGATTTCAAACGGCGGCGCGCAGCGTCGGCTCGGATTTCTTTCTTGTTCAGGCATCCACGACACTCTTGATCGGCATTTCATTCCAAACAACCGTCATGCTGATCTATATGATCCTCCGAGATCCTTCTGAACTTGTCCGCGTTCGTCGCGCGTGGAAGCCCGGTCTGATGGTTGGTTTTGTCGGTGCTACAGCGACATTCGGTTGGTTCGCGGCGTTTACCTTACAACAGGCCGCCTTAGTTAAGGTTGTCGCGCAAATTGAGATGTTATTCAGCTTTGCATCGAGCGTTTTCATATTCAAAGAAGTCATCAACAAGATCGAAATTCTGGGATGTATCTTGATCGTCAGCAGCATCATCTGTCTGGTTTTGGTGACATGAATGGCTGCGTTGTCCCTTATGCTTGTGATGCCTCGACCTTTGAAACGGTCACAGACGGCACATAGGTTTGCTTTGAAGCTATGCTTAATGTGATAGCCCAATCCTCACCGTGAAACGGGTGGTTCGCTTTGCTCAAACGCTGCAACTAGAACGCCATAAGCACTCTGACATCGCTTGTTCAGATAAGCATCCACGCCGACCACGGGGCTAGGCGCAGCGGATGGACGTGCTTCGATTTTACTCAGGCGGGCGCTGGCGGTAGGATCTCCACCACCACCTAACTGAGTTGCTTTGTGGCTCACGTAGCGGTTCTCCAGTTGAGGTGATAAATCCAACCAGTTGCCGATTTGGTCGACAACACTGTCGGGATCATCAAGCAGCCGCTCAGCGGTTAGACCAAATCTACGTTCGGGTGAAAACGTCTGCCAGCGCTGCGCTAAACTTTCGAGCCTGTTTGCGTAGTAAAGCGCCGCCTGCCCCGGTTCACGCACCTCCTGCAAAGAAGTCGCCGCTGCGAGTTTTACAATTGACGCTACCGCCGGCCCCGGAGCTCGCACCAGAAATATCGCGCGTGCGTCAGCAAACGCTTGGGGTGCCTTAACGTCCAGATGGTCATGAAGGACCTTATCAAACAGGAACTTTGCGCGCGGTTCATAGGCGCGTCGCCGTGCCACGTTCACCAACACCTGACCGGGGCTGTTTGCTTCGGTATGCGTCACATGGGTTTCGCCATACCCTGAAATCGCCGGGTGGCTGCATAGCACATTTGACAACGCCGTCGTCGCTGACCGCATATGCGACAGAACAAGGATCATCCTTGAATACCGTGCTTGAGGGGCAAAGGCCGCGACATTCTTCCCGACAAACGCCTTTGTCATATCGCGCGTTGGAAATCCCACAGACAATGCCTCATCAAAAAGAATACCCGTAATAGTAGGTATTGCGGGACTATAGTGCAATTATAAAGTGCATTGATGCCTTTAAGTTTCACCGCAATCTGGCTAACCTTTGCTCAGCTTTCCTTACAGCGTGCAGCCCATGCAGTTTTTGACCACGACACCTTTGGCCCTTCTTCTATTTGGCGCTATTTTGCTGCTCGGACCGGTTCGTGGGCTGTGGTGTTTCTTTCTGTCTATGCCCTTGGGGAGTGCTGCCGCGCTTGGTCTTACTGGGCTGGGCACCCTGTCGATGCCGGACTTCTGCATCGTGGCTCTTTGGGTCTCGTTGCTCTTTCATAGGGTCGGGCTGGCAAATCTTGCCGGTACACTCAAGCCTGGCCAACCCGGTTTTCTACTGCTGCTCGTATTGGTCATTTCCGCCATTGGTGCAATCTTTATGCCCCGTGTGATGACAGGTTGGACCGACGTTTTTGTCGTCGCCTCCCAAGCTGGGTCCGACACACTGGTATTGTAGCCGCTCGCACCCTCTGGGGTCAATCTGACCCAACTCGCAAGGCTCGGACTTGCTGCGTCTGCCTTTGTCGTTCTGGCCACGGTCTTTCGGCTCGATGGCTCGGAACAGCAGGTGCAGCGCGCAGTTGTCGTCGCATCCTTGGTGCATTTGGTTCTGTCGATCGTGGATTTGGTATCCTATGAGTTGGGTCTGCCAGATTTGCTGGACCCGTTGCGTACAGCGCAATTTCTGATGTTGGACAATCAGCAGATTTTTGGTGTCAAACGGCTGGTCGGTGGATTTCCCGAACCGTCGTCGTTCAGCTTTTATACAATCGGGCTTTATGGCTATTGGTTGCGCCTGTGGTTTGGCGCCAAACGGTCGCGTCTTGCAGGGGCCATGCTGCTGATCACTTCAGTCTTGTTGCTGCGGTCAACCTCGACATCGGCCTATGCGACAATGGGCACCTTTACGGCCTTGTTTGTTGTTTGGCATTTCGGGGCTGCGCTGCGCGAGAAAAAGCCGATGACAGCGTTTGTTGTGCTGGGGGCCACCCTACCGCTGGTCTTGGGGGTCTTGTTGGCAGCTTACGGTTTGTTGCCCAACCTGCGTGCCATGATCGATG
Source organism: Sulfitobacter sp. SK012 (assembly GCF_003352085.1). Lineage (NCBI taxonomy): Bacteria > Pseudomonadati > Pseudomonadota > Alphaproteobacteria > Rhodobacterales > Roseobacteraceae > Sulfitobacter > Sulfitobacter sp. SK012. Next base: position 2,459,436 of record NZ_CP025804.1, read on the forward strand.
GGATGTTCGTGACCAAAATCGCCAGTGATTCCGGCGTGGAGCGATTGGTATGGAACCTTCAGGCGCTCCGAAACTTTCGTGACACTTACGGATTTGGTGCCGGCCTAGGCAGCGTGCGCGCATCAAGCTGGCTTGTGTCATGCTTGGGCAGTCTGGGCTTGATCGGGACTGGGGTTTTTGTGTGGTTCATCGCAGCAGTCACAACGGCCCGACCCAACGGCCCACATAGCGCCACAGCGAAGGTTGAGACCGCGGCGGCGCTTCAGGCGGGCTGCCTTGCAATCCTATTGCAATCGCTTATCACGAAACCCTACCCCAATCTCGAAGCCCCGTTTTTCGCAATGGCGGGCATTGCAGTTGGTCTTTTGCGACATGTGCAAACAACTCAAAGCGCTACATCGCGGTCTCCCTTTTTTGGTCGAAACCGCATCAAACCGATCTAAGAAGGGTACCGCTCGCCTTATATTCCCTCTGGGCGAGATAGTATCTATCTTACTGCACGTTTAGGGTGTATTTATGGTATCTAACCTCACCCCAAGCACCCAATGACAGAGACCTGATATCGATGACCTCAGCCGCCAGTCCAATTCAATCCCCATTCCGGCAACCTGGTCAGGACTTCCCTCGAAAAGCCCTGAAATATGTATGGCGTAACTTTGGTGTCCGTCAGCTCGTGCTCGAGAACCGTCTGCGCAAATCGCGCCGTGAATGGGATCAGCTAAAGGCAATCTGTGCCCCGGTTGCGCCTTCAAAGAGCATCCTAATCATCCCTTCGGATCCCTATGCCCTGACAACGTCTGTGGGGGATCAAGCGATGATCGGCTCCATCATGGCATATTGGCGCAAGAAACGACCCGGCCATGCGTTCTATTTTGCGACGGCGAACGCCGATGCGGATAGGGCTGCGACAGGGTTGGGCGCCCAACCGCTTCGAATGATGGGCAAGGATATGTCCATGCCGCATGTTCACGGCGTCCTCAAATCCCATAGGTTTGCCACCGCAATTTTGATGGGCGCCGATGGCCTGGACGGCAGTTACGATCCTTCGTTTTCTGGCCAACAGCTTATGGTGTTGGATTTGGCAGCCCGGCTGGGTGCTGCGGGGTATGTCACGGGTTTCAGCGTCAGCAAGGCTTTTGATGCCGGCGTTCAGCGCATCTTTGCGGATCTGCACCCTTCCATTCAGATCAATCTGCGCGACCCTTTGTCCTTTGAGCGGTTTCGCGATCAGACCAACGTGCCTGCTCGTCAAGTGGCAGATGTTGCTTTCTTGCTGCCTGCGCAAACAACCGCGCGGATGGAGCCGACGCTTGGTTGGATCGCACAGCAAAAGGCATCAGGGCACCGCGTTGTTGCGGTCAACTTCCATCCCTTGTTGCTTGAGCTGTCAGATCGCGCGCAGTTTCCCAAACTCGTTGATACCTTTGCGATGATCCACAAAGACCTCGCGGCCAATGAGAACCTTTCCCTGTTGTTGCTTAGCCATGATCAACGGGGTGCGTCTTCGGATGCTTTGGGATTGGATCCCCTTTTTGACGCGCTTAAATCCGATCTGGGCGCTCGACTTTGTCAGCCCAGCGAACAGTTGAGTGCACCCGAAATCAAGGGACTGGTTAAGTCTCTGGATGCTGTGGTGTCGGGGCGGATGCACCTCATGATTGCCAGCATCGGAGCAGGCACACCTGTTTATGGCATCGATTATAAGGACAAGATGGAGGGGCTCTTGATGCTGCTTGGCCTAGAGACAACTGGCTTGTCCACGGCGGCTGATATCTTGGAAAACCCCGATAAAGTTGCCGCAGGGATCGAGTGTTTCTTGGATGAATTGCCCGCTGAGCAGGCCAAGATCGCCACCCGCATTGATGCGATCAAAGCATTGGCTTTGCAAAATTTTGAGGAACCCACATCTGCATGAAGGTCATGCTTAAGACCTTGCGTAACAGCGGTTTCGACTTGCTACGCTACCTGCGCCACTCAGGTGCCGTGCGGAATGCAGATGACCCGGATGTATTGCGTGCGCATATTATGATGGACACCCACCGCATCGAAAAGGGGATGGCCTTGCCAGACCCAAGGCCGGGCTTTGGCCAAGACATGCTGCAGCGGTTAATGACAAACACGCGTGCTTTTGAAACCCAACTTGGTTCCGAATTCGCGACAATCTGGGCGCGGAGCGTTCTAGAGCATTACCGTAATTTTAATAGAGCCCACGCGATACGCTCGGATGTTGTCGATGGCTTTCTGGACAATTCTGAATTGTGCAGCGCGCTTGGTGGAATTACTCAGCTAAACACCGAAAGGTCGGATGAATTTGCCGAGGCGTTTCGCGCCCTTGCCCTGTCGCGCCATTCCGTTCGTCAGTTTTCTGATACGTCTGTAGATGCAAAGCTGATCCATGATGCCACCTTGATCGCAGCCAAGTCGCCTTCGGTTTGCAATCGCCAATCCGCCCGCCTGCACCACATCACCGACCCTGATTTGAAACAAAAAGCGCTTGAAATCCAAGGCGGCAACCGAGGCTTTGGCGCGCAAATTCCTGAGCTGCTGATTGTAACTTCGGACCTAAGTAGTTTTCTGAGCAGTGCCGAGCGGTATCAATGTTGGATTGACGGTGGGTTGTTTGCGATGTCCTTGGTCTATGCGCTGCATTCCAAGGGTTTAGGCACCTGCATGCTGAATTGGAGTGTGGATGCCAGTCGCGATATTGCCTTGCGCAAGCACGTCGACATTCCAGCGTCCGAAAATGTCATCGTGTTTATTGCCGTGGGCCATTTGCCCAAAAACCTGACGGTTGCGACCTCTCCACGCCGCCATGTAGAACAGATTTTGACCGTCCATTAACGCCTCAAACTACAATTCCAGTATACGCTCTGGTGTGGCGCGCCCGACAATCACATCCCAGATCGCAATGCGGTTGCCCCGCGCCCTTGCGCGCCGATCGATCCAAGCCTCAGACCGCAATATCTTGGTGTGATTGGCAAGCACATTGCACATCATCAAGCGAGCCCCAAAGCGGCGTGGCAGCGAGCCTTTGCGAACCAGATAGAACACGTTCGCAATCTGACTATAGCCCAGCATTTGACCGCTGGTTTCACGCCCAGATTTAACGCCGCAATGGACCCCAATCACAGCATCCGATGTCAGTTTTTCGCCGGGCAAGCGACTGGCAAAATCCACATCTTCTTGCCAGCCGTAAAGCGGCAGACGTTCATCAAAGCGCAGAGCACCAATTGCTTTGGTGCGGTACGCCATGTTGCATCCATAAAGACCAACTTCGTTTTTTGTCGCGGTGATCGGCTTAGGGCCGGCAGACACCCTGCCCTGTTCATCATGTTCAATCAGTGTCTCCGCCTCTTTGAAACTCAGGCCGCGGCCGTTAATTCCATCGGCCAGCAAATGCCCCGAGAGACCAGATGCATCGGGAAACGCGGCAAAGCTGCGCTCGATACCGGCAAGCGCGTCTGAAGCCGGTAGATAGTCATCATCTATGAAAAACACCGCATCGCAGTCGTCTTGGACATAATCCAAGCCGCAGTTGCGCTGTTTTGGTAGGCCTTTATCACTGAACACCACCTGTACGTCTGGGTGGTCTCGGGCCAAATTTTGCGGCAGGTCTTTGGGCCGCGTCACGACCAAAAGCACCGTGGTTGGTGCCTTTGACTGACGTTTTATCGCGGGCAACACACGAGAGATGGCGGCAGGTCGGTCGATTGAACAAATAACAGCGGCGATGCGCATTGGCATGTCGGGTCAGCAGCCTGTTCTGTTTGTTACGGCCCCTGCCGTTTGGAACAGGATGCGGACATCTGACGTGAATGACACGTCGCGGGCATAGCGTGCGTCCATCTCCACCCGCATATCGTAGCTCACGTCATTGCGCCCCGACACTTGCCACAAACCGGTCACGCCGGGCCGCAAAGACAGATATGCACGTTGGTGAGTTCCGTAGCGTTCGAGCTCAGGTGCGGTAACGGGTCGTGGCCCAATCAAGCTCATTTCTCCGCGAAGGACGTTCCAAATCTGTGGCAATTCGTCCAAGGACGTTTCGCGCAAAAATACGCCGAGCTTTGTGACGCGCGGATCATTCTGGAGCTTGCTGTCTTTATCCCACGCGCGCCGCGCGGCGGGGCTCTGGCGTAGAAGATCTGTCAACTTCTTGTCGGCATCAGGAACCATCGTGCGGATTTTCCAACAAGTGAACACCTGCCCTTTGCGGCCAATCCGGCGGTGCCCAAAGAAACCAGAGCCACCTTCAAGCCGCACTGCCACGTAAAAAATCAAGATGACCGGCAGAATGATTGGCAAAAGGACGATCGACAGCACCACATCCAAGACCCGTTTGGGCGCACCACGATAGCTCTGTGCGATGCGAGCAGCGCGCGGCACCAAAAACAACGCATCTGCCTTGGGGGTGGTACTCGATTGATCTGTCATCCCGGCGTCCTATCAAGAATTTTAAACAAGTATTTTGCTTAAACTCTTAAAATTCTTTTAATCTGGACCGCTTAAACTGACCTCAACCGAAAGTTGTTCAATAATAGCTGTAATCTTGGGCATATCCACCAGGTTCAGCGGTCATATCGGCCATGCTCAGGACCAGGCCTTTGGGGGCAACTCGCACATTCGCGAGTGCGGACAACCCATCAAGGACCGCTTTGCGCGGTGTGCTGCGCCAGCGCACGAGGTAAAGCACCGCATCCGCGAGAGGCGCGATCAGCAGGCCATCTGACACCGACAAGACGGGCGGGGCGTCAATAATCACAACATCATATTCCAACTTGAGGTTGCCTATCATGCCCTTGATCCGGCCGCTTGAGATTTCATCGATGGGAAACGTCGCCTCTTTGCCGGCACTGATGAAATGAAATCCCTCGCCCTCAGGGCGCGATATCACGCAGCTGAGTTCAACATCGCCGTTAAGGTGATCAAACAACTCGTACGGAGCGTCGGCGTTCAGCGCATGACGCAAGCTTGAGCGCCGCGTATCAAGATCAAGCAACACCGTGCGCGCGCCACTTTTTGCATAGAAATGAGCAAGGGCCAGCGCCGTCGTGGTCTTCCCTTCATCAGGCACCGAGGACAGCAACAGGATACTGCGGCTTCGGGCAGGCAAGCTCGACATCAGAACGCCGCGCAATTGTCGGATCCGTTCTGCCAATAGCGAATAGGCCGGGTTGCCAATAAGATCGAGAACTTGGCGTGGTTTGGCCAGTTTATCGCGTGGCAAGGTGGCATAGACCCGTAATCCCGTCACTTGCTCCAGTTGCGCGGTTTGTAAAAAACCTGCCCCCAGCATCTGAAACATGAGCCCGACGATGAGGCTGCCGGTCAGGCCCAGTGTCGCGCCGAACGCGCCCATCAGCATTGGGCGCGGCGCCGACGGACCCGTTGGGATTTGAGCTGGGTTCACGATCTTGGCTTCGGCTCGCTGCAGCTCAACTTGCGCGCGCGTTTCGCCCAATCGCGTCAGTAGGTCTTGATAACTCTGTCGGGCCACATCCGCCTCACCCTCAAGCTGGCGTAATTGGCGCGAGGATGCTGAAATCTCGGTGGTTTGTTCTTCTAAGGCTGCGACGCTGCGGCCAAGCGAGGCCACACGCACATTCAGGACATCAATTTCATTTCGGTGCGCCTGAACGACATTGCTGACTTCTTGGGTGATGACCTTGTCATAACGCGCAAGCTCGGATGCGATATTGCGCCGATCAGGATGTCCCGTTTGCAAAGACGACGCCAGACCGGCATCGCGCTGTGCAAGCTTGTCGCGCTCTTCGCGCAAGGTGGTCAGGTAGCCTGTGCTTTCTGCTTCTGCCACCGCCAGCGGGCCGCGTTCAGCGATCTGCGCAACAATCTGACTTAGCCGAGCCTCTTGGGTCGCACGGTCAGATTGCGCCAGCGCAAGGGCCTTGTTCAGCTCCAATAATTGCTGCTGGACCGCCTCTATGGAGGTGCCTGTTTGCCCAAGCTGAAGACGTTCATACCCCTCAACTGCATGCTCCGCAGATTGCAACGCATCGCGGCGCTCGGACACTTGTGCAGCCAACCACGCCGTTGCCGCTTCAGCAGTCTGTTCGCGGTCTTTCAACTGTCCCTTAATATAAACGGCGGCCAGCGCGTTGGCGACCTCAGCTGAAAGCGCCTGATCTGTTGACTGCACGCTGATCTGGATGACGTAGGAATCCCCCAGTCGGTTGATCGACACCCCTTGTCGCAACACACTCACAATTCGGTTTTTTTGCCGCATTTCTGGAGACAGTAACCCCATTTCTGGTGCGGCATCTTGCCCGAGAATAAATTTGATGGCCCCTTTGACACGCTCAAGAGCGCCCGGTTGTTGCGTGGCAGGATCAATCGTTGCAAAGCGCGCGATGCCGATCTGATCCACAACCAATCCCATCATCGTGGAGGACCGCAGAACCGCGACTTCGCTTTCCAGGATGGAATTGTTGAGCTTTAGATCAGACACAACTTCGTCCTGCGCGGCGATCACCTGTTGTTCACGCGGATCGAGCATGATCGTTGAGACGGCCGTGTAGCGCGTCGGCTGCATCGACGTGAGAACAAAGAACACAACCGCCGTGGCGACAGTGCAGGCCAGCACAAACCATTTGTGTCGCCACGCAGCCCGCATGATCCGCCCCAAGTCCGCGCGGTCCGCATCTTGGGATGCATGCACTGTTGAGGGACGGCTCGCCTTAAGGCCAGCCCCTGCCGGTGCCTCAATTTTCCTGCGGCTTATGAACTCGTTCACGGGGTCGTTTTCTCCTGAATTCATCACATATCGGCAGGGTTTGGGCCGTGGGCTGGCCTTGTTCTTGGAAACAAAGGAACAATGTTGCTCTACGAATAACAAGCTAAAGTTGTATTTTGATATAAAATACAGCTATTAATTTAGTAGACCTATGTTGATCCAACAAAAATATCACCGGTTTTCTGGCCGAAAGTGCGTCTTTTGAAGGCGCCACACGTTGAAGGCTCGCCGGCCAGCGGCGGCATCGATGCTGCGATTTCAGTGCCGGGGCTCACCTCGCAACAGATTGCATCCTTTGTCATCACGCTCCTTGCTGCGGGCTTTCTGAGCGCTTCAGATTACGGGATCTACACCCTGGCGATCGTTTTTGTCGAAGGCGTGGTGATGCTGAGCTACACCGGATTTTTCCATTTTATTGTGAACTCCAAGGAGGACGAAACCGCGGTTCTGTCGACAATGTTCTGGATCATGTTAGGGATCGGGACGTTCGGCGGCGCGACTTTGATTGTTGCGTCAGGGCCACTTGCACGTGTGTTTAATGCCCCAGAGCTTGAGCTGGTGTTGCGGCTTTTGGGTCTTATGCAACCATTTGCTTCCGCGATTGGCTGGGCCTCGGCGGTGTTGACGCGTACCGGGCAGATGCGGCGTTATTTTTCCATTCTGATCGTCTCAAATCTGGGCGGGATGATCGCCGGCGCGATCATTCTGATCTGGTGGCAGTCGCTGTTTGCGCTGGTAGCGTACCGCGCCATTCGGATCGTGCTGGGGTTGGTGCTTTTTGGTTGGGGCGTGCCGTTTTGGCCCCGTGCAACCTTTGATCCATCTATGGCGCGCCGGGCGGCGTCTTATGCCAGCGGGCTTTATGGATCGCGATTTCTCAGCTTCTTTTCAAACTTTGGTACTGATCTGGTGTTGGCTTTTCTATTTTCCACAGCTGAATCCGGTCTTTACCGGTTTGCAAACCGCATCGCGATGGCGAGCGTTGATATCATCGGTCAGCCATTGCGAACCTATGCGCTGAAGTCCTTTGGCGAAGCTGCGCGCAATGATGCGCCACTTGCACCTATATTTGCTCGGTTCCTTGGGGCGATGGTGTTCTTGATGGGAGGATTTGCCATTGTGGTTGTCGTTCTGGGTGGCAGCGCGATCGACGCTCTGTTCAAGCCTGAATATCTCATGGCGCTTGGCGCGGTTTATGCATTGGCATTTCGGGCTGCGGCCCTTGCGGGTACCAATTTGATCGACCCGGTTTTTGCCGCGCGAGGCACTACAAAGGTCGCGCTGTATCACAACCTATTTTGGACCTTGGTGATGGTTGGCGTCATCTTGTTGGTTTCCCCCTATGGATTTGAAGCGCTGGCTGGTGCGCAGGCCGCCGTGTCACTGGCGATGTCATTGGCGGCGATCTGGGTCATCGGACGTTGGGGGCATGTGAACGTGGCTTTTGCCTTACAGCGCGCATGCATCGCGCTGATCCTGCTGTGTTTTTACGCCGGGGCTTTGGTTTTTGGCTGGTCATTGCTGCCAGCGCATATGCCCTCTGGAGCTTGGCAATTGGCTGCCGGATTTCTATTGGCCGCGGCGCTTGCGGTTCCTGCCCTATTTGCGGCCATGCGGACCAAGGTATTCAGCTTGCAGGTGTTTTCAGGCTAAGCCTCCGCCCCAGGGAACCACCGGTCCAGATGCTCCAGGGTGCGTGCGGCGGCGGCACCCCATGTAAATTGGGCCGCTCTAGCACGTCCGGCTGCAGAAAGGGCCGCGCGTCGACCGGGATCCGTGCTCAAGACACCCAACGCTTGCACCCATGCGGTACTTTGATCATGGGGCAATATCCAACCTGCACCCCCCAGGACTTCAGGCAACGCCGCACAATCTGCCGCAAGGACTGGAGCGCCTTGCGCCATTCCCTCCAGCGCAGGCAGGCCAAAGCCCTCTTGGGTAGAGGGTACACATACCGATGACGCACCGCGGTAAAGCGCTGCGAGCTCTGCGTCCGAAACAAACCCCGCGAAGATGACATTGGGGCTTACAGACATGCCTGCAGCAGCAAAGTCTTGGGCATCTGAACGGCCCACAAGGATCAGCTTGTGATCCTGTAGCGCTGGATCGGCAAAGGCCTGGAGGAGCAGTCGAATGTTTTTGTGCGGCAAGACCGTTGCCAAAGCCACAGACCACCGCGCGCCCTTGGTCAGGCTCAGGCGTTTGAGGATTGCCGCATCCGGGATCGTGTGACCCACCTGCCCCAGCCCGTTGGGCACTACGCCAATCTGGTCGGCTGCCCCAAGCCCGACGCCTAGCAGCGCCTGTTTTGAATGCTCTGATACGGTCAGCACATAATTCCCTGAGGCCGCAGCCCGACGCGCAAGTGTTTGGCGCCACATCCGCGTCGCCGCCTTGTACGAACCCGGGGTCGTAAAAACTTGAGCATCATGCAGCATCGTTACATGGCCTTTGCCCCTCATGGGCACCGTGTTGAAAAATCCCGCGATCACGCCCTGACGTGCCAGATGCAGCAGTTCTGTTTGTTCCCAAAGGATGCCGTTGCGCCTGCCGACGACCTTGACAGCAAGGCCGGTGGCACAGGCCTGTTCCTGCAGATCAGGTGGGACCGCCAGCGTTACATTCCAACCCGCTGTACCATTTTGGGTCGCCTTTGCGAGCGCACAACTCAAATCAAGCGCGACGGTATTGACTGCTGTTACTGCGCCGGCCAGAAACCGTCCGTTGATAAAAAGCTGCCGCATCACCGCCAACCCAAGATAACCGATACGCGCGTCCGCCGCGCTATTTCTGAGGCCGCAAGCGGGATGCCAACGCCCGCAGTAACGCCTAACAGGATGACTAAACTGATGCTTTCAATGCCCAGTGCGGTCAGTGTAATCCGTGCACCTGCTGTAAACAGGATGTGGGTCAGGAAAATCGGCATGCTCCGGCGCCCGAGCAAAGCGAGTATCGCGCAAATCTTGCGGCTTACCTGACGCCTTTCCATCCAATCGCATAGGCCAAGAAGCAACAAGGGACCCGCAAATAGCGCAGGCAGAAACACGAATTTCAACCCGGGAAAGCCGGTGGTCGACATTGCTGCATTCTGCCATGCAAAGGCGGCTGTTCCGAGCATCGTGATCCCGCAAATGCGCAGCATGTTGCGCGTCAAGAGCCGGTCGAGCAGCGTTTGATCAAGCTGGCTGGCCAATACGAACACACCGATAAAGCGCAGATACAGTGGGCTAGGAATGGTGTAACTCGCAACGACCAGTCCAACACCAGTCGCAAGAATGATCCAAACAGGTCGTCCGGTTAGCGCCTTCAGCAAGATCATCGCCAGAAACAAGGCATATAGAAACCACGTGACAGACGCGGGCTTCCACAACAGGGTCCATGGTGCAAAGCTTAGGAGTTTGGTGTTGGTATATTGCGAGAGGCCAAAATGAATGCCCATCAATATTGTGCCCCACAGGGCATAGGGCCACACGATCCGCACCCCAAGAATGCGCATGAATTCAGGCCAGCTTCTTTCCATCAAGCTGCGCGACAAAAAGCCTGAAACGGCAAAGAATGACGCGACATGAAACGTGTAAATGAAGACCAATAGCGCCGTCATCGGTCGGTTCCAACCTGCAAGATTTTGCGCACCATCCATCGCGTGGCCCACCACGACCAACAAAATCGCAATGCCGCGCGCGATGTCCAGCCGGGCATCACGACCCGTGCTATCAATGGGGTACATTGCGGGTTTCAGCCCTTCACCCCTTGGCACCCTGTCCACGTGCGTAAACGTCCTCGTAGCGCACAATGTCGTCTTCACCGACATAAGAACCTGTTTGAACTTCGATTAAAACCATAGGAACTTTGCCGGGGTTCACCATGCGGTGGACCGACCCAAGTGGGACATAAATAGACTCGTTTTCGGTCACCAACCGCACGGTATCATCGACAGTAACTTCGGCCGTGCCCTCAACCACAATCCAATGCTCTGAGCGGTGAAAATGCGATTGCAACGACAGTGACGCGCCGGGATGCACAACGATACGTTTTACCTGGAACCGTGGGCCCACAACCAGACTTTCGAACCAACCCCATGGCCGGTGATCTTTGGGAAAGGTTTCGGCCTGCGTGACGGCTTTCGCTTTGAGCGCCTCAACGGCCAGTTTGACGTCTTGCGCACGGTCCTTGGTTGCAACCAAGACCGCGTCATTCATCGCAACAGCAATAATGTCCGTTAACCCAATGCCAACCAATTCAACTGATTGAGACTCGGAGCGTAATAGGCTGTTTTGACAATCAATTGCTGTTGCTCCGACACTGACTGCATTCCCATCAGTGTCTTGGTTCGACACCCGCCAGATCGCGTCCCAGCCCCCAAGATCGGACCAATCCGCACCATAACAAACCACTGCAAGATCGCTGGCCTTTTCCATGACCGCGTAATCGAGCGAAATGTCCGGTGCGAGATCCCAAGCGGCTGGATCCAACCGCAAAAACCCAAGATCGTTTTGGGCACCTGCAAGGGCATCTGTGACCGGAGCCATAAGGGTGGGCGCGTGTTTTTGAAAAGCGGCGATGATGTCCTTCGCGCGAAACAGAAAAATGCCGGCGTTCCAAAGAAACGCACCACTGGCCAACATCTGCTCGGCCCGTTTTTTATCGGGTTTTTCCACAAAGCTCCGCAAAGTCACCGCTGGCGCATCCGGACCCGCTGGGTTTTCTAACTCAAGATATCCATAGCCGGTTTCTGCCCGATCAGGCTGAATGCCAAACAAAACCAACTTGCCCGCAGCGACCGCTTCAATTCCGCGTCCAAGGGCCGCGTGAAACGCTTCGGTATCGGGGATGAGATGATCTGAGGGTACCACAAGCATGATTGCATCGGGGTCCTGTGCCCACAGGAACTGCGCTGCGACTAAAACTGCGGGGCCCGTGTTGCGGGCCGCGGGTTCGATCATAATTGGGCCCGGCTCGACACCCACTGATTGCATCTGTTCGGTCACGATAAACCGAAAATCCGCATTGGTGACTACGACGGGTGGTTCAAAGTTGATCGCGCTGTCTCCACCCTGCACACGTCGCACGGTGGCTTGAAAAAGGCTCTCTTCTTCAGTGAGTTTTGCGAACTGTTTTGGGTAGCTCCTGCGCGACAACGGCCAGAGCCGCGTCCCGGATCCGCCACATAAAACGATGGGTGTGATTTTAGCGTTCATCAAGACCTGCGTCCTGACGCAGCCTCAATGACTGGCAAGTACATCGCGCAACCGGCTGGCGACATGTATAAAAATAGATTTCGCGCATTGAATGGGTCAACCTTCTGACATGTTTCAAATCTCAAATTAGATTTGCTTCCAAAACGTTAATATTTTGTAAGCAATTTTCGAGGTATCCAGAAACAACGGCAGAAACCGCGGCTCACCAAAGGGTGCCGCGCCAAGTTTGCCTAAATTCAAATGCCACGACCTATGGTGCTGCGGCACGGCACCCACATTTTCCCAACACGTCAGAGAGTCTTATTGCCAAATTTACTCCTAAATGGCCGGTTCCTCATGCGCAAAGCAACCGGCGTAGACCGAGTGGCGACAGAGTTGGCCGCAGCCTTGTTAGCGTGTGAATTGCCGGGAGTGTTGAGCGCGACCCATCCCGCAGGCGTCGTTGTCGACCAACAAGATCGACCGGACGTACTGATGAAAGCAACCGAAGTTTCGGTGTCGCGCCTAAGGGGTCAGCTTTGGGAACAAACCGCGTTGCTGCAAACCAACCCGCAAGACTGGCTATTGAGCCTGTGCAATATGGGGCCGGTGCTGCGTCGCAAGCAGATCGTCATGATGCACGACGCGCAGGTGTTTCGAGAGCCGCAGTCCTATTCGCGCGCATTTCGCAGGTGGTACAGCATTGCACAGCCTCTTTTGGCGCGAAACGCAGCGCTGGTGCTGACGGTTTCAGAACATTCAAAAAGGGAGCTGGAGGCCTTTGGCGTTGTTCCACCGGGCAAAGCGCGTGTTGTTCATAACGGCGCAGATCACATTTTGCGTGTCACAGCGGACGCCGCCACCCTGCCCCGTTTTAAGTTAATGCCGCAGGGATACATCCTCGCCATCGGCAGCTCTGCACCACATAAGAACCTCGCATTCCTTGTCAAAGCGGCACAGGCTCGCACGGATACATCTCAGCCTTTGGTGATTGCAGGTGGTGGCGATGCAGCCGTCTTCGCCGGCCAAGGAATTAGTGCATCCGACAATGTGAAAATATTGGGCCGGGTTAGCGATAGTGAACTCCGAGCTCTTTACGAAAACGCAACGGCTCTTGCTTTTCCGTCACTGACCGAAGGCTTTGGCTTGCCGCCCCTAGAGGCAATGGCCTGCGGCTGCCCTGTCATCGCATCAACCGGTGGCGCGATCCCTGAAATCTGCGGAACTGCAGCCATCTTGCTAGACCCCTATGACCAAATGGGGTGGACTGCGGCACTTAGTACTATCACATACGACCCCGCGATTAGGTTTTCCTTGTCACAGGCTGGAATAGCACGGGCGGCCCAGTTTACCTGGGCCGCCGCTGCTGAAACACTTGTGGGGTATTTGGCCGAACTTGCGCAGGCCGAGCACCCCCAGCCGGCTTAGGCAATTGCGGTGAAACCCACTGGCGCTGCAAAGGCAAACCTATCCGCTGTTCCGTGCAAAATGACCTCCGCTGCGGTGTCGTTCTTCAATTGCACGTAAGGATGCACCACTGCGGGCATTCCTGAGATATCAAGGCCTCCCGTTCCTGTCGTTGGGTCTGCACTTGCATTGGCGTTCCAAGTCCCTGATCCATTGCGCCGCGCCCACAACAGTTTGTTCGGCACGTCCACGGCGAATTGAACTATATCCCCGTCGGATACGACGTTACCCGGACCCATATTGGTGGTTCCGCCGCCATGTATGAACAAGACGCCAGACCAATAGCACCGCGCCGTGTGATTGGGCCCACCGCTGATATAGTTCACGGCATCATTTGAGACGCCCGCGATGTTTAGGCCGTTCACGGCTTCCAGTTCAAAGTAAACCTTGCCGCCCAAGGGATCGACGCCGCGTGAGTGTCTGGCTCCGCTTATGTTGGCATTGGCCGATATCGTGCGATCGTTGTCGCTATATGCAACCTGTTCGGGTGCGGGGGAATTGATGGTGCTGTCCCATCCGGCAATCGCACCCGGAAGTGGCGCGTCTTCAACAGCGCTTGTTTGCGCAGTCAACACTGGGATGCTGTTGCCATTCCCATTTGATGCCACCACCTGCACGCTCAGAACCTCACCAATAGCTGCTGCGCCAACAGTTAGGTTCGTGCCAGTTTCGCCAGGCATAACGGTTCCTGAAGACAACCATTGATACGCGTATCCGGTTGGGGCGTTTGACCAACTGCCCGTTGATACCGCAAGCGTATCGCCAACCAGTGGTGCGGTGTTGTCGATAACCGGCAGGCCGGTATTCTCAGGAACACTTGCATCAACGACCGTCAGTGCAAATTCTGGTAAGATCGCCGTGTCCCCAGCGGTGTCGGTCACCCGCAAAGATATGGCGTTTTGCGTTTCTTGCGCCGCCGGGGTGCCACTAATCTCACCCGTTGTAGGGTTTAACCCAACGCCCTGCGGCAGTACCCCTCCCATGATATCAAAGGCATATGGGGCACCCCCTCCAGCCACCTGCGGCGCAAAGCTATAAGGATTACCCATCGTTAATGCGGTGATTGGCGTACCCGTGATCGCAAGCGGCGCGGTCTGATTTTCCACAAAAAACACTGCAGCACGTTTGAAGATAACCGTGACCGAAGCCCCCACGTCGACGCTCACGGAAACCCGTACATCAACCTCGGGCGTTGCGGTTGCGAATGGCGTCTCGGCTGTTCGCACCTGCAATATTCCCGGCTCGGGCATATAAAGGCTGTTGGCGGTGATGGTCGACGCTTGGCCGACCCCCGCCACATAAACACACCGCAACCCGGTTGAGCCTGCAACAAGTTCAACTTCAGCCGCTAAACCGTACACATCCCCCGCGCTGGCCGCTATCAGTGTATCGCGGTGGATTACATTTAGGGTTGTTGGTTCGGCTGCATTTGTAATCATCGCGACCAGTTCGCCGCTCGCATTTTTGGACATTGCCCAATCCGCTGAACCGGTTCGCGTGACGTCCCAATTGCTTGGGATAGCCCCGGTGATCCCAGCAGCGACGGCCATCCGGCTGCCTCCAAATACCCCGTCAGCACCCAGAATATTATTCGCGGTGTCCAGTACATTGCCAGATATCAGCGCCTCAAACACCTCCAGTATTTTCCCAGATAGCCATCTGGAACCAAGATCATTTGGATGGCTCTGATCATTCTTCATCGTATAGGGGTTGAACGCGTCTGAGCCAAAGGCTGCCGCCCCTGTCAGCGCACGGTTCGCCTCCCCAATATCAATGGCATAAAACCCAGCATGCGGCGCAACAACATAATCCGTTCCCAGATAAGACACCGTACCGCCACGCTGATACGCGCCCGCCCATGCCGACAACGCATCCTTTTCGGCGTCGTTGCCGTAGCTGCTCTCGTCCGGCAACGTTGGCACCGCGACCACGACGGCCCCAGCGGCACGCAACTGGCCATAGATGGCCTCTAGCCGTGCGATGATTTCAACGAAACTGTCATCTTGTGTGGATTGATTTGCCCCAATCGGTCCCATCAAGACAATTGTCTCATTGGGAGCGATCCGGCTCAGAACCCCAGGCAGGCCTGCAAGGATAGCAGTTGCCGCTTCGCCTCCAACGGCCTGTTGGTAGTCTTGTGGAAACCTCACCAAGCCACCAAGCCTCTGTTCCAGAATCGACCGCGTGCCAGGCATATAGGCCATCACGCTGTCGCCATCGATAAACAACCGGGGCGACGCGGGCCCTGCATTAAACGCAACCATTGGCACAATCGCCACCGCGTTGAGCGCAAATTGCGCATCAACATGCCCCCCCGCATTGCTGGCCCGTACGGCAACCATAAAATTTCCCTCTTGGGTACTCGCGCCAGACAACAGCCCCGTGCTCGACAAACTGATCCCGTTGGGAAGATCGATTGAGCCCGGCACCCGTTCAAAAACAAGGTCATCCCCGATAAACCCAAGCGACAGGTCCTCAAAAACCGGCGCAGCAACGTCGACGGTTACGTCGCTCAACCCACCCGGAGCCACAGTCGGACTGTTAGGTGATCCGGGGTCCGAGGGCGCTATGGACGCACGGGCCATGATGCTTCCGTATTGCGCCAACTCAGGATCCCCGCCGTCCCGCAGCCAAATGTTGTACCGGCAGGTCTGACCTTCGGGCAAACTTTCCAATGTTTCGGCCGAGATCACAAATGGCCCCAGTCCAGAGACTTCAATCAAGGGATCTTCATCTGGCTCTAGTGCCATCGTGATAATGATCTCAGCGCTTGATGTTTGATCATCGATTTCAAACCGCAATGCCTCGCCGGCAAAGAAGTGGATTTCGGACGACTGAACAGTTGGTTGCACCGCAACAGAAATGGTCTGAAGCATAATTGATTTCCCCGGATTTGGTTTCCGGCAAAAACTACGCAACACTCTCTAACGATCAATTATTCCTGCGCACGTAGGTCGTTCAAAATGCGCAACACGGCGAAATGAAAGTGACTTAAGATCAGTGCGTTGATGACTGCGCGGAACGTTTTCTTAAGGATAACCTACAAATTCCCCTAGCAAATCCAGGTGGAAGCCGAGTATTAAGGACATACGCTTTAAAGGAAATTTCGCCTTGGCATCCAACCGATCAAATACAGTTGATCTTGCGTCGAAAACGGCTCAACCAATGCACGGGCAGCCGCGTCCATGGCGGTTGCGCGGGATAGGCGCTGCCTTGCTCGCTGTTCCTTTCGCCTTTGCCGCCGCAACTTGGAGCGTCTTGGCTCTGCACCTGTCATGGCTTTGGCTCATTCCGATTTATGGCGGTGTTGGTGCCTTCGTCGCTCTTGGCTTTGTGTGGGCCTCGCGGGGGCAATCTGATCGCAACTAGCCGTTTAGGCACCAATTGCTTTGAGGTTGCGCAAAATGCCCGCCTCAAACCTATCCACCCCAAATAATCCGGCACGTGCGACGCAGGCATCTGGGCCCGCAGTGCTCAGCTCAGATCCCTCAAACCGCTCGACCGCGTCAACCAATGCCTCAACGCTTTGTTCGCGAAAAAAGAGCCCGGTTTCGCCATCAACTACCGTATCCAAGATGCCGCCGCGCCCATAGGCTATCACAGGGCGACCAGAAGCCATGACCTCGACGGGTACAATCCCGAAATCCTCTTCTCCAGGGAAAATCAACGCCTTACAACGCGACATGTGGTATTTCAGCGTTTCAAACGACACCTTGTTCAGGAAAGTCGTATTCGGCCCTGCAACTCCTTGGAGTTTCCGCACCGTCTTTTCTGGCCCGCCGATCACCACCAATGGCAGGTTCAACCGCGCAAAAGCTTTGACCGCCAAATCCGGCCTCTTGTAGGGTGCCAACTCGCCCGCCCACAGGTAATACCCCCCAAGCTCTGACCGTAGTGCGGGCGCGAACGCGTCGACCACCACCGGAGGTGCAACCACATCGGATTCCCTGCGCCAGTACTTCTTAATCCGCGCCGCCACATGATTTGAATTCGCGGCGAACCCATCGACACGTGCGGCACTCGTGACATCCCACTGCCGTAGCGATGGCGCAAAAACCGGCATCATGCTGCGTGTCAGTAATCCCGCTCCGTTGCGGTAAACATGGTACTGGTCCCACAGATATCGCATTGGCGAATGACAATAGCACAGATGCGGCGCGTCAGGCGGCACGATAACCCCTTTGGCTGGTCCGGCTTCGGAGGAGATTACCAAGTCATATCCAGACAGATCCAACTCTTCGAGCGCGCGCGGCATCAGCGGCAGGTATTTTTGATACATCTTGCGCGCCAATGGTAACCGACCGATGCGCGTTTCAATGATCTTGTGCCGTGTCAGGGTCGCAGACAGCTTTGCGGGATCAGCCACATGAGTATAAATATCGGCTTGTGGAAACATGCGGCACAGCTGCTCAAGGACTTTCTCGCCGCCGCGCAGACCCACCAACCAGTAGTGGATAATCGCCACCCGCCTGCCGTCACTCATATCACCCATCCGCATCAGACCCAACAGATGTGACATTTACGATCAAGGTATCTCCGGGCAAAAGCAGCGTCGTCTCGCTTAACTCGAGCCGGTCCGCACGCCCCAAACGCGGGCTTTGCAAGGTGAAGGTGACATCAACTGTACCTGACATCAGCAACGCCCCAATATTGCCACCAGTCAACAAGCCGAGCCGTTCGAGCGCACGGCCATACCGCAAACTAAGCCCTTCGATCTCAACTTGAACAGCCTGTCGCGCGGCCAGATTGTCACCCATCGCCGTGCTCAGAAACAGCGTTTGCTCACGTTGCGCATTCGAGATGGCTTGCGTCGCCGTGATTAATGCCGATTGAAGATCAAGCGCTCGGGTTTGGGCATCCGCGTCGCGCTGCTCGACCGTTGCGAGCCGTGTTGATGTCTGCAGCCCACGCGCCTCAAGTTCACGTGCGGCTTTCAAACCTTCGGCTGCACTTTGTACGATAGCGCGTTGAACAAAAATTCGGTCCGCGAACAATTTCCGCTGCGCTTCGATGGCGGCGATCTCTTCGGCCCAAAACGCTGATAACTCGGCCACACGTTTGCGATCATTCGCCAGATAAGCGGCTTCGTTTTCCAAGAGCACATCGAGGGCGATGGCCTCGGGTGCAGGAATGCGCCGCCGCAAACCCGCAGAAAGGGCAACAACATTCTGCCTCGCCAACGCCGCATCCACCCGCGCCATCCGGACCACGGCTGCTGCAATCTCAAGGTTCAGCAATCGCAGCTGTCCTTCGGTCTCAACGCGCACGCGCTCAACCTCGAACAGGGTTACCCCTTGTGCTTGTGATCCCCCAGACAAGGCCAACGCACCCGCCACACTTAACCCCGGCAGATACTCAAACCGCCCCGGCTGTGCGACATCCCCAACAACCACGATCGGCGCATATTGCATTACAACGACGCTGACCTGCGGGTCGACAAATAGCTCTGCGCCCTCAATCGCGGTCTCAATGGTTGCTTCAACTTGGTCCAGTGTTTGGTCGACGACGCGGATGCCGCCTACATTGCTTAACCGGATCTGCCCATCAAGGTTGACGCCAATTTCTGCAGGTTCATCTACCCCAGTATGGCGCACCTCGATCCGGTCGCCGGGCACCAATCTGTATGGTTCTGAATGGGCAAAGTTAGCAAATAGAACAGATACCAAAAGAACGCCCACAGGCGGCAGCATTTTGTGGATGATCGGAAAATGCAGAAAGTTCATCGACTATACCTGTGATAAGATTCGCCAAAGCGAACTATACCTCAGGAAGAAAAACTTGAATTTAACTCAACTTCAAGGGGAATTAAGAGGCACCTTTACCGCCAGGACAGGTAAAACGGCTTATCTTTGGTCGCGTCGCGGTACCATGTGATGATGGCGCGCCGCTCTTCGTCGAGCATCCCAGACACATTCGCGGGCGGCATCGCATGCGTTACGCCGGCCTGCAAATAGATCTGACGGGCCGCACGCGCGATATCTTCAGGTGTTTCCAAGACGATAGCCTTTGGAGCGTGACGGATACCCTCATAATATGGCTCGCGGTTGTGACACATCGAACAGCGTCCAGGAACGATGTTGCTCACTTCTTCAAACCCTGCTGCATCCGCAAACACATGATCTACGGAGCTCATCACCTGGGCCTCTGGATCGCCAAGCCGCAGCGGTGCAGTCGACAACCACATGATCGCAACAAACAGCAGTGCAGTGGCCAGCCACGTCCAATGCGGCCCACGCCCCGTGCTGTGCATCGTGTTGAAATAGTGCCGGATCGTGACACCCATCAAAAACACTAATGCAGCGATGATCCAATTGTATTCACTCGCAAAAGCCAGTGGATAATGATTGGACAGCATCAGGAAAATCACCGGCAGCGTAAGGTAGTTGTTATGCGTGCTGCGTAGCTTGGCGATTTTGCCGTATTTCCCATCTGGCGTGCGCCCGGCCTTTAGGTCTGCAACGACAATCCGCTGGTTTGGCATAATGATGAAGAACACATTCGCTGTCATAATAGTGGCGGTAAACGCCCCCAAGTGCAGCAGCGCCGAGCGGCCCGTGAAGATCTGGTCATAGCCCCAAGCCATCACGACCAGGAGCACAAACAACAGCACCATCAACATCGTTGGTTGCGCGCCCAAACGAGACTTGCACAGGGCGTCATAAATGATCCACCCAACGGTCAAAGAACCCGCCGAGATCAAGATCGCCTGAAACGTACCCAAAGCAGCCTTTTCCGGATCGATCAGATATAGTTCAGCACCCGCCCAATAGACGATCATCAGCAATGCCGCACCCGACAACCATGTGCTGTAGCTTTGCCATTTATGCCAAATTAGGTGCTCAGGCATGTTTTCAGGAGCAACGAGGTACTTCTGGATATGGTAAAACCCACCACCGTGGACCTGCCATTCCTCACCCGAAGCACCAACAGGCAGATGCGGTACCTTCTTCAGCCCCAGATCAAGAGCGATGAAATAAAATGAGGCCCCGATCCAGGCCATAGCGGTGATCACATGAACCCAACGGACGGCGAAACCGATCCAATCCCACATGATGGCAATGTCGTTCATGGTTGTCGTTTCCTTTGTCGCGAATTTATTGAAAATAGTTTAACTTCATTATCCGTGGGCAAACAGCCGCAAAACGGTGATCCGCCTTTGATTTTTACAGGTAACAGCAAAAACAACTTGTATCCGGGCCGTAATCTTCTGCTTTATCAGGATCAAGACGGACAGGAGCACACCATGAACAGATATCCACGCGACATGCAGGGCTATGGCGAGACGCCACCCGATCCACAGTGGCCCGGCGGCGCGCGCATCGCTGTTCAAATTGTTCTCAACTACGAAGAGGCTAGTGAAAACAACATCCTGCACGGCGACGCTGCATCAGAAGCCTTTCTGTCAGAGATTGTCGGGGCCGCCGCTTGGCCCGGTCAGCGGCATTGGAATATGGAATCCATTTACGAATACGGTGCGCGTGCTGGGTTCTGGCGCCTACATCGATTGCTGCGCGATGTTCCTCTGACTGTCTACGGCGTGGCCACCGCACTCGCCCGCGCGCCGTCTCAGGTTGCCGCAATGCAAGACGCAGGCTGGGAAATCGCCAGCCACGGTCTGAAATGGATCGAATACAAAGACGCCACGCCCGAGGATGAGGCCGCCGATATGGCCGAAGCCATCCGCTTACATACCGAAGTAACCGGCACGCCACCGCGCGGTTGGTACACGGGGCGTTGCTCTGAAAACACCCTGCGACTGGCCGCCGAAACAGGGCAGTTTGCTTATGTTGCCGACAGCTATGCCGATGATCTGCCCTATTGGATGGAATTTGGCGACTGCGACCAATTGGTTGTCCCTTACACACTTGATGCCAACGACATGCGCTTTGCCACACCCCAAGGGTTCAACTCAGGCTCGCAGTTTTTGGACTACCTCAAGGACAGCTTTACCGCCCTTTACCGCGAAGGTGCAGAAGGTCAGGCAAAGATGATGTCCATCGGTCTGCATTGCCGCCTGATCGGGCGGCCCGGTCGGGTTGAAGCTTTGCGCGCCTTTCTCGAATTCGCACGCAGCCACGAAGGTGTATGGTTCGCCACCCGCGAACAAATTGCGGACCACTGGGCAAAAATCCATCCAGCCCAACGCTTTACGCGCCCTAGTGAAATGTTGCAGGCTGACTTCGTCGCAGCCTATGGCGGTATTTTTGAACATTCCGCGTGGATCGCAGAAGGCGCACATGCGCTTGAGCTTGGTCGCGCGCATGACACTGCAATCGGGCTTCACAATGCGCTGGCGCGGGTTTTCCGATCCGCTCGCAAAGATCTGCGCCTTGGCGTTCTAACCGCGCACCCAGATCTCGCTGGCAAACTCGCGCAAGCAAAACGGCTGACGGAGCACAGCAGCGCAGAACAAGCCGGGGCTGGCCTTGATGCTCTAACAGATGCGGAGCGCACGCAATTTACCCAGATGAACGACGCATATGTGGCCAAACACGGCTTTCCTTTCATCATTGCGGTCCGTGATCATGATAAAGCGGGCATTCTGCGGGCCTTTGGTCGTCGCATCGACAACGCTCAAGATGTTGAATTTCAGGAGGCCTGCCGCCAGGTTGAACGGATTGCAGCGCTGCGCTTGCAAGACCTACTGCCATGACCCGACTTCTTACGCCACAAGCTCTAATCGCCGCCGATTTCGCACCCTTCGGCGACGTGCTCGAGGCGACTGGCACTGCCGATAAGATCATCAACCAAGGCCTGTGTGGCCGTCATCATGACCGCGCGCAGTTAGACTTTGCCGATGGGCGCGCAGGCCTCAGCATATTCGATGCAGAACCCCGCAGTTTTCCCATAACGCTAGATATGATGGAGCGGCACCCGGATGGCTCCCAAGCCTTTGTTCCGATGCACCAAAACCATTGGCTGGTGATAGTTGCGACTGATCACAATGGCGCACCTGCAAAGCCACAGGTGTTCCTTGCTGCACCCGGCCAAGGGGTGAATTATCATCGCGGGGTTTGGCACGGCGTCCTTTGTCCGTTACACGCACCGGGGCTCTTTACCGTCGTGGACCGCATTGGAGGCGGCGCAAACCTACAAGAACACTGGTTTGATACCCCATTAACTATCAACGCAGGCATTTGATCTGCTAAAACAATAAAAAACGAAAAAACAACCAACGGAGTTACAAGAATGGCCGACACTTCACTGGGAACCGCAGAACAACTGCGCGACCCCAATTACACCCCTGCCCTCCACCGGGCCATCCCTTTGGGCATCCAGCATGTTCTAGCCATGTTCGTCTCAAACGTGACCCCCGCAATCATTATCTCGGGGGCCGCAGGATTTGGATTTGGCTCGGATGCCGGCGCGCAGGGCTTTCCAGATATGACCTATCTGATCCAGATGTCGATGCTGTTTGCCGGTATCGCCACATTGTTCCAGACCATTGGTATGGGCCCCGTTGGTGCACGCTTGCCCATTGTGCAAGGGACATCGTTCGCGTTCATTCCCATCATGGTGCCGCTCGTGGCGGGAAAAGGCGTCGAAGCCCTGCCCGCGCTATTCGGTGGTGTGTTGATCGGTGGTCTTTTCCACATGATCCTCGGCACGTTTATTGGTAAAATCCGCTTTGCCCTACCCCCATTGGTCACCGGCCTTGTGGTCACGATGATCGGATTGGCGCTGGTCAAGGTTGGCATCCAGTATGCAGCGGGCGGCGTACCTGCCATTGATAAACCCGAATACGGGAGCCTGTTGAACTGGTCTGCAGCCCTTGTCGTGATCTTTGTCACTCTTGGTCTCAAGTTCTTTGCCAAAGGTATGCTGTCGGTCTCTGCTGTCGTGATAGGCATCATCGTGGGCTATTTCTATGCCATCGCGATGGGCATGGTCACGATTGAAGGTATCGGCACCAGCTGGTCACGTGCCGCGACTGTAGCATTGCCAATGCCCTTCAAATACGGGTTCGAGTTCAGCTTTGCAGCTGTGATTGGTTTCTGTTTGATGGCTTTTGTCTCCTCGGTCGAAACCGTGGGCGACGTATCGGGTATCACCAAAGGCGGTGCCGGACGCGAAGCTACTGATACTGAAATCACCGGTGCCACTTACGCTGACGGTCTGGGTACGTCCATCGCCGGCGTTTTTGGGGGTTTTCCAAACACCTCGTTCAGCCAGAACGTGGGCTTGATCGCCATGACTGGCGTGATGAGCCGCCATGTAGTGACCATCGGTGCGATTTTCTTGATCATCTGCGGATTGGTCCCCAAGGTTGGTGCTGTGATCCGCACCATCCCAATCGAAGTCCTTGGTGGCGGTGTGATCGTGATGTTCGGTATGGTTGTCGCTGCTGGTATCTCGATGCTGTCGGACGTGAACTGGAACCGTCGCAACATGGTGATCTTTGCGATTGCCCTGTCGATTGGCCTCGGTCTGCAGCTTGATCCCAAAGCGGTTCAGTACCTGCCTGATACCCTGCGCATCCTGATGACGTCTGGCCTTCTGCCAGCAGCGTTGATTGCGATTGTCCTCAATCTTGTGCTGCCCGAAGAGTTGTCGGGCGAAGCCACCGAAGAAGTCTCCGGTGGCATGTCAGGTACAGGCAAAGGGTCGCTTAAGGGCTAAGTGCACTAACGAACACGAGGGGGCCGTTTGCGCGGCCCCTTAACCCAGCTTCATATGACGGTTTACGTCCTTATAAAGCAGATAGCGAAACGGCCCCGGCCCGCCCGCGTAACAGGCCTGCGGGCAGAACGCGCGCAGCCACATATAGTCCCCCGCCTCGACCTCAACCCAGTCTTGATTGAGCCGGTAGACAGCTTTGCCTTCCAACACATAAAGTCCGTGTTCCATCACATGGGTTTCAAGAAACGGGATTACGCCGCCTGGCTGTAGCGTTACGATTGTGACGTGCATATCGTGGCGCAGATCGGATGGGTCCACAAACCGCGTTGTGGCCCACACACCGTTAGTATCAGGCATCACGGTTGGTGCGATGTCATGCTCGTTCAACACCAACGGCCCTGGATGGTCCAATCCTTCGACCGCGTCATAGCGTTTGCGGATCCAGTGAAACCGCGTAATGGCCCCACTGTCATTGTTGAGCTTCCAAGCCACCCCTGCAGGTAGATACGCATAGCCACCGGGCAGCATCTTATGGCTCTCGCCCGCGATCGTCAGGGTAAAGCCACCCTCAACCACAAACATCACCCCTTGCGCTGTCGGGTCATCTTCGGGCCGTGTGCTGCCGCCGCCGGGGCTGACTTCCATGATGTATTGCGAAAACGTTTCGGCAAAGCCACTCATTGGGCGCGCAATAACCCACAGGCGTGTGTCATTCCAATGCGGCAAAAAGCTGGTCACAATATCGCGCATCGTGCCCTTGGGTAGCACGGCATAGGCGTCCGTAAAGACAGCGCGGTCGGTCAAGAGCTGGGTCTGATCAGGGTGGCCGCCTTGCGGGGCGTAATAGCTAGACGGTTTCATCGGCGGCTCCATTATTTCTGCGCGTATCAAATCATCCCCGCGCGCCAGAGCCAAGGGCGCATAAACGCAAGGCGCGCGCGAAAATGGCCTGTTTGTCGCCGCTTGGCTGCCCCAATGCCGCGTTACCTCTGACGTCCAAGACAACTTCAGGAGCGCCAGACCATGTCAGATGCCGCACAGCCAAATCCTGGCCGTTTTCGAGTATTCGAACTGTTACATCAGAAGAATCGGGCCCAAACCACCAGCCGGCGCGTTGATATGGCGGCCAAAGATGCACGTGACGATGCAGCGATGCAGCGTTTTCAGGCCACGGCCATAGGCTCGTTAGGGTTTACTGCTCAAC
The DNA here is from genome assembly GCF_003352085.1 of Sulfitobacter sp. SK012. Lineage (NCBI taxonomy): Bacteria > Pseudomonadati > Pseudomonadota > Alphaproteobacteria > Rhodobacterales > Roseobacteraceae > Sulfitobacter > Sulfitobacter sp. SK012. The sequence goes on from NZ_CP025804.1 coordinate 2,484,655, forward strand.
CGTCTAGCGCCCCTCATTAAGCGTCGTCCTCGACTTCGCTTTTGAAGCCGGTTGCCACTACGAATTTCTCTGAACTGTCCGAGCGGCTGGCAGGTGGCTTGAAATTCACGACCTTGGTAAAGCGTCGCTTCAAGAGCTTTTGCAGCTCACCTTCCGCACCACCAGCTAGGACCTTAGCAACAAAAGTGCCGCCTTCATCTAACACATCAAACGAAAAATACGCTGCTGCTTCGCACAACGCGATAATCCGCATGTGATCTGTTTGTTTGTGGCCAGAAGACGATGCAGCCATATCTGACATGACCACGTCGGCCTTGCCGCCCAGCCATTCTTTGACCTTGAGGTCCGCATCATCTTCCATGAAATCAAGCTGATAGAGGACACAGCCTGCAATCGGCTCCATCTCTTGAAGATCGACGCCCAAAATTGTGCCCACGGCTTTATCTGTCCGCTCTGCCAGCGCATTGACGCGGGGAACAGCGACCTGACACCAGCCACCGGGGGCTGCGCCCAGATCAACGATGCGCGCACCAGGCACCAAAAATCTGTACTTGTCGTCCAGTTCCATGATCTTGAATGCAGCGCGACCGCGATAGCCTTCGGCTTTGGCGCGTTTAACATAGGGATCATTCAACTGGCGCTGCAGCCAGCGCGTCGAGCTTAGCTTGCGGCCCCGGGCCGACTTGACCTTTACCTTCAGGTCACGCTGACCGCGTCCTGATGTATTCTTGCCGTCCGGTGTTTTGGCCATATCTACCGCCTGTCGATCGCTGTGAGCGTAGCCCTGCTCTTGCCACGAAGGGGCAGCCAACCGCAAGCACGCACGCTGAACCAAATACAATAACGCCTCCGAGGTGGGCCTCGTTAGCCATCCCTAATCTGTTTGAGTGCGATTAAGCTTTGCAACGACACAAACCAAGCCAAGATGAGGACCCAACATCTGCGCCGTTGTTCACATTCCCGGACCTTTACCAGTCTGCAGTTGAGCCGCAATCCAGCACAACTAAGAAAATCACTTGGAACGACACGGATGCATCTGTGGTGTAATCGGCGAGGAACTTCTCTTCAGAAGTTGCCTTTTTCCAACACACCGTCCGCACTCATCTGTGCATAAAGCAGCCCCTCGCGCAGGCCTCGATCCGCGACACTGAGCCGGTCGGTGGGCCAGCACCGCATCAAGGCCTGCAAGATCGCAGCACCCGACATGATCAAAGCTGAGCGATCCTGTCCAATACGCGGATCTGTCCGCCGCCCATCGGGCCCCATGGCCAGATAGGAATGGATCACCTTGTCAATCTGCGTGGTGGTCATGCTTAGCCCGTCAACCTTGGTGCGGTCGTAGCGGCGCAGACCCAAATAGCTTGCTGCAACAGTGGTCACGGTGCCAGATGTTCCGACAATCTGAAACCGTTCTTGCGGCTGTGTGGATTGGTATGGTGTGAAATCGGTCAGGTTTTCTTCAAAGAACCAGCTCATCAATGCAAATCTTGCGGCATCATCCTCAACATCTGAGAATTGATCGCGCAAGGTCGCAACCCCTAAAGGAACGCTGATCCAATCCACAACCCGTGCCGCCGGGATATCGGATTTTGCTTGGATGAACCCGGTGTGCAGACGCATAATCGATTGGGCACGGTCCTTTTTGGGGACTTTCGACAGGTCAATCCACACAAGTTCGGTCGAGCCGCCGCCTATGTCCACCACCAGCAGATTTTCGGTCTTGCGATTGACCAACGGCGCACAAGAGATTGCGGCCAACTGCGCTTCTTCTTCTGGTTTGATGATATCAAGACGCAGGCCGGTTTCGCGGTGCACACGGTTCATGAACTCGGCACCATTGGCCGCACGGCGGCACGCTTCGGTCGCGACAAGCCGCATCCGTCTAACCTTGTTACGCCGCAGTTTTTGTTGGCAAATTCTGAGTGCTTGAATGGTGCGCGCCATCGATGCGCGCGACAAACGCCCGGTTTTTTCCAGCCCCGCGCCCAACTGGACGGACTTAGAAAAGCTGTCGACCACATGAAAACCGCTTCCCTTGGGCTGGGCGATCAACATTCGGCAACTATTTGTACCCAGATCAAGGGCCGCATAGAGGTCGTTCGATCCGGGCGGAACTGGCGCGGGGCTCAGAGCCGTATCATGTTTGAGCGCGCCCGCACCGTTGGAGCGCTTTGGCGCCATCGGTTGCGCCTTTCATAACGAGTTGAGATAACGCTAAACCCTGAGCTCGCGCGGCGCAAGCACAAGCAGTGGCGGCCCTGGCGTTTAAACCGCCCCTTAGTCCAGAGGATTTTCGTACCACTTGCCAAAGTAATCATACTCACGGGCAAGATAGGGCCGCAGCGCATCTTGCGTAGCTGGCTTTAGGTCCGTCACGGCCAAACCACCGCCGCTTGTATTCTCGCGCGCCATTGTGACTTCGGTACCCGTGCGCTTGGCCAGATCCTTGGCCAGTTGGCCTAATTCGGCCACCATATAGATGCGGTCGTATTTCATCGGTGGTGGGCCAAGGAACAGCTGTGCGGGCAGAACGTGGTGCTTTATCGACGACGCTGCATCTTTATAGGCCATCAGATTGGAGAAGAAGAAATCCGGGTCCGGGTCCATCGGTAGGTCTACTTCGCCACGTCGCAGTTTTTTGCTATTGTGCAGCTCACGTAGCTGAACCACGCGGTTGGTATAGCATGACATGAGCCGCTTGGCCGGGTCCCGTACGACGCAAAAACGCCACCAGCCCTCGTCGTATTTTTCCCAGCGATGCGGCCGAAACCGCATGGTCGGATAAATCGCATGCCAGCGGCCGAACGCCGGCTCAAAGCCTTCGGTTTTGGACAAGTCCACACTTGGATCAAGGTGAGCCAATGCAGATTTGACTGAACTACACGCCGCCTTGGGCAAGGCCATATAGGCGATCTTGTGGGCTGCTACTTCGATTGCCATTGGGACGGGCCTGTCTGATTTGCGTCGCATATTGGCCTAGCATTACCCGTTTAGCGCCCGGGGTCCAGCATGCCTGCGTCGCTCCCAGCGCTACATCGGTCGAAAACCGGCTTTGGCCTGAGCTTGCGTTCAACTAGACAGGGCTGGAACGCAAGCGTTAGGGGAATCAAAATGGCAGAAGTTATCGTGGTCTATTGGCGAGATATTCCGGCACAGGTCATTGTCGGCAAGGGCCGTCGCGCGGCCAAACGCCCTTTGCCCGAGCGTTTTGAACAAGCCATCGACCGCGCCGCTATGAAAGTTGGGGCCGAAGATACCGATGCCTACCTTGCTGAATGGCGCAAAGCGCCGGCGTATACCGTTGACGGCACAGATGACGCCGCCGCGGATGCCGAAGCTGCCCGCCTTGACGCCGAATACGACCGCGAGCGCATCAAAGCGCTGATTGCTAACAACGGCTGGGCGCAGGCACCCGCTTGACCCCTCCCCGCTTTTTCCACGATTGGAGCTGCATCATGGCCCTGCTGAACTTCCGCAAAAAAGAGACGGTACCTGATCTGGTGAACCCAGAGATCGAAACCTTACTCAAGGACTTCTCGATTGAGGTGATGGCGCGCACCGCTGAGAAGGTCGAGAACTTTCGCGATATCCTGCCAAAAGGCACCCGCGTCTACATCGCCCATATCGAGGGCACGCCCATAGATGAAATGGTGGCGACTGCGGCACGTCTGAATGCGGATGGTTTCAAAGTGATGCCACATTTTCCTGCCCGTATCATCAAGGACCGCGCCACGCTTGCAGACTGGATCGCGCGCTATCAGGGTGAAGCGGACGTGCGTCAGGCGTTGTTGCTTGCTGGCGGCGTAACGACACCTCACGGTGATTTCAGCGATTCAATGCAACTGATGGAAACTGGGCTTTTTGACGAGGCCGGATTTGAACGGCTGCACGTTGCTGGCCACCCCGAGGGTAACCGCGATATTGATGCAAGCGGCACGGTAAATGTTGACGCCGCGCTCGAGTGGAAAAACGCCTTTCAGACCCGGACGGACGCCAAAATGGCCATCGCCACGCAATTTGCGTTTGAAGCAGGCCCGATCATCAAATGGGCCGATGGATTGGTCGACGCTGGTATCACCCTGCCTGTCCACATAGGCATTGCGGGCCCCGCCAAGCTGCAAACGTTGATCAAGTTCGCTATCGCCTGTGGCGTCGGCCCATCGCTGAAAGTTCTGCAAAAGCGGGCCATGGACGTGACCAAGCTGCTGTTGCCTTACGAGCCCAACGATGTGATAGCGGAGCTGGCCGCGCACAAGGCCGCAAATCCTGAGTTTAATATCAGCCATGTGCATTTCTTTCCCCTCGGCGGGATCAAGACAAATGCCACATGGGCAAACACCCACGGCGGCTCGTCTGCTGTTCCTGCCAACGCCTCCTGAGGACACCTTTGAATGACCAGAACCGTCGTCGAATCTAAAACAAAAACAGCCATTATCGGCTTTGATCAACCCTTCTGCGTCATCGGAGAACGGATCAATCCCACAGGCCGCAAGATCCTGGCCGAAGAACTGGAGCGCGGAGATTTCAGTCGCGTCGAAGCTGACGCGATTGCACAGGTGGCAGCCGGAGCTAATATTCTGGACGTCAATTCGGGGGCCGTGTTCTCTAACAAAATGGCCAAAGACCCGCGCTATGCCGACAATAACTTTGTTGAGCCGATGTTGATGCCGGAAATGATCAGGATCGTGCAAGCGGCTGTTGATGTCCCAATCTGCATCGACAGTTCGGTGCCCGGTGCGTTGGAAAACGGTCTGGAGGCGTGCGAAGGCCGTCCGCTTTTGAATTCGGTCACGGGTGAAGAAGATCGGCTGGAATTGGTGCTGCCACTGGTCAAGAAATACAACGTGCCGGTTGTTGCCATCTCGAATGACGATACCGGTATTTCTGAGGATCCAGATGTCCGCTTTGCCGTCGCCAAAAAGATTGTCGAGCGGGCTGCAGATTTTGGCATTCCCGCCCATGACATTGTTGTCGACCCGCTGGTGATGCCTATTGGAGCCATGGCCACCGCAGGACATCAGGTCTTTACCCTTGTGCGTCGCTTGCGTGAAGAACTGGGCGTGAACACCACTTGTGGGGCTTCCAACATCAGCTTTGGTTTGCCCAACCGGCATGGGATCAATAACGCCTTTTTGCCAATGGCGATGGGCGCAGGCATGACGTCCGCAATTATGAACCCAGTCGCCATGCCCGTAAATCAGACCAAGATCGCTGAGAAAAAACTCGAGATTGCTGCTGCTGGGATCATCCTGCCAGAAGACATTGATGACGAGACCTTCGTGACGCTCTTTGGCCTTGGGTCGACCAAGGTAAAGGCGGGCAAAGAGATGGAAGCAATCCGGGCGGCGAATTTCCTGTTCGACCGCGATCCTCATGGATCTGATTGGATCAAATTCAATAAAATTGCGCCCAAGGCCGGGCAAGAAGGTCGTGGCCGCGCCGGTCGTGTTGGCGGACGCCGCCGCTAAAATCACATGACATAGCGATATTGGAGGGCTCTGGGTTGATAACCCGGGGCCCTTTTCGTTTGGCACTGCGGGGCCGAGGGCACTTTCACAAACTGAGGCAAGGTAACGCGGTATTAACGCAACGTGCTCTAAACATGGACCAATCGATATTCAGTTGAGACGGAGCCAGTGATGACCATCTTTATTTCCTCGTGCGCAATAGAATCCTGTGCCTGAACCCCTTTTCAATTCCGACATTGCCCCTTGCCCTCTCTTTTGTCGATTTTCAGTAAAGGAGGAATCATGAGCCTTAACATCCTCGCGGTTGATGACAGCCGAACCATGCGCGACATGATCCGCCTCGCCCTTCAAAATGCCGGGTTTACGGTGCACACCGCCGATGATGGACTTCATGGCATTCAGGTTCTCGAGGGTATTACACCCGACGCCATCATCACAGATATCAACATGCCGCGCATGGACGGATTTGGATTTATCGACGTTGTTCGCGGTCAGGAAAACTACCGCAAGACTCCAATATTGGTTTTGACTACCGAAGCCGGAACAGAGTTGAAGACACGCGCCCGCCAAGCAGGTGCCACAGGGTGGATCGTCAAACCATTTGATCCAGCAAAACTGGTCAAAGCCCTGCAAATGGTCGCGGGTTAGAAATACAGATGAGCCCCAGTACGGATCCCATGGCGGTCATAATGGTCTCGTTCTTCCTAGAGTGCGAAGAGCTTCTTGAGGCGTTGCAGGACGCACTTGATAGCGTCGAGAGCGGGACCCACACCGACGAAACAATTCACGTCATGTTTCGGGCTGTTCATTCGATCAAAGGCGGCGCTGGCGCATTCGGTCTGGACGGTTTGGTACGGTTTTCTCATGTGTTTGAAACGGCCCTTGATGTTTTGCGTAGTGGTGACGGAAAATTGGACATTAAGACCGCAAAAGTATTTCTGCATGCCGCCGATCATCTCACTGATTTGGTACAAAGCAGTCGTGATAATTCCGACCTTCCCGTTGCGGCAGAAACGCTTGTTGCTGATCTTGCGGCTCTAGGCTCAGCAGCGACCATCGAAAATGAAGGGATCGAAGACCCTTCCAAAGGCCTTACTTTGGCTACGGACACTGAAGACCGTTTGTGTGACTTCAATGTTCAAGACGATGACATTGCGTTTTTCGCGTCATTCGACCTGGATCAAAACGACGGAATTGAAGATTCCCTGCTAGAGGACCCTTCCGCCAAAATAGAGGCTATTGTCCCACCACAACCGCATCCATCTCAACCCGACCAACACGATGATACCACGAGTCCCAAAACGGTAATCCGCGTTGACCTCGATCGAATTGAGCGCCTGATCAATCTCGTTGGTGAACTGGTCATCAATCAAGCCATGCTGACTGAAAGCCTAGAACGCATTGGACTTTCTGCGCATTCCGATTTGATGAACGGTCTAGACGAATTCCAGCGCCTCACCCGCGACATCCAGGACAGCGTGATGATGATCCGCGCCCAACCGGTCAAACCTTTGTTCCGACGCATGGCGCGGATCGTGCGCGAGACTTCAAATGCACTCGGTAAGGACGTCGATTTCGTCACTAACGGAGAAGCGACTGAGATCGACAAGACCATGATTGAGCGGCTCGCCGACCCGCTGACCCATATGATTCGAAATGCCGTAGATCATGGTTTGGAAACGGCTGCGCAACGTTTGGCGCAAGGCAAAATACGTCTGAGTGCTGCTCACCGATCCGGTCGGGTCGTCATCGAAGTCTCCGATGATGGTGCAGGTTTCGACCGTGATAAAATTCGCGAGGTGGCTATCAAGAAAGGGTTGTTGACGCCGGAAATACTCTTGACTGATGCTGAGATTGACAACCTGTTGTTCCTACCAGGTTTTTCCACCTCCAACACGGTCAGCGATGTGTCAGGTCGTGGGGTCGGTATGGACGTTGTGCGCGCGGCGATCCAAGAACTTGGCGGGCGTGTTGCAACGACATCAGAGATTGGCAAGGGCACAACTTTCTCGATCTCCCTGCCTCTCACGCTTGCAGTTATGGATGGCATGATCATCAAAGTTGCGGATGAAACACTTGTTTTACCGGTAAATTCAGTGGTCGAAACCTTGTCCCTTTCGGCCAGTTCCGTAGAAAAGATAGGCTCCGGAGTTGAAATTCTCCGGACGCGTGGGGGCTGCGTTCCACTCTTCGATTTAGGTGCCGAACTTGGGTATCGTGGCAAGACGACCGACTACGAGGATGCGATCGTATTGCTCATCAATCATGACACCGGCGCGCGTTCAGCGCTACTTATTGACGATATTCTTGATCAACGGCAAGTGGTTATTAAGGGGCTCGACGATAGCTTTCTTCGTGCCCCTGGGATCGCTGCGGCAACCATCCTTGGTGATGGGCAAATCGCGTTGATCCTTGACCCAGCCGACGTCGTTACAAACGCAATGGGGACCCCAATGGTGCCATTGGCAGTAGGACAATAAGTCATGGATGATCAGGCAGAGTTTCAGGCCATTGAATTGCTCACTTTCAAGCTTGCAGACCAGGAATATGCCCTGGACATCATGTCAGTCCGCGAGATCAGAGGGTGGGCGCGCACTACGCCGATGCCACATGCACCCCGCTGCATGAAGGGCGTGATGAACCTGCGTGGAACTGTATTGCCGGTCATGGATCTTTCAGAGCGGCTGGGCTTGGATACCCATACCCAAAATAGTCGCAACGTAATTATTGTCGTAAAACAAGCCGGTGCGATGATTGGGTTACTCGTTGATGCGGTCTCAGACATCATCTCTGTCGAGGCAAATGCCCTACAACTACCGCCAGATATGACTGGTAACGCAATATTGGGGGTTGTTTCCGCTCTATGCTTGATTGACGAAAGGCTGATCCGGGTTCTTGATCTTGCCGAGATCACAATACTAAACAATGTCGCAGCGGCGTAATACCAATGCAGGATGAAACTAACATTTTAGATGAGCAGAGCTTTGAGTTCATTGTCGCGCTAGCCTATCGAGAAAGCGGACTTACTTTGGCTCCGGAAAAGAAGAGGATGGTTCAGTCCCGTTTGCAACACCGATTGCAGGCTCTAAGTCTACCCGACTTTGGAAGCTACAGTGCTTTATTGCAATCTGACCGAGGTGTCAGTGAGCGGCGAAAATTCATCTCAGCGCTAACCACCAACGTATCTCATTTTTTTCGAGAGCCGCACCACTTCGATCTCTTGAGTGGGGAGATTATTTCGCTCTACCTCCCAATTTTGCGAGCAGGTGGGCGAATGCGTATCTGGTCCGCTGGATGTGCCAATGGTCAAGAGGCGCTTTCAATAGCCATGTCGATGTTGAACCGAGCACCGGAGCTATCGGAGCTCGACGTCCGCATCCTTGCAACCGACATCGATCCTGAAGTAATCGCCTTCGCTCAAAATGGTTTTTACCCCGAACGCATGCTAAATGGCGTGCCAAAACCCATGTTAGATCGGTATTTTACGCCCATCTCAGACGATTCCGCCCTAGGTTTTTCAGCATCCTCCTGGCTGAAAAGTATGATCTCTTACAAAGAACTGAATCTTCTGGGATCTTGGCCCATGCGCGGCAGTTTTGATGTCATTTTTTGCCGAAACGTTGTGATTTACTTTGATGGGCCGACCCAGTTACGTCTTTGGCACCGATTTCATAACCTTCTCTCGCCCGACGGGATTCTACTTATCGGTCATTCCGAACGCATTGCAGGGCCGGAAGAGTTTGGTTTCCGAGCAAAATCTGCGACTTGCTACGAGCGAAGCCAGAAGTAAAATGTACACAAGATTCGGTGGATTTCAGCGTTTGCCCTTAATAGGGAGGTCAATTTAGCGAAATCAATTTTTAGTTTTTTGGCCATTCGCGAACAAAACTTAGCACGATCACCTGTGTCTTGGATCGATTTTGTTTCCAGACGTTTCAAAGGCATACAAATTACCTACGATGAACCTAATTCCGCGGTTACCCCCAATCACTCCACAATTATGACTTTGACACATCGGTTGTGGACAGCAGAAATGGGGCGAATATCTACGGAAAAGCTCCTGACCGCTCGGAGAAAATTATGGCTGGATATCCCGAAGGTAGGTTAAAATGACAAAAAGTAGCAAACGGTGTGACCTTAGAGTTCCTCTTAAGAAATCGCTTGAATGCGATCGCGAAAAGATTCCAATAAAACAGGTACCAATAACGGATGGTGAAAGGCATCAGCAACGCTGCCAAATATTGGAGCGGTTGTCTACACATCTCAATTTTCTCGCAGGTCGGATATTTGAAGTTGAACACGCCATTGGAAATCAATCCTTCCTTGCGGAAGCTGTCAGTAGTCAAATTTGCGAAGTCCAAACTCTGGATTTTCTAAGGCAATCGTTAGAGGATATGTCAATAGCTGCGCATTTATTGTCGCAAGAGAGGCAAATTGAGAATGACTTCAAAACCCTGCTTTTTCAACAACTCAAACTTGACAGCTCCCACGCAGCTTTGTCTGGTGAAGAGTATCCATCTATAGGCAAACAAAACGGAGATCTTGATCTCTTTTGAGAAGCCAATTTGAAGGCCTGGGAGCGAGTATAACCATAGCTTTGTTGCTTAGAAAGTTCAGTTGGTGGCTTTTCGATCGAAATGCTGCGTCCCACTGGAAAAAATGTGCTTGTCTTGGCAACCGCCTAACGACCGGCCCAGCCGACTATCACTTTATGCTCTGTTTGAGGAGCTGGAGGTAGAAAACTCACCCAAACCGTATTTAGTTCAGGCTAAATCATCCTTTAGAGCTTCAATCGCGCCCGCGCATGTGTCCGCGCGGCAATATTGATTGCTCCGGGAATATCGCGCAGCGTCAGCATTTGTTCAACTGCACCTAGTTCCTTAGCAACACGTGGCATCCCATATATTACACAACTTTCCTTATCTTGTGCGAGTGTTCTGGCCCCTGAGCAGCGTAGTGAATGCAGTCCTTCCGCACCGTCACGCCCCAAGCCTGTCAACAGCGCCGCAATGACATCATGACCATGGCTCACAGCGGACGAAAAGAGCGCGTCAACAGACGGACAATGTGGTGTCTTTTTTGCGTTAGGTTGCAGCACCGTCTGCCAATTTCCGCACCAACGCGTAATTTCAGTATGCCAACCCTTCTCGGGGGCGATCACAATGTCTCCGCATTCCAATAGCATTCTGTCTTCTGCAAACCTAACACGCTGCTTCAAGAGTCCCGAAAGCCTGCGAGAAAAACTAGCCAAGAAATTTTGCGGCATGTGTTGGACGATGACAACCGGTGGCCCGTTCGGGTCAAGTGCTGTCAACACTGTTTCAAGGGCTGCGACACCACCGGTCGAAGCCCCAATCAAGATTATAGGCGCAGTCTGGCCTTCCAAATTCAACGGCATCGTTGTTTTTTGGCGGTACCTTTGGTGCGCGTGTTGTTGAACGTTGCTACACGCGGCGGAACGTACCCGTCGCTGAATGTCATCACATGTTCTCGGGTCTGCAATTTTGGTAGGCTTGAGCAGGCAATCAACCGCCCCTAATGCTAGGGCCGTAACTGCGGTTTCAGACCCCTGGGCCGTAGCACCAGACACCATAACAACCGGCATCGGCCGCAAACGCATCAGCAACTCAAGAAACTCCAAACCATCCATTCCCGGCATTTCAACATCCAAGGTTATGACATCTGGTGATTGAGTGCGGATCATTTGGCGCGCTTCTAAGGCATCCGCTGCTTCGCCGATGACCTCAAGCCTTGGATCCTGATCAAGAACCGACCGTAGCCAAAGCCGCATCGTTTTTGAATCGTCCACGATGACTACAGTTTTTCGCGCACTCTGAAGTGTTGCACTCATTTGCAGACCGCAAAATTACATTCGTTGTTATCTGAGAATAACCGCATAAATTCCACTTAATCATCTCCTCTCTTGGTGTCGCCCAAAACTCCTAAAGACCGTGTTAACAATCACACTTTTGGTCGGTGCAATTGTTCAAAAAAAACGAAGGACTCTCGATGCCTTGCCCCCTGCCAGTAAGAAGGAGGGGTAATCCCCCCGAAAAATGGTTGTATTGAAAGCTAGAATTTTTGCGGCAAGATCAGCCAAGGAGATTCACGATGAAGAAATCACGTTATTCAGAGGCCCAGATTGTTGCAGTTTTGAAAGAAGCTGAGAATGGTGTGCCTGTATCTGAATTGTGTCGCACCCATGGAATGAGCAGCGCTGCGTTTTACCAGTAGCGTTCAAAATATGGGGGAATGGATGCATCGCTCATTTCTGAGATGAAGCAATTGCAGGCCGAGAATGCGCGTCTGAAACGGATGTATGCAGATATCGCGATGCAAAATGAATTGGTGAAGGAGGCCCTTGCAAAAAAGTAACGAGGCCGTCTTTCCGACGAGAGATGGCCCAACATGCAGTCAATGTACGCGGCGTTAGCGTTGCTTTGGCGTGCCGTGCATTCGCGATCAGCCAGCGGTGCTTTCGGTATGTGCCGCTGTTGGCTGACGAGAATGAAGAAATCGAGGGTTGGCTAATCGCGTTGACCAAGGCCCGCAAGAACTGGGGATTTGGATTGTGCTACCTGTATTTGCGCAACATTAAGGGCTTCAAATGGAACGACAAACGGGTTCGTTGGATTTATTGTGAACTGGAGCTGAACCTGCGCATTAAGCCCCGAAAACGCTTAAAACGCGAGCGCCCTGAGCCGTTGTCAGTGCTGGATCGACCAAACCAAGTGTGGTCTATGAATTTTATGTCTGATCAGCTGTGGAACGGGAAAACGTTCCGCACGCTGAATATCATCGATGACTTTAACCACGAAGGCTTGGCCATAGATGTGGACTTCTCACTGCCAGCGGCGCGGGTCGTGCGCAGCCTGAACCAGATTATCGCCTGGCGTGGAAAGCCTGCGATGATGCGCGTGGATAACGGCCCAGAATATCTAAGCGGCAAGCTTATCGACTGGGCCAGCAAGCACCACATAACGCTCAGCTACATCCAACCGGGGAAGCCGCAACAGAACGCATATATCGAGCGATACAATCGAACTGTGCGCAACGAATGGCTTGGAACCCACATCTTTCACAACATTCAGGAGGTGCAAGATCACGCCACGAAATGGCTATGGACTTATAACAACGACAGACCCAACATGGGCATCGGCGGCATCACACCCGCTATGAAACTGAACCAGTACCAAATGGTCGCTTAATTCTAGTTTCAAACGACCCCATAAATGGGGGGATTACCGAGGCTTTGTGCACATCACACTTTCGGAACTTGCTTGGATGTCGGAGTTGAAAATTGGGACGCTTTACCAACGTTTCCCCATCCTATTGAGGCATCTGCCTTCCAATCGCGACAGACGTAAAAAATCGTGGCTCTCCAAAACGATAGAGTTTTCGATGCCGGAAATGGACGACCAAACAATGAAACCTTCTCTTTGCGAGTACCTATCTTACTAGGTCCCGCTTCCCTTCATGAGATTCAAATGCCAAAACACTCCTATGTCTAAAAAGACCCTAAATACGACCAACCTCGAGGCCTTGGGGGCGGCGCAGTTGGCGGCACTCCTTATGGAAGTCAGCAGCGGCAGTGCTGATATCAAGCGTCGCTTGCGCCTGGAACTCAGCCATAGCTTAGGCCCTTCGGAGCTGGCTCATGATGTGCGTAAGCGGCTGGCGTCGATCAGCAAATCGACCAGTTTCGTCGGGTGGCGCCGGCGCAAGGGCCTGATCAAAGACCTCAACACACAAGTCGCGATGATCGTCGACAAGATCGCGCCGGCTGACCCAAGCATCGCCTTTGATCTTTTGTGGCAGTTTATTGAAATTGCCCCGGCGGTATATGACCGGGTTGATGACAGCAAAGGCGATGTAGGTGGTGTCTTTCGCGCGGCATTTGCGCAATTTGGCACTATTGCCCCAAGCGCGCTTGTTGATCCAAAAGCGCTCGCCGACCGTGTTTGGACCGCGTTGAACGACAATGGTTATGGGCAGTGGAACGGCATCATTGGGGTGATGGCACCGGCTCTTGGCAAAGCTGGTTTGGCGCTCCTCAAGGCACATGTGCTTGAACATGCGGCTAGACCTTTGGACGCGCCCGCCGAAGATCACGAGGCAATCCAGTTTTTGCGCCAACTGCGGGGCGGCAATAGCTATGCGGCTGACCGCAAAGAAAAATTCGTCAAACGGTGCCTGCAAGAAATCGCTGCCATCCAAGGCGATACAGATGCTTATATTGCGCAATATTCGGCCAATGACATTGCGCATCCGGATATCGCTGCTGAAGTTGCATTGCTCTTGCTTGCAGATGATCGGGCTGAGAATGGGTTGAATATATTGCTGGATGCAGACCAAGACACGGATCGTTCAGGGCAAGAGGCATGGGATGTGGCCTATATCAGCTGCCTTACAGCCCTGGGACGTGATGGCGAGGCGCAAGCGCATCGTTGGGAGTGTTTTGCTGAAACGCTCGATACGCAGCACTTGCGTGACTACCTAAAACTTCTGCCAGACTTTGAGGATGTCGAAGCGGAGGATCGCGCCAGAAATTACGCCTTTGCATTTCCGCGGTTTTCAGCAGCTCTGAACTTCTGTGTGAACTGGCCAGATTTGCTCACTGCCGTTCGGCTGGTCGAAACCCGCACAATTGAGATAAACGGCGATCAATACGCTTTGTTAACAGTGGCGGCCGAGGCCCTGCGCGCCAGACATCCGCGCGCTGCTGTGCTTTTGTGGAGGGCAATGATCGATGACACGCTTGGTCAAAGTCGGTCTTCACGGTATGGCCATGCTGCAGAACATCTAGCGGATTGCGCAGCACTCGACGCTCAGATCGAGACCTACGGTACGTATCTTGACCACGATCACTACCTGCAAAACTTACAAGCCCAGCACGAGCGCAAAGCATCTTTTTGGGCGAAAGTACGTTAGCCGTTAGGGTTTTAGGCCCCTCGCCGTCGCCTCGCGTTACGCAAAGATATTAATAACGTCGTCTTTCGCCGGACGTTGAGGTGGTACCAAGCTGGCAAAACGCTCCATCAATGCATCTTGCTGCTTTGACGGATATGCGGCCAAGACAGGTCGTTGAACGGCTTTGGGCAAGCTCCCCAGATTTGCACCGGTCGTCTGTGACGTTGTTACGCGACGTGGTGCTATCTTTTGTCCATTACCCTTCGGTGCGGCGCTCGTACTCGGACCGCTCTTGACCACGGCTTGTTTGCTGAGCTGTCGTGCCGACAGAGGGCAGTAGCAAGCCAACAGACCGCAAATAAGTACCAGATCAGCCCAAAAAGCATCTACGGAACCTTGGATGGGAACAATCAAATTTACCTGAATGCTTGATGCAAGGATCACGATGGCAAGAGAAAGAGAAACAAGCCTCAGGAAGAAACCAAAGAACAACATCAGGGCGCAGAAAGATACGAAGACCTTGCTGACATATAGTGATGTTGGATGAGACAGGAAGCCGCTGAAATATGCATTGGCATCAAAGCCGTTAATGAGCCCTAGCCCGATCGCCAATATATATGAAGCCAGCACAATCCTAATGTACTTGAGCGCAATAATATCAACGGTTGGTGCGTTACGTGAGACCCGATTTCCGGCTGCCATGGTCATATCCTCCTAAAGATGAGCGTCGTTTCAACTTTAAGGGGAACCAAAGCAATTTCATGCGCAAATTTAGCTGAGAATTCGTTAAGATCATGTTTTTTCTGTGAATTACTGCTCCAGACCGACCTAATTTGCCGAGATGAACGATATTGGTTCAAGGATGCATTCAATCACTGATTGAACGGTTAATATCCTGTTAGTGTTCCAGAGGTAAAAACCCTCCTGAACCCTAACCCTGTTCTAGCCCGCAAACGCTCGGGTTAAAACGGATTTTCGCTGGCATATAGGACTGGTCTTTTTTCACCCCTGGGATGCAAGACGGTAAAGATTGGGCGTGCCGATAAGAGTAACGCCAAAAGACGCTGATCCACAGAGCATTTGTCAGAAATTCACCCGATCTCCGCCCTTAAGGTCGAGGATCTCTCGGGCCTCGTCGGGAGTTGCGACCGCACAACCTAAATCCTCAACGATGCGTCTGATCTTTGCGACTTGCTGCGCGTTGCTTTCGGCCAACTGCCCTCGCCTTATCAGCAGGCTGTCTTCAAGCCCGACCCGGACGTTGCCCCCCATTTGGGATGCCGTTGTCGCCAAACCCATTTGCGCACCACCTGCCCCCAACACCGACCACCGGTAGTCTTCGCCAAACAGCCGGTCCGCAGTGCGCTTCATAAAGATCAGGTTGTCAATTTCAGGACCAATGCCACCTAGAATGCCAAAAATGAACTGGATAAATATCGGTGCCTTGAACAGCCCGATATCCATGCAAAATTTCAGATTATACAAATGCCCTACATCATAACATTCATGTTCGAATTTGATGTCATGAGGGGCCAAGGTTTCCGCGGCCTCCTTGATGTCGCGGAAGGTGTTGCGAAAAATATTGCCGTCTGAACCCGCGACATAGTCCTCCTCCCAATCAAATTTCCAGTCTTTGTGTCGACCCGCCAGAGGATGAAACGAAAAGTTCATCGATCCCATGTTCATCGAACACATTTCTGGGCTGAAAGTCTTGGCAGGCGTAATCCGGTCCTGGATCGACAGGGTCAGTGACCCACCTGTCGAGATGTTCACAACAGCATCGGTGGCTTGTTTGATCCGAGGCAGAAATGGAGCGAAATCATCGGGGTTCACGGAAGGTGCACCCGTCTCATTGTCGCGCGCATGAAGATGCAAGATCGAGGCCCCTGCTTCGGCGGCGTCAATCGCCTGGCGCGCGATATCATCATAGGTGTAGGGCAACGCATCTGACATTGTGGGCGTGTGAATTGCACCTGTTACAGCGCAGGTGATGATGGTTTTCTGCTGTTTGGCCATTACTGGGCTCCTGTGTCGTCGTTCTCAAATCGAACGCGGTAACTGAGGGGGAAAAGCTCAAGATCGAAACGGGCGCGGATCAGGCCCCAGATGCCCTTGGGCGCCTTGAGCATGATCACAATCGCAACAACGCCCAATACCACCAAATAGACCGATCCAAGATCGGCAAGTGTTTCGCGCAAAGCAAAGAACACCAGCGTGCCAATGATTGGCCCTTCCAGGGTTCCGATGCCGCCGATCACAACGATAAAGATGACGAATGCAGTCCAATCATTGACTGAAAATGCAGCGTCCGGTGATATCCGCAGTTTTTGCAAAAAGATCAGTGCGCCAACCATCGAGGTCAATGCGGCGGTCACAATATACACCACGAACTTGGTGCGCCAAATGTCGATGCCCAGCGATCCCGCCGCCAGCTCATTGTCGCGAATCGCCGTCAGGGCAAGGCCTTGGCGCGACCGCAAAAATAGGTAGACCGCAGCAATCACCACAACGACAATACCAAGGGCTAACCAATAAGTTAGGGCTTCGCGCGCGGCGCGGCCATCGGCCATGGACCGTACAATCCCTACCGGAAGCGAAGACCCTGAGCCGCCTCCCAAGGCCGATATCTGTGCAAAGGACAGGCGAAATACTTCGGCCATGACCCATGTGCCAATCGCGAAATAGGCGCCGCGCAGGCGAAAAATCAACACCGCGACAGGGACAGCGATCAGGCCGCCCAGCACCGCAGCCCCGGCGATGGCAACAATGGGGGACAGACCTGCAAAGATGGTCAGGGCAAAAAGCATATATCCGCCAAATCCGACAAAGGCCTGCTGCCCCACGGACACGAGCCCTGCGTAACCCGCCATAAGGTTCCACAAGCTGGCAAGCGCCAGATAAAGGAATATTTCGCTGAGAAGCCGCATGTCAGCGCGGCCCGCCCAATATGGTGCTGCGGCCAGGCCAATCAGGCAGATTAGCCCTATCACCGCGGCGGCGCGTGCCGCTGTAGACGTCCGAGTAACTCTCATCCGCTCACCCTCGGGAAAAGGCCTTGCGGCCGTACTGCCAATACAATCAAGAACGCGACATGACCGGCGAGGATCTGATACCCGGGGTCGATCTTGGCCCCGAGTGTCTGGGCCACACCAAGGATAATGCCACCCGCCAGAGTTCCCCAAAGGTTTCCAAGCCCGCCGATGATCACGGCCTCAAACCCAAATATCAGCCTGCCCGCACCTGCGGAGGGGTCAAAACTGGTTCTGATGCCCAAAAAGATGCCGGCAATGGCCGTCACCGCCAGCGCCAACCCCATGGCGAGGCCAAAGATATGCCGCCGGTTCAGGCCCATCAATTGCGCAATTTCCTGATTGTCGGAAACGGCACGAAAAGCACGCCCCAACGCGGTGTTGTAAAACATCCATTGCAAGCCAGCGATCACGACAACGGCAGTGGCAAGCGTCAGCAACGGCAACACGCCTAATTGCAAACCGCCCACCGCGACGCTGGCGGTTTCAATGCTGCCTGCGTTCATCTTTTGCGGATCGGCGGTAAATCCTTGGAGCAAAGCGTTCTGGATGATCACGGACAGCCCGAATGTGACTAACAACGGCGGCAGCAGATCGTCACCAAGCGTTTGGTTCAGAATGCCGCGTTGTAGCACGTAGCCGAGCAGCGCCATCACCGGCAAGGCGACAATCAGGGCAAGCAGCGGGTGCATGCCCGTCGCCGTCACTACAACCAATCCCAAATACGATGCCAATACGATCAGATCACCATGCGCGATATTCACCAGCCGCATGATCCCAAAAATGAGCGACAACCCAGCAGCAAATAATGCATATAAACCGCCCAGCAACGTGCCTTGGACGAATGCGTTTACCCAATCCATTATACCACCCCAAAGTAGGCAGCGCTGATTTGCTCGCGGCTGACACTATTAGACGCGCCCTCAAGGGCAATGCGCCCCTCTTGAAGGCAATAGAGACGATCAGACACAGACAAGGCTTTGCTGATGTCTTGCTCAACAATCATCGCGGACATTCCGGTGCCAACAATGCCCGGCAAGGCTTCGTAAATCGATTTGATGATCACCGGTGCCAAGCCAAGGCTGATCTCGTCAAACAAAATGAGATCGGGGTTCGCCATGAGTGCCCGTCCGATCGCAACCATTTGTTGTTGCCCGCCTGAGAGCGCGGTGGAAGGTGCGGCGCGGCGTTCTTTGAGGACTGGAAACAGGTTGAACACCTCATTCAGCGACCAAGGCCCTTTGCGCCTCATGCGTCCGCCAATCAAGAGGTTCTCTTCGACTGATAATGACGGGAAAAGCTGTCGCCCCTCTGGCACCAACGCAATCCCGAACGTGGCCACTTCATCAGCCCGTAGCGCACCAATAGATTTATTTCGGTAGGTAATTTGTTCCGCCTCATTGCGCATCAACCCTGAGATTGAGCGCATCAGCGTCGTTTTCCCGGCACCATTGGCCCCGATGATGGCCAGCACTTCACCTTCTGCCAGCGTGATATCCACATCATAGAGCGCCTGAAAATCACCATAGTAGGAATTCAACGCACGAATGTTCAAAATCGGATCAAGCATCGATTTCAATCCCCAGATAGATTTCCTGAACCTCTGGGCTTGCCATGATCATTGCCGGGTCTCCCTCGGCGATCTTCTCACCAAAATCGATCACTATCAGGCGGTCAACTACGGCCAAAAGTGCGTGCACCACATGTTCGATCCAAATGATCGAAACACCCGATGCATGAATGTCTTTTATCGTCTGGATCAGGCTCACACATTCCGCCTCGGTCAGCCCACCTGCGATTTCGTCCAACATCAGCAGTTTTGGGTTGGCACAGAGCGCGCGGGTCAATTCCAACCGTTTGCGGTCCAACAGCGTCAAGCTGCCAGCCCTTTTGTTCGCTTTGCTCAAGAGGCCAGTTTGATCCAACACGGCAAGGCATTTTTCTTCGGCTGCCCGCCCCTTTAGGCCTGCGGCTTGGGTCGCGGCGATCATCGCATTCTCAAATACGCTGAGGCCCGAAAATGGCTGTGGCACCTGAAAACTACGTGCCATTCCAGCGCGGCACCGCTTTGCTGCTGAATGCCGGGTGAAATCCTCTCCCTGAAAAATGATACGCCCACTGTCTGAGGGCAGCGTGCCCGTGATGAGGTTAAACATCGTCGTCTTGCCAGCCCCATTGGGGCCGATAATGCCAAGCGCCTCACCAGGAGCGAGATCATAGCTTAACCCATCAGCGACGGTGATCGCACCAAAGCTTTTGGACAGGCCTTCGAGTTGCAGAATTGGTGTCATAAGACCTCACGGAAACGCAGGCTGCACCCAATAAAACATGGGTGCAGCACCGTGTTGATTAGTTCAACAGCTTCAACTCACCCGTCAAAGGAATGTCGGGCTGCTGAGCATTCGCCACGATCTTGAGGTCCAGGGTGTCGCCGTCACGCTGCCATTGCCCGCCAACCAGAGGTGTCTTTGTGACATTGGGAACTGGCCCGTTAGACCAGTTCACATTGCCCACAATCGTATCGAGATTAGTCGCAGCAATCGCAGCCGTGATCGCTTGTGGATCCTCAAGGTCCTCCGCACGGCTGATGACATCTGCGGCCACTTCAAACAGCGCATGTTTGAACCCGATTGGCTGGGTCCATGGACGACCCGTGGCGGCGGTGTACCCGTCCGCGAGATCCTTTGCAGAAGCCTGCGTCAATGATGAGTTGAACGGATGGTTCGGCGACCACCACACTTCTGAAGTTAGCCCGTCGCCGCGCTCTCCAAGGCTTTCTACAACCGACGGGAACAAAATGGCTTTGCCGATTGTCGCGACCTTGGGGTTGAACCCTTGCTGTGCGGCCTGCGCCCAGAATGTTGCGAAGTCTGGCGGGATCATAACGCCTGTCACGATCTCGCAACCTGCATCACGGAACGCCGCAATCTGGTTCGAGAAATCATCTGATAAAGGTTGGTAGCGGCCCGGATCGATCAGCTCATAGCCCGCAGCACCCAATGCCGACGGCAGACCCAGTTTGGCATCGCCCCAAGCGTTGCCATCTGCATCGTTTGGAAACAGACCACCGACTTTCTTGGCCACACCGCTTTGGCCCCACATGTCGAGGAAGACGCCAATTACGTCCTCAAGACCCCAGAAAAAGTGGTACGTGCTTTGGAACCCTTCAGCAGGGTTGCCACCACGGCCAAAGAAATAAGGCTGCCACGGCGCATCGGTGGTGATGCAGGGCACCTCGTTGATTTCGCACTGATCGGCGACCGGGTTGGTCGTGTCAGGGGTTGCTGCGGCCAACATGATGTCGACTTCTTCGCCCAAGATCAGATCGGCGGCAACCTCGGCTGCGCGGTTGGGGTTGGATTGGCTGTCGCGGTAGTGGATCTCGACGTTCCAGTCAGATCCGTTGTTTTGCAGGCCACCCGCAAAGGTCTTTTTGATGTTTTCGATGATGTAATCATCGGCCTCAGCGAAACCTGCGAGCGGGCCGGTCTTTGGGCTCACGAAGCCAAGCTTCAACGTCTTACTCTGAGCATAAGCGCGCGTGCCGGTCAGGATGGCGGGCGCTGCAACGGTTGCCGCAGTACCGGCCAAAAACGTGCGCCGGGTTGGCATCATAAGTGTGGATTTGCGTTTCATGTTTTTCCTCCCAGAAATGCCCGTATTTTCGGGCTTTGATGTGCCTATTTTGGCAAAATTGTTTCAAGTTTTCTCAAGTGATCAGCAACCCGTGCTTTGGTCGCGTCTAAGTCACCCTCTTTCCATTCCCGCAGGCCGCGCCCCGCAGCCATGCCGGTGCGCCCCTCGTTCAAAAGCTCTTGAAGGTGCGGTGAAGGTTCGGGGCTGGTTTCCAGATCGAACAAGACCTGTTTGTGAATGTCCTGCGTCAGCTCAAGCCCAACCAAGTCGGCGTTTTCAAGCGGGCCAAGAACAGCCAACCGTCGGCCAAAACTGGCTTTGACCACATCATCGACGGCTTGCGCCGAGCAAATACCGTTTTCAACTAGGCTGATTGCTTCGCGCCAGAGCGCATGTTGCAAGCGGTTGCCTATGAAACCCGGAACATCCTTTTCAACCATCACAGGGGTCTTGCCCGCCTGCCCTAGCAGATCATGCATCTGCTGCGCTGTATCCGGGTCAGTCCACTGAGTTTTGACGACCTCAACCAGCGGGATCATATGAGGCGGGTTCCACCAATGCGTACCAAGCGCACGGTGGCGCGTCTTGAGGTTGCCCATGATCTTGCTGATTTGGATGACCGATGTATTTGACGCCAAAATGGCATCTGCGGGCGCGTGTTCTTCGAGTTGCGAAAAAATGCTCTGCTTGAGCTCAAGCTTTTCTGGCGCGGCCTCAAAAACAACGGAAGCATCTGTTACCGCGTCCGGCAAATCGGAAAACAGGGCAATCCGTGCAACGCTTTGCTCGATCTCGCTAGATTGCGCGCCGAGCAATTCGAGGCTTTGCGTGATGCGCGCCTTGGCCGTGGCAAGCACGTCTTTGGTCGGATCAGTCAGGTTTACCTGGTGACCGGCACGCGCAAACGTCAATGCAATGCCGTGGCCCATGAGGCCTGCACCAATCACTGCGATGGGACGCTGGCTGCTCATCCTGCGGTGTATCCGCCATCGGCATATAGAATATGGCCGGTGTAGAAATCAGATGCTTTGGATGCCAAGAATAACAGCGGCCCAGCCAAATCTTCTGGCTCCCCTAGCCGCCCCTTGGGGACGCGCGCCAAAAATCCGTTGCGGACGGCTGTTGCCTCCTCGGTTTCCTCAAACATCCATGCGGTCAGCGGAGAGCGGAAAACGGTCGGCGCAATGGCATTCACGGTGATGCCCGACGGTCCCAATTCGCAGCCCAGTGCTTTGGTTAAGCCATCTACGGCTGCCTTGGACGCACAATAAGCAGTGTAGCCTGCCGGATGACCCAAAAGCCCACGTGCCGAGGAAACCAAGACGATCTTCCCTCCGCCACCTTGGCTTTTCATTTGTTTGGTCACGGCGCGGGCGATCAGCCAGCTTTGGGTGACATTGGCGTCCATCACCCCTTCGAATGTCTCTGGGGCCATGTCGTCGATCTTCGCCACTTTGTTCATGCCAGAGGCCACAACCAGAATATCAATAGAGCCAAAGGCCGCGACGGCATCCGCGACCATTGCGTCACAAGCTGCCTCATCTGAGGGGCGTGCGTTGATTTGGTGCGTCTGACCTTTGCAGGTGGCGGCAACCTCGGCCATGGTATCGGCATTCCCCGCCGCCAAAACAACTTTGCATCCGGCACCAGACAAGCACCGTGCCGCAACCGCGCCAAAGGCCCCTGACGCACCCGTAATCAGCGCCACTTTTCCAGCGACATCAAACATGGCCATCGGATTATCAAGACTGCTCATGGTGTTACCTCCGGCCGCTTTCCGCCCGGATAGGGGATCACGACAAGCATTTTGCAAATGTGATTGGTTTTGTTCTCAATTCGGCGCTCTTCTCCGGGCGGAATTGTGCAGCTGTCCATCGGTCCCAAGACCGTTTCAACGCCATCAACCTCCACCGACATCTCGCCTTCAAGAACGACATAAACTTTCTCGAATGGAGTGCTATCGGGACCGGCACCACCACCGGGCAGGAATTGACTGAACCCCACCCACTGATTTTCGGGACCACCATCTTCGAAGCCCTGCAACCGCAATCCTGTGACACCCCAATGGTTTGGGGCATCATAGGTGTCTGCTTGGGCAAAGCGCTTGAGATGCATCAGAACGCCTCTCCGGGTTCAATCCGGTAGGCCTGCTTCTTGTCACTCATCGCAACCAGGCGGATGATGCAGCCATCGCCGCGGTCCCAATTCCATGGGAAAAATGCGAAAGTAACCCGCTTACCCGTGACGGAATCCAAGTCCCCACCAACGTTTTCGATACCCAAGATACCGTTTGAGAATAGGATGTTATGAACTGGCTCCCACTCAGGGAAATCAACGTCCCACGGCACGCCGCCAGACCATTCCAGATACTCTTTTTCAAGATGTGGCATGATCGGCCCGTTACGTTGTGGTCCGATCGCCGTTGCCAACGGGTGGTCGTTGGCTTGCGTGTCATGGCCGACAACCTTCACGCCTTTTTCGACCATCCAATGCGCCGCCGACGGCACGAGGCCAGGGCAATAGGCGAAATAGTCACCGTCTTCATATTGCTTGTGCCAACCGGTGTTGATGATCAGAACATCACCCTTACGGATCGCGTGACCACAGGCTTTCTCAAGATCCTCGCCAGTAATTTTTTCCCACTTCTTCTTAGGAATTGAGACAACAAGCCCCGACCCAAAGAAATGCGGCAATGGCACCTCGTCAATGAAGGGTGTGCCTTGCACAACATGCGCTGGGGCATCGATGTGTGTGGTCACGTGCATGGTCGTGGTGATCGTCTGGCTTAATACGCCAGACTTGGCCATGTAGTGCTTTCGTTCGATGGCAACGTCGTCGAAATAGGGCCAGTTTGGACATTGATATCCAAACCTATGGCTGAGGTTCACAAACTCCAGCCCCATGTCATTGTCCAAGTTGCCCTGAAATTCGATCCCACGGATTTCAACCATGTCGCGTTCCTCCCAAATGTCTGTTGTTGCCTGTAGTGGGGCATGTCATTTGGTGTTGCGTCAATGAAAAACCGCAATGCGATTTATGTGACCCACATTGCGATACACTGGCATATGTGGTTTTATGGATCAAAGGCCCCCATCTATCCAAGACAAAGGTACCTGTTAAATGGCTGATACTTTGGACAAATCGAACCGATCCGGCATTCAGGTGATTGCGCGTGCGGCTGATGTCTTGCGCGCGCTCAAGCTTGATCAATCGGGGCTGAGCCTTGGACAGATTTCCGACATCGTGGCGCTGCCGCGCTCGACGGTACAAAGAATCGTCGGCGCGCTGCAGGCCGAGCGATTGGTCATCGCGGACCCCAGTGGCCGCGGATTTCGGCTCGGTCCTGAAGTTTCTGCGCTGGCTGAAGCAACCCGTTACAATATTGTCGAAACCTGTCGGCTGTTGCTTATGGAATTGACCCAAGACACCGGAGAGACGGCGGATCTGTCTGTGATGCGCGGCGCTGGAATGATCTTTCTTGACCAGGTGCCGGGCACGCATAGGCTGCGCACGGTGTCTTCTGTGGGTGAAGTTTTTCCGCTGACAACAACGGCGAATGGAAAGGCCTGCTTGGCGATGCTGGAACCCGCAAAGGCCGAACAGCTGATAAAAGACGAATGGGATCGCCGCGGGATGGAGGGCGATTTGGTTCGGTTCATGGGCACCCTTGGCTTGGTCCGTGACATCGGATTGGCGTTTGATCTGGACCAGCACACACCGGGCATCTCGGCGATCGGTTTTGCCTTTCGCGATTATGCAGGAGACGTTCATGCAATCTCCGTCCCGGTGCCGACAACCCGGTTCGAGGCGATACGCCCAAAGGTCGAAACCGCACTGCTCAACACCTCCCAGCACATCGTCAAATTGATGGCGCAGGCCTGAGCTCTGCAAAAACGTTTCAAGCCGTATCCGCCAATACAAAATCATGGATGACTTCGTAGAACGGCCCGTCTGCCTGTTCTGCAGCGATCCGCTTTGGATCTTTGATCAGATCAAATTTCGCAAGCAAGCTCTCTTTCACGCCGAACACGGCATCTGAGTGGATGTATTCATCATCGGGGTCAAAAATATGAGTGACCAGCGTTTCAAACCCTTGAGCCTCTAGGATGTAATGCAAATGCGCAGGCCGGAATGGATGCCTGCCAAGCGCGCCTAGCAACTGCCCAACCGGACCATCATCAGGGATCGGATAGAACCGCGGTTTAGCGCCCCAGAAGTGATAAACACCGTCGGCACCCGTTTGAAAGACACCTCGCAAGTTGAAGTCTGGTTGAATGCCTTTTTGTTGAACGTCATAGAATCCATCATCATTGGTTTGCCAAACGTCGATTTTGCAGCCGTCGATAGGTGCGCCCTCAATGTCCAAAATCCGCCCCTTGATCAGCATCGGATGACCTTTGCCATCCAGACAGATGTTGGCCCCCATCGGCGATTGAGGAACATCGGGGACATGAAATGGACCCAGAACCGTACTTTCTGATGCGCCTGACGGTTTGCGGTTGTTGATGGCATCGACGAGCATCGACACGCCCATGATATCGGACAACAGAATGAACTCCTGCCGCCAATCGTCGGATTTATGGCCCGTCTTCGTCAGGAATTTGATTGCTTGAAGCCACTCTTCTTGGGTTGGTTCGATTTCTTTCACTGCGGCATGGAGGTGGCGCGTGATCGCCCCCATCACCTCAGCCAGTCGCGGCTCAGTGGTGTCCGCAATCTGCGATGTAACCACATCTGTGGAATTTTCTTCGGTGAAATACCCTTGGGGTCTGTCGCCCATCACAATTCCCCTAAAGCGCCAGAATAGTTTTGAGTGCGCGCGCCAATTCAGCTGCTGGATCCGCCACAACGGTGTCATGGCGCCAACACACATGTTGGTCTGGCCGAACCAGAATGCAGCCTGAATCGCTGACGTCGCGCGCGCGCGCCCAATCGCCTGTGTGGTCAACAAACTCTTGGCGTGGACCAATCAGATGGCAGACAATTTCAAGGCCCAGTTCTACTCCAACGGCCTTTGCTGCGTCACACCACGCTTCCCCCCCAAGACCAGTCAGCAATGTGAACTTGCCATTACCCGACAGATCCAGTGTTGAGTGTTTTCCACCTTGGGCATCAAAGATCCAAGAATGGGGAATGCGCGCGCCTGGCCACGTGGTGGGCTGATAGTGCAAATCGGAATCTAGGGCGAAATCGGGTTCAATCTGGCGATCCGTAACAATGGCGTCCGAGCGGTACCGCTGGTTCATTTCAACGCCATGGGCATCAAATTCGTATTTCTTGAACGCAATCGCGGCATTTAGGGCGGCACGCTGCGTCTCAGCCTCAGGCCCAGTTCCGCAGCGCGCATCCATATTGGCCTTGATGGTCGCAATGTCGCTGCCGCCAGTCATGCCGAGCGCTTCAAAAATCGGCCCAAATTCACTGATGGACTGATTGGCGCGGGTGACTATTTGTTTGGCGATGGGCGCGCGCTCAAGATCGTAGCTTTCAAGCAACCCCTCACCCGCCTGCCCTTTTAGCACCGACGCCAGCTTCCAACATAGGTTGAAGGCATCCTGAATAGATGTGTTTGACCCAAGCCCATTCGACGGCGGATGGCGGTGCGCTGCGTCCCCCATGATAAAGACGCGCCCCTTGGACAGCTGGGTCGCATAGGCGTCATTTACAGTCCAAGTATTGGCGCTGATCAATTCAATCTCAAGCTCTGGATCGCCAACCAATTGGCGCGCCACATCTGTGGCCATCTTTTCGTCAACCTCAGGGGCGGGTTGATTTATGTCGTAGCCCCAAACGATTAGCCATTCGTTCCAAGGCCGGATCATCCGCACCAAACCCATGCCAATGCCACCGACATTCGCGCCAGGTTGCATCACCCAGTAGAGCACGCTTGGCCGGTGTGCGACGTATTTGGAAAGGTCTGCCCGAAACAGAATATTCATCGAGCCGCCAACAGCCATCTTGCCTTCAATCGGTAGGTTTTCATGCTCTGCAACCAGAGAATTGCCGCCATCGGCCCCAATCAGGTATTTAGAGCGGATTGTTACTTCTTTGCCTGTCAGGCGGTCCAGACAGGTTGTCGTGACCCCACTGTTGTCTTGCACGTGAGATTTGTATTCCGTGCTCATCCGCGCCTGTGTGCCACGGCTGCATGCCGTCTTGAACAAAATGGGCTCCATAAAGGTTTGGGGCAAATCATTCATCAGCGTCGGGCTGCTCATGATATGTTCGGCCTTTGACAGCGGATGCGTGCCCCAGCTTTTCATGCGCCCGATCTCTTCGCCCGCGAGGCTTTCACAAAAGACGTTTTCGCCCATCAACTCTTGCTCTGTGGCATGAAGATAGGCTTCGCCTTCGACGTCACGGCCGAGGTCGCGCAGCACCTCCATGGTGCGTTGATTGGTAATATGCGCGCGCGGCGTATTGGCGAGCCAGCGGTAGCGGTTGAGGACCATATTCTCGATGCCGTAAGTCGATAAAAGAGCAGCGGATGCAGACCCGGCTGGCCCGGTTCCAATGATCAATACGTCAATTGTGATATCTGCCATCAAGCGTCCCCCTAGGGTTTAAACCGACAGGAGTGCCACGTGCTTAATCATGCCGCGGTTGAAAGGCGCTATCTGGTGAAAGCAGACCTTCTTCTCCCTCAATTGAAGGGTATCAAAGTTATTTGCCATGTTGATTGAGATTTCAGCTCATAATATAACCTATTGTTATGCTAATTGATCCAAGACACCTCCAAATCCTAACTGCCATCGTCGACGCGGGCGGTTTAACCGAAGGCGCTGCACGGCTGGGCAAGTCCCAACCAAGTCTCTCGCGGTCGCTGGCCCTATTAGAGGCACGGATCGGCGCGCCGCTTTTTGAAAAGGGCAAACGTCCCTTGCAACCCACGGCTCTTGGCCGAGCTCTAGCGGTTGAGGGTCGTGTCATTGCGTCGGCGTCTGAGGCTGCGGGAAGAACGGCGCTTAGCCATTCAAAGGGCCAAGCGGGCATTTTGCGGGTCGCTGGATCGCCCGTGTTCATGGACGGTGTGATTTCCCAGACCATTGCGAGCTTTCAGGCAGAATTTCCTGATTTGCGGGTCGATCAATCCTATGGATATCTTGACGCACTTTTGAATGAATTGAGCCTCGATCAGATTGATATCGCAATCTGCCCTGTCACCACAGATCAGGTTCCCGAAGGTTTTAGTTTTCGAAAACTGCTGCCCGGCCGAAATGTGATTGCATGCAGTTCAGCCCATCCACTTGCGCGCAAAAAATCCCTGATACTTGATGATATTGCGCCCTACCCCTGGATCGCACCACCTGCGGACAGCCCCTTGCACGCTGATTTACGCCGGGTTTTAGACGAGATTGGGATCAGCGATATTAAGGTTAGTTTCTCCGGCGGATCGCTGACTTCAATCCTCAATGTTCTAGAGGGGTCACAAGCCATCACCATCTTGCCCCATTCAGTGGTGTTCATGCAAAGGCATACGAAAAAACTACATCCGCTGTCGATCCGGATCAAACACCCTGCGCGTGATCTTGGGCTGCTGACACGTAACGGCCAGCAAGCGACGCCTGCGGTACGCCGGCTGGAAAAACACCTCATCGCGCAGTTTTCGGGACTATCTCACAGCATCGCACAGCACGAACGAAACGCGCTTTGGCGGTCATGATACGAGGGCTGCAAGTTCCGCTATCGAGTGTGTGGTGCCTAGTGGCATCTGGGATCTATCGCGGCAAACAATCGTCGGCTTCGAAACTACATACGCTGCCGTATGCTCCTTTTGGGTAAACTTGGGAAACGTCGTCGGTCACCAGAACAGTTTAGCCCGGAACACGCGAATGCCAGAACAAAGCGTCATGCGCTCGCACCATCAACTTTATTTATGAAGCCCCAGCGATGCACGCGCTTCCTCGGCCAGTTTGGCACCGCGCTCGATCCCAAAACCGTTGAACCTAAGAACCGTCTTTGCATACAGCGCATCTGCGGCTTCAAGCTCGCCTTCGGCTGCCAAAACGTGACCCTGTATCAGATGCGACCAGGCCAGATCACATCCACATTGGCGTTTTTGTTGAATTTTGATCGCGGTTTCGATCGATTGTTGCGCGCGTTTCAGGTCGGGTTTCGCGAGCCCTAACTGAATTTCGGCTTCTATCCGCAACGCAATCGAGAGCGGCCATGTTTCACTAGATTGGGTCGCGGTCGCAACCGCTGCTTCGCTTGTTGTTAAGGCTGCGTCCACATCGCCTTGTTCCAGCATCGCCTTTGCAAGGAACGCCTCAAAAGCACCGCGGTGAAACACCGTTCCCAACCCATTTCCAAGGGTCAGACATTGCTCAAGACTGTTGCGTGCGGCTTGGATGTCTCCGGCGATCAGACGCGCTTCGCCTTGCCACCCCAAGGTCAAGTACTTGCGGAAAACATCGCCAGATTTTTCGCAAACATAAAGCCCCTGTTCAAAATCAAGGTCAGCATCCGCCAATTTGCCAAACCATCCATTGACCACACCGCGGAACATGAAACAGGCCGCTGTTGTCGGCAAATGGCCGACTTGCTCGGCCAGCTCCACACCGTGGTTTGCAGCCGCCAGTGCCTCGGCGTGTTCGCCGTGTTGCGCGTGGGCAAAGGCCAGCACGCCAGATACGGCCGCTTCTTCCAAGCTGTCGCCCGCCTCGTGCATCTGCTTGACGCTGCGTGTTGCGTAGCTAATCGCATCAACCGGTTCACCCAACAGGCAATGCACACGCGCCAGCAAATTGACCGGGCCTGTCTTTATCCTGTCATCGCCCCCTAGCGTATCCGCAATATCGAGCGCCATGCGCGCATAATCCGTGGCCAGCTTGAAGCGTCCCATCACATAGTATGTCCGGCCAATCCAATAGCGGATTTGGCACAGGCGAACCCGGTGCCCAATCTTTTCTGCCAGCTCATTCGCTTGATCCAGATTGCCTAGGTTGTTCTCTAGTTGATCACGGGTGAAGGCGACGTTGGCGAGTTTCAGAATGGCCTTGATCTGGCAGCGTGCAGATTTCTCAGGGTCGCCCATCGCTTTTGCCATGTCGCGCGCAGATTGGTAATGCGCTGACGCCTCAGCGGAGGCATACCGGCCAGCGGCCTCATCCCCCGCTTTGAAGAAATAGGGAATGGCCTTTTCAACATCGCCAGCTTCACGGTAATGATAGGCCAGCAATTCCGGGCTCCGCTCAGCCATTTGTGGGAACTTGTCTTCGACGATCCCTGCGATTTCTTCGTGCAATTGCAGGCGCTTACTCCGCAACAGTCCTTGATATGCGGCATCACGTACCAGCGCGTGCTTGAATTCATACACCACATCAGGCGCCAGGCCCCGGCGGTAAAGCAACTCGGCGACAACCAAGCGTGTCAGCGCTACATCGAGCACTTTCTCACTCATCTGAGACACGGCCAGAAGCAGCGTATGGCCGAAGGTTCTACCGACAACCGACGCCAGTTGAGCGACCTCTTTTGATGCCGCGAGATGATCCAGGCGCGCCGTCAAGGAATCCTGCAAGGAGTCGGGAATGGCCGTGGCGCGGAGTGGTCCGGTCAATACATACTTGTCATCACGCAACTCCAATAGGTCCATTTCAAGAACCAGTTTGGTCAGTTCCTCAATAAAGAGCGGGATACCGTCCGTTTTATCCAGAATGTGGTCACGGACCTCAGCAGGAAGCGCACGGCCTCGGGTCACGCCATCAATGAGGTCAATGCTTTCGGGGCGGCTCAGGCGTCTGAGCCTGAGAATTGTCACATTGGGATCGCGTGACCAAGGCGGTTCAAAATCAGCGCGGAACGCAGAAACAAGAAGAACGGGCCGGGTCCTGACCTCATCAACCAACAGATCAAGGAATTCCCGCGTGGAATGGTCCGCCCATTGCAGGTCTTCCACCACGATCAAAAGCGGTGCCTGCGCGGAAAGCGCTTTGGCGATTGTGACCAGAGTTTTCAGGATGCTTTTCTTTTGATCTTCCAGTGTCATCGACACAGTCTGATACCGCCCTGCTGTGGGCAGGCTCAGCATAGAGGCAATGAGAGACGCGTTTGAATCGGTCCCTAAGCCCAGATCAGAAAGAAACACATCTAGATTATCGAGTACCTTCTCAGGCTTGCTGCTGATCTGGGCCCCGAGCGCTCTTTCCAGAAAATCGATGACTGGATAAAACGGCGTGTCTTTGCGGTAACTAGAGCAGACAAGATTGACCATCGGGCCACCGTCTTCGGCGACAAACGATTGAAGGGCCTCTACAACACGGGATTTGCCTACGCCGGGTTCGCCCGAGATAAGCACCAACTGACCCTCTTTGGCCTTAGCTTGTTGCCAGCGACTCACCAACAGGCCGATCTCTTCGGTTCGGCCAGCGATCGGTGTCAAACCGCGCTGCAGCGTTACCTCAAAGCGGCTTCTTGCGTCGGTACTTTGGAGCACACGGTAGACGTCCATGGGGACGGAAAACCCTTTGAGTTCCCTTGGTCCCAGTGGATCACAGACAAAAAGGCCTTCAACCAAACGGTGAGTCTTGTTGCCAATCAAAACCGTGCCGGGTTCGGCCAGACTCTGAAGTCGAGCCGCGATGTTGGGCGTATCTCCAACAATCGCCATTTTCTCTCGTTGCTCGCCTGATCCGATATCTGCGGTCACCACCAACCCAGTGTTGATGCCAATCCGGACGGTCAGCCAAGCAACAGGTGCTGAGCGTTCATTGTTCAATGCCTCGACGGCAGCGATGATGCTGAGGCTGGCCCGAATTGCGCGCTGCGGGTCATCTTCATTGGCCAGAGGATAGCCAAAGTAGATCAGCAGACCGTCGCCCATGAAGTTGCCGATGAACCCGCCGAAACGCTCGACCACTTCGGAACAGGCGTCGCGGTATTCCGTGAGTAAACGCGCCATCTCTTCGGGGTCAACCTGTTCGGAAATGGACGTCGAGCCTACTAGATCGCAAAACATAACTGTAAGCTGTCTGCGGTCTCCTAGAAATGCCCCTTGCGGCAACTGAGCAGGCAGATCCCGCGCCTGCGCCGGAGGTGCCTCCGGTGCTGGAGCCGCGCCCGCAGAGACTGACTGCCCACAGCCGCCACAAAAAGTATCATCTGCTTCGTTTGTAAATCCGCAACCGGTGCAAACGATCGACAAAGCAGTTCCGCAGCTTCGACAGAAGCGTCGATCGTCGCGATTGACCGCGCGGCAGTTCAGGCAATCCATTTTTGTGTCCTCGATATTGACGGGCGTATCTTTAGGTGAATTTTAACAGGAACAACCTCTGACGCAATTGTCCCCGGACAGTAGAAATATCGAGACGGCACCGCACAAATTGCGCGGTGCCCAGAACGTGACGCAGGTGCAAATTATGCATCCTTCACTTTTTTGATTGCTTCGGTTTTGCCCATTTTCCATCCGGGTTTTCGGGCTCTTCAAACATCTTTCCAGCCATGACAAATGCCGTGAACAGCTTCATGTTTTCCTTTGGAGTCAGATCCTTGAAAGCCTTTTCAAAGTCGAACTTATCCGACCAACCTGTGTCCAAGGCTGTTGGACCGTTGACGATATCCATGAACTTTTCGTAGACGCCCATTTTCTTGAACGTATCAACAAACTCCTTGGCGCGGTTCTTGTGGCTTTCTTCAAGCCTTTCTGCGTGGTCCTCTGCAAATTTCTTGCCGGTCTCGTACCCGATGTCAAAAAGGGTCGACATATTTGAGTAGGACCAATCAAGTACCTTAGGCCATTGCTCTTCGGTAATATGCTCGCTGAACGGCATACGCAGGACTTTGATGCCATCAACTTCCTTTTCGGTACGTTCATAATTCGCGGAGTCCATTTCAGCGATACGCGTCAATGGGTTGATGATCGAATGCACCCACGCATCATAGACAGATGTCGGTTCCTGGATCAGTTTGCGCTGGCCCAGAATGTCAAAGTAAATGACCGTATCAACCAGGTTGCGGCTCATTACGTGGCCAGGATCAAAGGCCAAAGTATCAAACGCAGACCCTTCCAGATAGGTTTTGCCGTCCATCTTATAGGGTGAATAAATCAGCGGCATCGCCAGGGCCGCTTTGAAATGATCCGAGGTGATCTCTTCTTTGGAGAAGGCAACTTCTTCCGCGTCCTCAATGCAATAGGCAGACATCAAGAATTCGCCTTCAAAACCCTTGAGCTTGTCAAAGTCGACAACCAGATCGATCCACGGGGGCGGCTGACACAGGCCTGTTTGTTTTTGTGACATGTCACTGGGGCACAGAGCGGCCATCCAGAACTGCGTAATGTCTGACATAAAGCGCTGCGCTTCGTTCTCGCGCGGCATCTGTGACAACCATGTCTGATGGAATTTCGTATAGGCCTCAGCCATCGGGCCTGATTTGTGAAAAATCTTATAATTTACCGGAAACTTATCATAGATCGCGTCATGCACACCCATTTCTCGAGTGGCTTTTAGCGTCTCTTCACGGGTGCCGTGTTTGGGCGCCGCGTACATCAAGCCAATGAGCATTCCCGCGCCAGTCGTCGAAATCACATCAAACTCAACGCCAGCTTCGTCCAGCGCTAACAGCGCACCTGACATCAGCGGCAGGTTAGGCGCGCCGCCTCCAAGAACCAATCCAACAGCCATAAATTCAATTCCTTCTAATTTTTGTTCTCAATGAAGCCGCACTAAATCATGCAGACCCTGCATCACTTCGGATAAGCAAACGGCCGCACGCGCCCCGCTAGCCGTGTTGTGATTGATAACATGCTGTTACGGGGCGAATCCCAAGTTCTGCCGAGCTTTGAGTGTTATCATACTCAGCACAAAAGCCGATGATCAATTGTTAACAAAATGCCAGCAATCTTCCTTGGGTGCAAAATCAGACTGGCTGGGTGGCCTTGTTCGCTGAAACGCCTGCGGATTCAAACGAGGGCAGCGCCCTCACGGATTGTCGATATTGTTCACTGGAACTGGTCTCTCAAAAACACCTTTGAGGCATGGCCAGAAGAGCCGCGCTGTTTTGTGACTGCATCAGGCAAAGTAATTTATTATCAGGCAAAGTAATTTATTTTGATTTGGGTTTTCGTAAAGGAATTGGCGCGGCTAGATGCAAGCCTACGCAATTAACCAGCTGATATTCGTATTATCAGTCCAACAACGAACCAGATGCCAACGAGCAAAATGATCGCATTTAGTTTGGTTTTCCGCTCTTCAAGATCGCTGCTGTGCATTGGTGTCAGCACGATAGAACTTGGATCGCCTTTTCTATGGAGAACGAAATCGTGCTTCATGCTAGTTACTTTCAAGGAACTAATACCACCGATTTGGTAAAAATGGGCCGCGCAGAAAATGCTACGCGACCCGAACTGGTTAACTTTAGTAAACCTCCCGACTGAAGGGACGAAGAACAGTCGAGAGTGATCTCATGCACATGTCAGGTAACCCCGAATGTGCGGTGAAATCATTATGCATTGCGCAATTCAGGTCGCCAACTGGTTGAACTTTTATTTGTTGAACACGAAAACTTACCATGTACGTATGATTTGTTTAGCATCAAAAAAATATACGATCTCAGTTCATCTCTGGTACTGTTTACCCTACGTCAACACAGCACAAGACCGTCAAGTTTTGGACATATTAGCGCCACAATCTGTCGGCGATTCATCGACGCTGCCACTGCTGCAAACTAATAAACCTTAGGTTGTAGAGATGGTGGTTGTGGCGGCACATTTCCCCAAATATGAAAATCGCGAATCTGGGCCAGAATCGTTGACGCATTTTCGAATCTCGCGCCTCTCTTCCATGATTCCCTCGGAGCACATGGGATTTTAACCTTTCAATGAGCGCTACGCGGCGCCGAAGCATTTGAGTAGCGTGAAGGACTTGGATGTGAATTCACCTATGCAGCCCGCGATGCGCTGATGAATACTCGGCTATTTAGGGGAACGGACCTGGGTCCCAATTCTGAGCACACTGTCTCAAACATGCTGGCTGCATCTAAGCCCAAGCCCAATTTGGTTTTCTGTTGTGGTTCTGTGCCTGCCCCATTCAAAGCTGGAGTTGGCTTGCAAGGCAGGAAACAAGGCACTCTTTAGTGGACGGAGCCCAAGGGCTCAACATGCTCGATTCATGTCGCCCATTGGGGCGGTCAAAGGATAGCAAGAGGCATCCCTGCCCGATCGCTGTCAAACATGGGATTCTGGATTTGTGGGAGCCGCTGACACACTAATTTGCCGGCCAACATACGCCGTCGCAGTTTCGAATTTCGCTCTTCATTGCCCCGCTCGGCGACTGGTAAATACCAATAATATGGTTTGCATGCGCCAGAGCGGTCAGACCGACTGGTTCAGGATACTCGACTTTTTACGTGGTTTTCAGCAAGCGCCGCAGTAATGCGCGCGTTTATCCCCGTCATGATGTTTATCGCCGCCGGAGAACTTTTTGCCTCACGCATCAAATTGAGAACGATGACATCTATGCGCTCTACAGCTGTGGCTCCGGCTGCCAAACCGCGCGCAAGTGAAGACGGCCGCGAAAGCTGCCCTGCAGCCTGCAAATACGAGTTGAACGGGACGAGGGATGAATTTGGAGCGCCAAGCGCCTCCAG
Source organism: Sulfitobacter sp. SK012 (assembly GCF_003352085.1). Taxonomy (NCBI): domain Bacteria; kingdom Pseudomonadati; phylum Pseudomonadota; class Alphaproteobacteria; order Rhodobacterales; family Roseobacteraceae; genus Sulfitobacter; species Sulfitobacter sp. SK012. The sequence continues at coordinate 2,520,281 of NZ_CP025804.1, forward strand.
ACATGTGTTCACAGCCTCATAAAGCAACCGGCTCTCACTCAGATTTTCATTTACGGCCTCTCGAATGGAAACGGGTCCGCCATCGTCGCGTAGGCAGCGGCAGTTCCCAGTCACCAACATCGGCCATTTCGACAATGGAGCAAAGACAGACCCACGGGCCAACAGGTGAACCGGTGGACGCCCCCATGATTGCATGGCGCGGGTTGCATCGCGGGTGACGCGCGCCAGGATCGCCTGATCTTCCTCTCGAGCAAAGGGTGCGAACTTGAAGTTCGAAGCGAGTGTGACTTGCAGATGACCTGGCCGTTCCGCATCCGGCCTAAAGGCCTGCGGGTCAGGACTTGCTAGTGTCATGCGCTCAGCCGGCAGCGGCTCCCAAATGCTGGGATGTTCATATGCGTCCTTCCCGATGTTCTTGGGCAGAAAACGTATCCGATCCAGAAAGGGCGGTGGCGGCATGTTCATAATCGACGCAACTGGTACCTTGTCTCCAATCCGCTGCAACAAATTTGAGATCTCGGGGGAGCGTACCTGGGGTTCCTGCACGGCCAGCAGAACCAAATCAAAGTCGGAGGGATCTACACCGTCTGGCGTGGCCAGTGACAATCCGTCATCGCCCATAGGGGAGCGCAGAACGTGTTGATCAGAGAACGCGATCTCAACGCCCTCTTGCCTCATGGCAGAAACTTCTTCAGCGCGCCCAAGAACAGTGACTGCGTGACCCGCAGCTGCGACTTTGGCGGCAGGTAACAAACCATAACTGGCCCCGATAGTTAGGATGCGGAGCGGTTTTTCAGACGAAGAAGTTAAGGTCATTTTGCAGTTTCCAGATCAATATAAATAATTTCGTTTCCAATCGGTTGGCCGAAGAGCACAAGAAGCAACAACGCGGCCGCATATGTCATTGTAACTGCGGGCCAAACCAGTCGAGCCGGTAGATGGTCGCTGAAAAAACGTGTGAGCGGTGTCATGAAATATCTCCCAACAATAGGCCGATCACGGGCCTTGCAGCGGACAACCATGCCAGAACGCCAAGTGGGCCAAGGACTGTCATCAGGCGAGTTGGTACCTTTGCTCCGATCTCGCGCTGGACAAGGAGCCGGGACACGACAATCCCCAGTGCTTGCCAGAATGACCACATAACGTAGTAAGCCGAGAATTCATGCCACAGCCCAATCACGAGCATCGCTGCGACAAGCGCAAAGATTGGCTGCTGTGTGAGTGCCGTTAGGGGGCGAAAAACGTAGTCTTGCACCCAACGCGTGAGTGACATGTGCCAGCGGGTCCAGAATTCTATCAAATTGCGTGCGGCCCAAGGACGGTCAAAGTTCTCTTCGAGCTTCAGGCCCATCATCAAGGCAATGCCAAGAGCCAGATGGGTCGCCCCGGCAAAGACAAAAAAGAGTTCAACCCACGATACCGCCGACGCCGACCAAATACGCCAAAACGGACCAAGACCCGCAACCATTTGCGCCACCTCAGGGTCCAACCTTGTGCCGACCCGGCTTGCAATGATGTAAAGAAAGACGAGACCCAACAGAACCCGCTCGGCACCGGTCATGAACTTATCGGGATCCCATCGGCGGCGGCGTAGTTGATGTTGGAAATGCGGAAGACGATTGATGGGGCCCGCGGCAAGCACCGGGAGAAACAAGAAATAGTGCAGGCTTTCACGGAGTTTTGGCGCGGGATGACGGCCCATCCACCATTCGACGACCAGATGGATCGCACGCAACGTAAAAAATGCACCACCTATCCACGCCCATCCCGGCGCAAACCGTGACCATATGAGGCCCAATACAAGCGCGGTGATTGTGGCCGCGGCGACCAATCCTTTTGCCTTGGCTCCGCTTGAAAGAACATAAGGCAGAGAAATGGCGATCAATATCAGCCAAACAGCGGTCGCAGGCGACAACGCAAAAAGGCAAAGCACCGTCCAAATGGCGACAACATCGAACACGTATTCCTTTGGAACCGCCCAAGACAACGGAACGCAAGCGAATGCCAAAAGGAAGACCGTGAAAAGATCCAACGTCATCATTTCTGCGCGTCCCACCACTGGCCAAGTTCTTGCAGAAAGCGCTCAGAGCCTAGCTGACTCATATGCGCCTGATCCAGAAAGTGGTCCTCGGACCATGTTACATCAGAGTCCGGCATGAAGAGAGGAAGGTTCAGTTGGGAAGCAAAGCGTATTGCCGCGCGATCGAACTCAATCATTCCTTCTGGGCCAATGCGGGTTTTTGCAATTTCACTGCGCGGCATGGCTACGAGAACAATCTTTGAAGAACCTGATGACTTTGGGATCTGTTGCCATTTTCCGGGATGGCAAGGCACGTCGAATTGAAGCGGATAGAGCTCCGCCAGCCTTTCGAGGTCAACAGATGGCAACCGGTCGTTTTTGGCCGGCTCGTTGCCAACGATGATGTCACCGCCTCTCAGCACTGCGTTGGCTGCCTGTCTTAGTGCTCCACGTCGATGGTTCAGTCCATTCCAGAGGCTGCACGGCCGATGTCGGTCGGAAAATCGCGACACGATTGGGTTGATTTCAATGAAAGTCGTCGCCACTCGGGCGTTCACGGCCGCTTGCGTTAGATCAAGGAGGTCGGCTTCCGATCCGCGCGACAGCCCAATCCGTAGCGCACTGTTTGCGTCAACTGCTTGGATAGATCTGCCGTCGCCCTGAACTGGAAGCGCATAGCGCATCAACGATGTGCCAAGAAAAACAGTGTCATACGGAGCTAATCTCGTTTCAAGCTGTCGTTGTCCTGCCTGAAGTACTGCAGTGGCCCCCACCAAAGCCGCACAAAGCGCGCAGAGCCAAGCCAGGACCATGTTGCGTGTGTTGATCTTCATTTCAGGTCTTTCAGAACGTCGGCGAAATCGCCCAACCGCTGCAGAGCACTGACACGTGCGGCTGGAATTCTTAGGTCGAAATGTTCCTCTATTGAAAGCACAAGGTTCAATTGAGTAAAGCTATCCCACCCTTCGACATCATCGGGTGTTGTCCTTGACGAAAGCTGTTCGGCTGGTGTGCGAAAGACCTTTGATGCAATCGCCAGAACTGTCGCTAACAAATCGTCGCCACCTTTGGTTTCTGCAAGTGCTTGGCTTGCGTCGATCAAGAGCTCTGTGAGGGCATTCAATTGGAATTTTCCAGACAGGCCGCGTGGTATCTGGTCAACCGCGATAATACGTTTGGGGACTTTGCGTGGCTCGATCAAGGCACGCAGATGCTCGGTTAATACCATTTCGCCTACGGGTTCGCTTAGCACCACAGCGGTCATGCCAATTTCGCCAAACATTTCGTCAGGCACACCGACTGTCGCGCTTTCTATGACTGCGGTTTGGCGCATCATGGCTTCGTCGATTTCATCGGGCCTGATCAAAACCCCGCCAGACATGATGACCGTTTTTAACCGTCCCAATATCTCGTAACTGCCGCTTGATCGCACGCGGGCAAGGTCGCCAGTCCGAAACCAGCCATCCTTGGTAAAGCTTGCCTGTGTTCGTTCTGGATTCCGCCAATAACCGGAAATGATATTGTCGCCTCTTAGCTCCAATTCGCCTTCGGGAAGGCCATCAGCAATACGCGCCTCACAATCGATCGGGCGACCGATCGTACGGATTTCACCCATTTCGGGATGATCGCCTGAATAGAGGGCACTCGCCACCGTTTCCGTTAAACCATAATGATTGATAAGCCGTCGCCCAAAGCGTGTCTCAATCTGCTGCCACAGATCATCCGACATCTTTGCGGCAACTGTTACTAACATGGTGCATTCGGGGGCGTCGAAATAGTCATCATGCGCGGCATATCTATCGATCATAGCCCAAACAGTTGGGACGGTCAGAACATGTGTGGCACGCGTTTGGCGAATGGCGCTTAACCATTCCTCCATTCGTTGCACATCAAACCCGCCCGCACGCAGCACCGCCGCCCCGTTCCACGCCGCCAAAAGCGGGCCCTGAACCAAGCCATCCGTATGGGCCAAAATCATGTCGTTGAATATTCTCGATGCGGCAGAGATGTCACCAAGCCGCGTTAGTGTGTCAAGATTCGCAGCCAAGTTCGATCGATTGACCTCAACCCCGCAAGGCGCGCTTGTCGTACCGGACGTGAATAACAAATAAGCCAGCCCATCATCGACCGGCAACCGTGGCAAACGCGTCGCAGCGTGATCGCCCAAACCCAAGCTGAGCGACTTTTTTTGTCCTAGGAACCCACGAAGTCCGCCTCGCTGTTCGGGTGATTTAAATATACGTGCCACGGTTTCGGCAGAGATATCCGGAAGCGCATCATCTGAAACCACCAAGCGCGGCTCTACTGTCGAAATGATCGACAAAAGGCGCGGGTCGGGACAACTTCCTTCAAGCAAGACCGGCACAATGCCGTCGACCAAGCCCGCGAGGAAAGCCACTGATGCTATGGCATCGCTGTTGGTGCGCAAGACAAATCGGTCCCCCGGAACAAGCCCTGCTGCATCAAACGCCGCGATCCATTCGCGTATGCCCTGCTCTGCGGCATCATAGCTCAACGTGACATCTGGGAGAACGAGGAAATCCTTTCGACCACCCTGCTCGAAAGAGTGCCAAAACTTTTTAGGTAAGGGCATGATTATTCCCCCCCAGTTAGGTCGAGTGACGATTGGCGCGCCCGGAACGGCAGTACTTTTGCTGGATTACCCGCGACCAACGCGCCGTCCTCTACATGCTTGCGCACAAGGCTGCCCGCAGAGATTAGGGCCCCTTCCCCGATCCTGATCCCGGATTGGATGACCGCACCGGCACCAATCACACTGCCTTGTCCGATGCGGACATTGCCCGACAAAACAGCGCCGGGGCCGATACTGACGTAATCACCCAACACCGTGTGATGACCGATAGAAGCGCTTCGATTTATCAACACGCCCTCACCAAAGGCGCAACCGCCCCCGATAACCACGCCTGCATTGATAAAACTGCCGAGTCCGACCCGTAATCGAGGGGGGCGTATTACAGTTGGATCGATCAAAGCGTCCGCTAGTTCGAAATCCTCTTCACCTGCTATCAGCGCGAGTTCTTGCCTCCGTTTCGGAGAAAAAGCACAAGTCAAAGCCGGAAGGCGCATGGCACCCGCTATATCCTTCAGATCCACAAGTGGCATATCTCCCAGAATACGGGGATGGCCAGACACAGAAACGCCGTACGCGATCCTACTGGCGCATCTTTCAGCGGAAATTTCGTAATCTACGACAAGGGGTGATCTCACACCAAATAAGACCAAATCGGAATTCACTATCTTTTCTCCCACTGGCGACCAATTCTACATTGGTATCTTCAAGTTTGTTTAGACGCCAACATCGCGCGTTGGCTATGGCATAGGCCCAATGCAACAAGCCTTCGAGGACATTAATCGCCGTTGTTCTTTGGTTAGGAATTTTCAGCGCCACGTGTTGGCGTCCTAATCGGTGTCAATCTGCTCACGCGTTGCTATCAACGGTTGGCTTCAAAATGATGACCGAATTGTGGAATTACAAAGGCTTGCGTGCATCTGAATTTTCTCACCTGCGGCTACACGTCAGCCGTTGCAAAAGCAGAGTTGACCTTGCTTTTGTGTGGATATCCGCCCTATGCAGCTTTTCTTTGATTGAAAAAAGTATTGCCGTACATCTGTTAGATGCTCAGCAAGAATGCCGCCAAGGCGGGATGTCTGGTATTTAGATTTTTCGGATTTTTCTTCTTGGTGATAAGCCTTTAGTTTGAACTTCGCCCATCAACGTATCACTTTGGTATGCAGCCCCGTTCAGCTTGGGGATTGCGACAAGCCAGTCTGTGCATGTCTCGAGGTGTCGTGAACAGCCACGGGAATTGCACATGCCAGCACACAGGACAGATCGATAAATGCCGCAAGCACATGTTCGGTTTCATTGCCCTCGCACAAAAGCATGATCTCAAGCTGAGCGACGCTGTTCTGACCGCGCCGAACTGATTGAATCGCTGTCATAAACCGCCGTTCATGTTCGGTTAAGACTTTGGAACAAGTTGCGCATTGCGGTGCATTGAAGCCAAATATGGAACGGCGCGTACAGCGCATCGCCTGCAACGCAGTCAGCAGCCGAATGGCAATAATGGGCCCATCGAACTGGCCAAAATGAACCTGCGTCAAGGACAACGCCTGCATCCAGCTTTGAGAATGCGGTTCTGCGAAACTTTGGAAGTAGAGCCGTGCTGCTGTCAGAAGTATGTGCTCATGGTTATCAAAACCGGCGCTTTTGCACAGTGTTTCTTTGGGACTGGGCACACGGTGGCAGCGTGTATTGTGGTCGGTTGGGATCATGTGCTCGCTCCGGTATAAGGGAGAACGATGACCTATCTGGCGGCTTGGCTGGCTGGATTGAGGCGTTCTATAGGTCCATACCTGACTGTTTTAATCAGATAAGGCAAGCGCCGAATTTTTAGTCCATAAAAACCAACTAACTCAGAGACTGAGATAAAGGCCACCAGCCAGATTGGAAGACCCAACCGCAAATGGTCAAAGGGAAAGCGTGAGAACCTTAGCCAGGTCCGACACCTGTGCCTTATTCTCCCCACCGATCAAGACGTAACCAATCCCGTCCTGAACCCAGCTTGTCGCGGCAAGCTCATGGTTGATCGATGTTTGCGGAGGTTTGTTTGCACCGTCCACTCGGGTGACACAAAACACAAATGGCGTGCCGTTTTCATCAAGGTATGCCATCTGGATCAATGGCTTACCTTTGATTGCTAACATCTGTGCGCGCTTGAACAAAAGTCCATCAATCTTTGTTGCAGCCCCAAGGTCCACGTCCAGCGCCGCCTTGGCATTCGCGAGCACGCCGTCGGTTACCGGAACCGCTTGCGCATTGCCTGCGAGCGTTTGGGTCACATAGAGCGCTTGATAGGAGGCGACGCTGTCGACCCAATCCGACTTTGGCTGCAGCAAACTAGTGACCCCCACGCCCAAGACAAATGAGGCGGCAATCGCCAGCGGAAGCATCGCGCGCGATCTGACATGCGCCGTGGGCGTCCGCAAATAAGTAGGCATCTCGGGCGCGTCCAGTTCATCGAGATCAAACCCTTTCTTCAAGAGCGGCACTGTTTCATCAAGCGCATGGAGCCGCGCTTGGACAGTTTGATCTTGCCCAAGTGCAGTATCGACTTTTTGGGTCACTTCAAGATCCGCCGCACCATCTAAATAGGCGCGAAGCTCACTGTCAGAAACGGCTTTTGGATTGCCAGTCATTTCAGGTTCCTCGGGTCATCCACATAGGTCGAAATCAACTTTCGCACGGTCGAAAGTCGGCTCATTATTGTGCCGATTGGCACATCCAAAAGCGTTGCAGCCTCGCTGTAGGTATAGCCTTCGACATAGACCAGCAATACCGACAGCCTTTGCGCTTCAGGAAGGGCCTGCACAATATCTAACACCTCACGCGCCAAAATATTCACTTCAATCGCAGGTTTTTCGTCCGCAATGTCGACGTCCTCCACAGCCACAAGGCCTTCACCCCGTCGAACTTTGCGGGACCGAATTTCATTGAGCCAAAGGCGGCGCGCGATTGTAAAAACCCACCTGTCCAGATCAGTCCCCGGCGAAAATTTTGCGGCGTTTACCAATGCTCGTTCACATGCCGCCTGAGCCAAATCATCGGCGGCAGTTCTGTCTTTGGTCAGCACCATGCAAAACCGCCAAAGCCGCCGATATATCTGTGGCAGCCCGTCTTCAACAGCGCTGTGCTGAGATTTTTTGCTGATCCACCGAATAATCTGGCCCCCACGGGTGTTACCTCATCAGCCGCCGGATTGAACCGGGGCAATGACCAAACCTATTGGAGGAAAATTTGATGCGCAAACTCAAAACCATTTTGGCCGCGACGGCCCTGTCTGTCTTGTCCAGCACGGCCTATGCGGATGGCCACGCGGCAAACTGGACCCTTGACCCTGCGGTGTCAAATGTCTCATTCGGATCGATCAAGAACGATTACGCGGGTGAAAGCCACAGCTTTGGCAAGGTGTCGGGAACAGTTTCAGCCGAAGGTTTGGCGACGATTGAACTTGGGCTCGGGTCTGTTCAAACAAATATCGACATCCGAAATGAACGGTTGATGGAATTTGTGTTCGACAATGCCCCGTCCGCCACGATTACAGCGCAACTTGATATGGTGGCATTGATGGCACTTGGTGTCGCTGAAACTACGACCGTTGAAACGACCGGGACGCTGACACTATTGGGGACGGAAACTGAACTTGATGCAGTGTTTTTTGTCATGCGCCTGTCCGAAGACAAGGTTCTGGTGACTACCGACGGCATGCTGATGCTCAGCACAGAAGACGCGGGTTTGGATGACGGGATTAGTAAACTTCAAGAGCTAGCCAGCCTCGACAGCATCACCCGCGTGAGCCCGGTCACCATGCGGCTTATTTTCGACGCAGGATCATAAGCTAACTGGAAAGCAGGAAGCTATCGGTCGCCTTGCTTTCCATTCCTTCCCGTCGAGGCAAGTGAAGCAACGTCTCCCAAACTCTAGGTTTCTTAGGCAAATAGCGTCCCGTTCTGCGGCTAAGCATTAGACAGGCACACGGCACGTTGAGTCAACCAGACGGGCGGTTGCAAGCTTTGCTGAGGCGGCATACTGATTGGTCCATGACGCTTGCCTATCACACCCCGCTTAGCACAGATGAACAACACCGTTTGGGCATCTCACCGCCGCAGCCATTGGCCATGGCCGATCAGGTCCGTTTCTCTGAATTGGACGCGTTGAACCACGTCAACAACGCCGTTTATATGGAGTGGTTCGAGCGCCTTCGGGTCCGTTATGTGCAGGAGATCGGGATTTCTGGCTATGACCGAACCAACGATCCACGCATCGTAATTCGATCAGGCAGCATCCATTACATCCAAGAAATGCGCATGGATGAAAACTATGTCGTGACCTGCGGCTGTAGCGCGTTTCGCAACACCTCATTTTCGCTGAACCAACAACTGTGGTCAGGTGGAACCAAACGCGCGCAATTCGATTGCATCGTTGTGCTGCTAACGCCTGATGGCAGCGGACGGATGGCGATCCCTGATGCCGTGCGCCAACGTTTTACGGACATTGATCACGCGACCTCGGAGGGATGACCATGACAGATATCACAATTCGCCCGCTTGCCGCCCAAGACCGCGCCGCGTGGGATACACTTTATACTGGATACGCCGAGTTTTACGGTGTGCCTCAGACCCCTGAAATGCGCGATACGGTGTTTAGCTGGCTGATGAGTGACGATCACGAAAGCGCTGGTCTGGTCGCTGATATGGACGGCACGCTCATCGGTTTGACCCATTACCGCCCGTTCGCAAGCCCGTTGCGGGCCATCACAAACTGCTTTCTGGATGATCTTTTTGTGGACCCCGCCGCGCGTGGCAGCGGTGCAGCACAAGCATTGATCGACGGGGTGACAGAGGTCGCGCAAACCAGAGGATGGGGCGTCGTGCGCTGGATCACGGCCGAGGATAACTACCGCGCACGCGGGCTTTATGACCGGACCGCCACCCGCACACCTTGGGTCACCTACGACATCAAGCTTTAACCCAGACGCAAAGGCATTTGGCGCATGAACATCTTGCAAATCACCTCGTTGCTGATCGTCATGGCCGGTGTCTTTGGTGCGGTAAACTATCTTTTCCTGAAACTACCGTCAGCAATCGGAATTTTGATTGTGTCGCTGCTGGCCTCCTTTGTCTTGCTGGGGTTGGACCTCGTGTTGCCGGCATTGGGCATCGCAGACACCGTTACTGGTATCGTAGAGCGCATCGATTTTTCGGAGGCACTGCTGGAAGGCATGCTGGGCCTTCTGCTCTTTGCTGGTGCGTTGCACGTCAAACTGTCGGATTTGCGCGCGCAATGGGGCGCGGTTTTCTTGATGGCAACCCTCGGGATTGCGCTGTCGACGGCCGTTGTCGGGTTCGGGTTCTCCTATATGACCGGCATGCCGCTTTTGGTGGCGCTGACCTTTGGCGCGTTGATATCGCCAACAGATCCGGTTGCCGTTTTGGGCGTGTTGCGCGACGCTGATCTGCCCAAATCGCTTGAGACTAAGATCGCGGGCGAAAGCCTGTTTAACGACGGCGTTGGGTACGTGGTGTTTCTGGTGTTGGTTGGCCTCGCCTTTCCCAGCGACGCGCATCACGGCGCTGGCGAAAATGCGTTTGTCGGCGCGCTGCAGCTTTTTGTCCAAGAGGCGCTGGGTGGTGCTGTACTTGGTATTACGCTGGGCTGGTTGGTCTTTCGGGTCATGCGCCGGATCGATGACTACGCGCTAGAGGTTCTGTTGACACTGGGACTGGCCTTTGGCGGCTATGAACTGGCGGTTTATCTGCATGTTTCTGCCCCGATTATGGCTGTGTGTGCTGGCTTGCTGATTGGCGATGTCGGAACCGCCAAAGGCATGTCAGAGGAGACGAGGCATTATGTCGATGCCTTTTGGATGCTGATTGATGAAATCCTCAATGCAGTGTTGTTCCTGTTGATCGGCTTTGAGGTCTTTGCGATCGCTTTTGACGGCGACACATTTTTGACTGCCATGTTTGCGATAATACTGGCGCTGTTTGCACGGTTCGTCGCAGTGGCCGTGCCCATTTCATTGCTGCGCCCGTTCCGGAACTTTGATCAGGGCGTGACGCGGATCATGACATGGGGAGGATTAAAGGGCGGGATTTCGGTCGCTTTGGCCCTGTCCCTACCCGCAGGTGAATGGAAGCCGCTGATCCTGACATGCACCTATGTGATCGTGATCTTCTCAATCATCGTGCAGGGACTGACAGTCGCTGCGGTGGCACGCCGCGTGGGGCGCGCACCTGAATTGATGTGACGCGTCCCCTGCCCTAGACGCACTTGAGCAGGGTATTATTGCCCGAAAAACTCAGGCTCGGTGCTTATGGATGAAAGACACCAGCGCCGCGGTTGATGGGTCTTTGCTGTCCGCAGATTGATCACCGTCCACAATGGGTTGCAGTGATGTGGCCAATTCTTTGCCAAGCTCCACGCCCCATTGATCATAGGAATTGATGCCCAAGATCACGCCTTCGACAAAAACCCTGTGCTCATAAAGTGCAATGATCTGCCCAAGCGTAAACGGATCAAGCAACGGATAGGCCAACGTCGTCGAGGGCCTATTTCCGGGGAAAACACGGTGGCGGGCTTGGCGTTCGAGCTCGTCTCCACTTAGGCCTTTTGCGGCCATGATCCTGCGTGCTTCATCCAGATGACGGCCCTGCATTAGGGCTTCAGATTGCGCGAGGCAGTTTGCAATCAGCAGGCTGTGATGATGCGCGAGATCAGCCTCGTGGCCATTAGCCGCAATCAGGAATTCGGCTGGGATCACCCGGGTCCCTTGATGGATCAGTTGGTAAAATGCGTGCTGTCCGTTGGTACCTGCAGCGCCCCACACGACCGGCCCGGTATCTCGCGGCGTATCGGTCCCATCCATTTGAACCGACTTGCCGTTTGATTCCATCTCAAGCTGTTGAAGGTAATTGGGCAGTTGGCCCAGCCGTTCGTCATATGGCAACACCGCACGGCTGGTGTAGCCGCAAATTTGATTGTGCCAGATGCCGACAAGCGCCAACATCATGGGCAGGTTTTCGATCGGTTTGGCCGCGCGGAAATGGATATCCATCGCTTGCCCACCGCGCAGGAACGCGTTGAAACCCCGCGGCCCAATTGCCAGCATCACTGACAGGCCAATCGGACCCCAGACGGAATAGCGACCACCAACCCAATCCTCAAAACCAAAAACCTGGTCCGGATCAATGCCAAAGTCGGCAGTTTTTTCGTCCGCAGTGCTGAGTGCCGCAAATTGAGTTTTTGGATCGCCACCGTGGTCGATCATCCATGCACGTGCAGTTCGGGCGTTGGTCATGGTCTCAATCGTGGTGAAGGTCTTCGAGGCGACAATCACCAGCGTCGTTTTCGCGTCCAACTCGCGCAACGTGTCAGCAATATGCGCGCCGTCCACATTGGACACAAAATGGCAGCGCGGGCCGTCATGATATGGCCCAAGCGCTTGGACTGCCATTGCAGGCCCCAGATCAGAACCGCCAATCCCTATGTTGACGACATCTGTGATGTCACTTTCGCGGATCTGGTTGGCGAATTTACCCATTCGCCCAAGGGTATCAAGGATCGCAGGCATCACATCGACGCCGTCAACCATCACGGGATCCCCATCAAGGTTGCGCAAAGCGGTGTGCAGCACGGCGCGCCCTTCGGTGGCGTTGATCTGTGCGCCGGCAAACATCGCATCGCGCTTTTCCGCAACGCCGGCGTCTTCGGCCAAATGCAACAGGTCCGACCGCGTATCGGCATCTATGTTGGTTTTGGAGTAGTCAAAAAGCATATCACCCAATTGCGCCGAGAAATTTTCCGCCCGGTCAGTGCCTTCAAAGAGGGCAAGGATCGGACGGTCTTTAATAGCGTCTTGGCGGCTTTTAAGTTTTGTCCATATATCCATAATCAAGCGGCCCAGTGTATATGTGCGGTGGAAAGTACGGTGCTGACGGGTGCCTGCAGCGCTGGCAGGCTGCTGGCGCGGTTAAGGGCCTCACGTTTTTCATCGCCGTATATGACGATATGCGTCGACATCGCGCCAGACAGTGCTGGCCCGGTCAAGCTGAGCCTGCTGATTTCATGGCCCGGCGGTTGGACGGCGCAAAGTGCTGGCGCATTGGCGGCAAGGGCCGCCTCAAGTTCTGGAGCCCCCGGAAAAAGCGATGCGGTGTGCATATCTGCCCCCATACCAAGCAGAAGTACCGAAATTGGCAGTTCGGATTTCAACTGTTCTGACAGGTCCGCCGCAGCTTCGGTGGCCGTCTGTTCGGGGCGGTAAAACGCTATAAACTTCGCGGCAGCCGCCCGGTTGGTCAGGAGGCGATTACGCAAAAGTGCCGTATTGGATTGCGCATGATCTTCATCCACCCAGCGTTCATCCGTGAGCATGACATGTACCCGCGACCAATCCAGATCAGCCGCGCACAGCGCGTCAAAAATCGGGCCCGGCGAGGTCCCGCCCGGCACAGCAAAAGAGGCAAACTCATTCACCAACAAACTCTGCTTCAACTCACCCGCAAGATTGTTTGCCACCTCAATGGCAAGCATTTCGCGGTCTGCGTATTCAAACATCTTCATTGGAACCCTTTCGCCAGCTTCGGCCATCACGGCGCATCATTTCGCTGGAATCTGTGGGGCCGTCAGACCCACTATCATATGGTTTTGGAACGTCATGTCGCGCTTCCCACCCCTTGATGATGGGGTCGGTCCATGTCCAGGCGGCTTCAACTTCGTCGCCGCGCATAAACAAAGTTTGGTTACCACGAATGACGTCCATAATCAGCCGCTCATAAGCATCTACATGATCATCAGCCTCAGATCCCAGTGCATCCGCAAATGTCATATCAAGCGGCACATCAATCAGGCGCATGCCACCTGGGCCTGGCTCTTTGATCGTCACGCCCAAGGTGATCCCCTCGTTGGGTTGCAGCCGGATCGACAGCACATTGCGGTGGCGCCCCGCCTCTTCTCCAAAGATTGAATGAGGTGTGTCTTTAAACACCACTGTGATCTCTGAGGCCCGAGAAGACATCCGCTTGCCGGTGCGGATATAGAACGGCGTGCCAGCCCACCGCCAGTTGCTGATGTGGATTTTCATCGCGATAAAGCTCTCGGTCCGCGAGCGCGGATCACCCACAGCCGTGCGGTAACCGGGGTTTTCGGCCTCGTTGCAAGGCTCTGCCTGATATTGCCCGCGGGCGATGTGATGATTTTCAACCGGGTCAAGCGCGCGAATGACCTTGAGTTTTTCATCTCGCACAGCGTCAGGATCAAACCGCGCGGGCGGCTCCATCGCGATCAAACACAAAAGCTGCATCAGGTGGTTTTGCACCATGTCACGCATGGCACCGGATTTGTCGTAATATTCGCCCCTGCCCCCAACTCCGACAGTTTCAGCCACAGTAATCTGGATATGGTCGACATATTGGCTGTTCCACAGCGGCTCAAACAACATGTTGCCAAAGCGGACGGCCATCAGGTTTTGGACGGTCTCTTTGCCCAAATAGTGATCAATCCGGTAAATCTGGCGTTCTTCAAAAAACGCGGCGAGGGTATTGTTTAGCGTGCGGGCTGTCTCCAGATCGCGGCCAAAGGGTTTTTCGACCACAATGCGCGCTTGGGAATCGGCCATACCCCATTTCTGCAAACGCTCAGCCAAATCGCCAAACAGCGATGGTGCCACGGAGAAATAATAAGCCTCAACGCGGCCCTTGCCTGCCATCAGCTTTTGCAGGTCGGCCCAGCCCTTTTCGCCCTTTGCGTCGATGGTGACATAGTTCAACCGCGCCAAAAACGCGTCGAGCTGCGCGTCACCACAGGCCTGTTCACCGCCGAATTTGGCGATCGCTGCTCGGATCAAATCACGGTAGCCATCTGCATCTATGTCGCTGCGCGCGGCCCCGATGATTTTGGCCTCGTGTGGCATTTGACCCGCGCAAAAACGCCGAAATAGACCCGGCAGGATCTTGCGCTGTGCTAGGTCGCCTGTGCCACCAAAGATCACGAGGTCAAAAGGGTCTACCGGAATTACGCGCGAAACCATCGTTAACTTTCCTTAGCCTTGAGGGCAGATCAGCGCCCCGTTTCAGCCCTTTATATCACATCGGGCTATTGTTAGCGCAAACATAGACGATATCCTTTATATCACAAGTCTGTGCGCCAAGATGGTTGGGCTTTTAATGACTCCCTACATATCTTAGCACCGAACTGAGGCTGACCAAGCACGACCTAAAGGACTGGCGATGAAAGATTTACCAAGCGCAAATATGGGCAAGTTTAATGACCCAAAGGTCACCGCCAATGGCGAAGACCGCGCTACTGTTGCATTGACCAATCCGCAGACGCTTTGGTTCAACACCGGCACATTGTGCAACATCGAATGCGCCAACTGTTATATTGCGTCAAGCCCGACCAATGACGCGCTGGTTTATATCACGGCCGACGAAGTGCGCAGCTATCTTGATCAGCTTGAGGCACGTAATTGGGGCGTTTCGGAAATTGCTTTTACCGGCGGCGAACCTTTCATGAATCCGCAGATGATTGAGATGTCCGAGGCGGCGCTCTTGCGCGGGTACAAGGTTCTGATCCTGACAAACGCAATGCGCCCGATGATGCGAAAATCTATGCAGGATGGACTGAAACGGCTCGAGGCCACCTTCCCCGGCCAGATGACGTTGCGCATTTCTGTCGATCACTTTGATCCAGAACTCCATGATCTCGAACGCGGTGTTGGTGCGTTTGACAAGACGATTAAGGGTATGGAATGGCTGCGTGACAACGGATTGCGCATGGCGGTGGCCGGCCGGTCAATCTTTGCACATTCTGAGGCAGAAAGCCGCGCAGGGTACGGCGCACTTTATGCCAGGCATGGCTTTGAAGTCGACGCGAATGATCCTGGCATGACCGTCTTATTCCCAGAAATGGACGAAATCGCAGAAGTGCCCGAAATCACAACGTCTTGCTGGAACATTCTGGACAAATCGCCCGATGCGGTGATGTGCGCAAGCTCCCGCATGGTGGTAAAGCGCAAAGGCGCTGACAGTCCTGCGGTTCTGGCTTGTACGCTGTTGCCCTATTCCCCAGAATTCGAGTTGGGCACAAGTTTGGAAGACGCCGAAAAGGATGTCGCCCTCAACCATCCGCATTGTTCCAAGTTCTGCGTGCTTGGCGGGGCCAGTTGTTCGGCTTAATCCGACCATTTCGCCCCAGAATTTAATTACTACTAATTACAACGGCTTGGCAAAACCATGCGAGTCGGGCTTGTGGCATTTGCGCTCAGGCATTGCACCGCATATGGACTGTCTGATATAGAAAATCACAAGATATAGAAGAACATCAGCCAGGCTGGGAAACGACTTGAACGATACGCCGGAAACCCCTGAAAACGAAGATGAAAACCGCCCCGAGCGGCCCGTTTATGACGGCCCATCGGTGACCATCGAAGAAGAGATGAAGACGTCTTACCTCGACTATGCGATGAGCGTGATCGTCTCCCGCGCCATTCCTGACCTTCGAGATGGCCTCAAGCCGGTGCACCGGCGCATCCTTTATGCGATGCACGAAACCAACAACACGCATGATAAACCCTACCGTAAATCCTCGCGGCCTGTGGCCGAAGCGATGGGTAAATATCACCCGCACGGCGACAGCGCGATCTATGACGCTTTGGTGCGGATGGCGCAAAGCTTCTCGATGAGCTTGGTGCTGTTGGATGGTCAGGGTAATTTTGGATCAATGGACGGCGATAAAGCTGCCGCCTACCGTTATACCGAAGTGCGGATGAAGAAAGCCGCGCAATTTTTGTTGGAAGATATCGACAAAGATACCGTTGATTTTCAAGACAATTATGACGGTAAAGACCGTGAACCAACCGTCTTGCCAGCGCGTTTTCCGAATATGTTGGTCAATGGTGCTGGCGGTATCGCCGTCGGCATGGCGACCAACATTCCACCTCATAATCTTGGGGAAGTCATTGATGCCACGCTCGCGCTGATTGTTGAGCCGGATTTGACGTCCGAACAGCTGATTGACT
This sequence comes from Sulfitobacter sp. SK012, assembly GCF_003352085.1. Lineage (NCBI taxonomy): Bacteria > Pseudomonadati > Pseudomonadota > Alphaproteobacteria > Rhodobacterales > Roseobacteraceae > Sulfitobacter > Sulfitobacter sp. SK012. Next base: position 2,536,901 of record NZ_CP025804.1, read on the forward strand.
ATATTCCAGGTCCTGATTTCCCGACGGGCGGTTTGATGCTGGGCCGTACAGGCGCACGCAAGGCCTATCTTGAAGGGCGTGGTTCCGTGATTGTGCGTGCCAAAACGCGGGTCGAAGAAATCCGGAAGGATCGCTACGCAATTGTCATCGACGAGATCCCTTATCAGGTGAACAAATCTGCGATGATCGAGAAAATCGCGGAACAAGTGCGTGAGAAGAAGATCGAAGGTATCGCCCACGTACAAGACGAATCTGACCGCAATGGCGTACGTGTCGTCGTAGAGCTCAAGCGCGACGCGACAGCCGAAGTCGTGATGAACCAGCTTTTCCGGTTCACACCGATGCAGACTTATTTTGGCTGCAACATGCTTGCGCTAAATGGCGGACGTCCTGAGCAGCTGACATTGCGCCGATTCCTTACGTCATTCATTGATTTCCGCGAAGATGTTGTCGCACGTCGCACCGCGTATTTGCTGCGTAAAGCCCGTGAGCGGAGCCATATTCTGTGTGGTTTGGCTGTGGCTGTAACTAATATCGACGAAATCGTTGCGACCATACGGTCCTCGGCCGATGCTGGTGAAGCGCGCGAAAAGCTAATGACACGGCGCTGGCCGGCGGCTGAAATCCTGCCCTACATTGCGTTGATCGACGATCCGACCCACACGGCCAACGACGATGGCACCTATAACCTTTCCGAGGCCCAAGCCCGAGCCATTCTGGAACTGCGTCTGCAGCGCCTGACGCAGATCGGCGTCAAAGAAGTTACCGATGAGCTGGAGGAGTTGGCCGGTAAGATCAAGGAATACCTTGAAATTCTGGGTTCACGTGAGCGGATCATGGGCATCATTTCGGACGAGCTGCAGGAGGTCAAAGACCTCTTTGCAGTGCCGCGTCGCACCGAGATTGTCGATTGGTCCGGCGACATGGAAGACGAAGACCTGATCGCACGCGAAGATATGGTGGTGACGGTAACGTCTGGCGGCTACATCAAACGGACGCCGCTTGTGGACTTCCGCAGTCAGCGCCGCGGCGGCAAAGGTGTGTCTGGCATGCAGACCAAAGAAGAGGATGTTGTCACGACCCTTTTCGTGGCCAATACCCATACACAGCTGCTGTTTTTCACAACCGATGGCATGGTTTACAAGCTTAAGACTTGGCGGTTGCCTCAAGGTGGGCGCACGTCCAAAGGCAAGGCTATCGTTAATATTCTGCCGATCCCAGTTGGCGTCTCTATTGCGGCGATCATGCCTGTGGACCGCGACGAATCTGAATGGGCCGATCTGCAGGTCGTGTTCTCGACCTCAGCAGGTACGGTGCGGCGCAACAAGCTGTCAGATTTCACCAACGTCATGCGCAATGGCAAGATCGCGATGAAGTTTGAGGACGAACATGCGGGCACCACGCTAATCAATGCGCGGATTGCATCAAATGATGACGATGTGATGCTGACCACCAATTCAGGCCGGGCGATCCGCTTTCCAGCGACGGATGTGCGCGTGTTTAACAGCCGCGCGTCAGTCGGCGTTCGAGGCATTCGACTGAGTGGCGATGATGCCGTTGTCTCGATGTCGATTATTCGCCATTTCGATGCAACATCCGAAGAGCGCGTTGCCTACCTCAAAATGCGCAGGGCTGTTGCTGGTCTTGCAGATGATACCGAGGTTGGTGAAGACGATGAGGTCGTGGCCAACGCCACAATTTCTCAAGAACGCTACGCCGAGATGTCTGCATCCGAGAACCTGATCCTCACGATTTCGGCTAAAGGGTCTGGCAAGCTGAGTTCGAGCCATGACTATCCCGTGCGCGGTCGCGGCGGGCTTGGTGTTACGGCGATGGACAAGGCAATGCGCGGCGGCGATATTGTTGCCTCGTTCCCTGTTGAGCTCGACGATCAGATTATGCTCGCTACGTCTAAGGGGCAGTCGATCCGGGTGCCTATCGAAGGGATTTCATTCCGCTCACGCAGTGCCGGTGGCGTCAAAGTCTTTGACACCGGGCGCGGTGAAGTTGTGGTGAGCGTCGCTTGGATCGCTGATCAAGGTGATGAAGAAGAAGGCGAGCAACCCGAAGAGTAAGACGCTGGTCATAAACGATTTAAAAGGCCGCTCCATTGGGGCGGCCTTTGTCGTTTCGTGACGGGCAGCTAGTTGGTTGTGCTGGTCGCTGAACTGTCACCATCAGATCCCGCGGCGATTGCTACCACTAAAACTACGCCTCCGGCCAAAACGGCACCTGCCCCAATACCTGTCCCTGATGAAAACAGATCGGCCCCTGCGACTGCCTGGCTTTGGGCACGGACGCATTCGCGCGAGGGCGCGCCGTTGATTACTGCAATGTCATTGCGGCAATTGTAGATGACCCCATTGCTGCCCTGCACACGCAAGCCATAAACCGCATCATCGGATGCCCCCAACACAGCTTGTTGGGTCGTGGATTGTGCCAACACCCCTGATGCCATCAATCCTAAAATACCGGTGAAAGCCAAAACCATTCTTTTCATGCTACGTCCCACTCTTGATCCAAAACCTAGTTCTGTTTCGAGTATGAGAGATAGATTAAGACTTTGCTTACTGGGCCCAAGAGAGCCCAGAGGTTTCGATATAAAACGTTACAATATGCCTGCATTCGGCCACGGCTTATGGCTGAAAGGCGCGCCGCTCAGAGCTTATAAAGAGTGGAGAATTTTTCCTGAAGATATGCCAGCAACGGCGCTTCGCTGGGGGCATGGCCAGTTGCGCGGGTGATCACATCACGCGGCTCGTAAAGCCCGCCGTGCGTTTGCACATTGTCCCGGAGCCAGCCTGTCGCAGGTTCGGTATTGCCGTGCGCAAGGCTTGCATCAAGGTCTGGAAGCGCTGCACGCATGGCCTCGTTCAAACAGCCGGAATAGACATTGCCCAGCGTATAGGTTGGGAAATACCCAAACAGCCCGACCGACCAATGCACGTCCTGCAGCACGCCATTTGACGGCTTATCCACGGCAAAACCGAAATCGGCCTCAAATCGATCATTCCATGCGGCTTCCAGATCGTTGACCTGCAAATCACCCGACATCAGTGCGCGTTCCAGATCAAAGCGCAGCAGGACGTGCAGGTTATACTGCAACTCGTCCGCTTCGGTCCTGATGAAACCATCATTAACCCGGTTAACAGCACCATAGAACGCATCGGCGTCTGGAACGCCGAAATCACCAAACGCATCCTTCATCTGAGCAAAGAGCCAACCTGTGAGCGCCCGGCCCCGACCGATCTGGTTCTCGTAAATGCGGCTTTGGCTTTCGTGCACCCCCATCGATACGCCCGAACCAAGCGGCGTCAGCAGGTAGGCATCGTCGATGTTTTGCTCATAGGCTGCATGGCCGACTTCGTGAACGGTGGAGTAAAAACAATTGAATGGATCGGCCGGATTGGTGCGCGTGGTGATCCGCACGTCTTGGCCAGATCCTGATGAAAATGGATGCACGGCCTTATCGACCCTGCCCCGGCTCATGTCATAGCCAAAGGTTTTGGCTAATTGGCGCGTCAGTTTCATCTGAGCGCTCTCGTCGAAATGCCCTTGCAGCTTTGCGGGGGCCTCAGCGGCACGCACGGCGGCGCGAAGCTCTGTCAGGGCGGGACGCAAAGCGCCAAACATCGCTTCTAGCTGCGCACCGGTGGTGCCGGGTTCGTAATCCTCAAGCATCGCGTCATAGACGTTTCCGCCATCCGCCAGTGCCAAACCCTCTTCCCGCTTGAGCTCGATAACCTCTGCCAGCGTTGGCGCGAAGGCTGCGAAATCATCAGCAGCGCGCGCTTCGGCCCAAATACCCTGGGACATCGACGTCTGACGCGCGATCTTTGCGGCGAGTGCTGCGGGCACTTTGCTGGCCCGGTCATAGCCACGGCGGATGTGGCGCATTTGGGCGCGGCCCACATCATCCAAGGACTTTTCATCGATTTCAGCCAACCAGTCGCCGACCTGCGGTGCGACGCGGCGTGCATGAAGTACACTGGCGATTGCGGCGCATTCCTCAGACCGCTGAGAGGAGGCTCCGCGGGGCATCATCGTTTCTTGATCCCACTCCAGCCGCCCGGAAATTGCGGCCAGTGCCTGGGTGTCACGCTGAAAGGCCATAAGATCGTCAAATGCAGTCATGGTCATGCTCCTCTGAGCGATGTGGAAATGGGATAAAGGCTAAGGTGGCGTGCGCGCAAGATCAGCACCCAAAGAACCACCGCAAGCCCTTGGTGCACCATCGCGACGGGCACGGCGGCCTCATATAGAACGGTCGTAATGCCCACTACAACTTGCAGCGCCATGCCTGCCATCACGGCGTTAAAGGCAAATCGCGTACGAGGATGGGCAGATTTACGACCCCGCAGCCAGACGACAATGCCAAAGGCAAGCAAAGCATATCCTGTCATGCGGTGAATGAACTGCACCAATCCGGGGTTTTCGATGAAATTGCGCCACATGGGCTCAATCGCGAAGGCTTGTGGCGGAAAAAACTGCCCAGCCATCAGCGGCCAATCGGTATAGGTGCGGCCAGCATCAATGCCAGCAACCAGCGCCCCGATCAGGATTTGCAGAAACGCAAAATGCAGCAACCCCGTTGAGAGCCCATAAAGTTTGGCATCTTTGTTGCGCCGTGCTTGCATCAGGTCTCGTTCGGGCCGGCCAAGACTCAGGACGTTCCATGTGATCAGCCCCAGAATGGCAAAGGCCAGTCCCAGATGCACTGCCAGCCGTGTGCTGGCCACATCTGTGGTCGCCGTTCCCGCCGTCACGCCAGAGGACACCATCCACCAGCCGATCGCGCCTTGTAAGCCGCCCAAGGCTCCGAGGAGCAACAATTTGGGCGTCCAACCTGTTGGAATTTGGCGGCGCGCCAGAAACCAAAAGAACCCTATCGCCCAAACAAGACCGATTACGCGGCCAAGCTGCCGATGGCCCCATTCCCACCAATAGATCGTTTTAAAATCAGACAGTTCCATCCAAGAGTTCTGGAGGCGGAATTCATCAATCTGTTGGTATTTTTCGAATTCAGAGGCCCATGCGGCGGCATCCAAGGGTGGCATTGCGCCACTAAAAGGGTTCCATTCGGTGATGCTGAGCCCGCTATCGGTCAGCCGCGTGGCACCGCCAACAAGGATCATCACACAGACCAGCGCAAAGAGGATCATCAGCCAGATCCGGATCGCACCCCGTGCGCCGCCACGACCAGCATCAATCACCCCCGTCTTTGCGACAGTACGGGTGGTTTGTGCCTCGCCGACATCCTCAAAAAGTTTGCGTTTCGTGGCCATGGGACCCTCCGCCTTTGTACTTGCGATCCTAGGTAGGGCACCCTTGCCCAAAGGTCTAGCCGCGCCCGGCCCAGCGGACCATCTGCCGCAAGGTCCCATGCAACATTTGCACATCTGCACGGGTTAGCGGCAGTCGGCTCCACATGTTGCGCAGGTTGACCTTCATCGAAGTCGCTTTGTGGTCAGGATAGAAAAACCCCGCCTCCTCCAGTCGTTCTTCGAAATGACGTGCCAAATGTTCAACCTCGGACCCGTCGGCCCAATTGGTTCCGGCCAATTCTTCACGCACAGGCGTCGCGTCAGTGCTCTGGCGCATCCATTCATACCCCATCAACAACACACATTGCGCAAGGTTCAGGGACGCAAAGCTAGGGTTCACCGGCACGGAAATGATCGCATTTGCACGTGAAATATCATCGTTCTCAAGGCCTGCGCGTTCGGGCCCAAACAACACGGCCACCCGTTGGCCTGCTGCGATTTTTTCGGCGGCCAATGCCATTGCGGCTTCAGGCGTATAGATCGGTTTGGCCAAGTCGCGCCCGCGCGCCGTGGTGGCAAAGACAAAACCACAATCGCCAACGGCCCCGGCCAGATCCTCGCTCAAGAGCGCAGTATCCAACACGCGCCCGGCACCAGATGCCATTGCGACAGCTGCAGGGTTTGGCCAGCCATCGCGCGGGGCCACGATCCGCATGTGATCGAGCCCGAAGTTCAGCATGGCACGGGCGGCGGCGCCTATATTTTCACCCATCTGGGGGCGAACAAGGACAATGGCGGGCTGGTTGGGGTTCTCGGTATTCATTCCAGCCTCTTACAAGCGCCCCTGCCCCTTGCCAAGAACGGCACCTGCACGGATTTGGTAAAAATGCCGCTTTGCAGGCATTAAAGTTTTCTTTTCTCGCCCGCTGGGCTAATCACGGCGGCAACGCACAAAAGGATAGCGCATTATGGACGCCCCGGAACAGCCGCAACTTTACCTCATCACCCCGCCTGAGCTTGAGCTGAGCCTCTTCCCAGACCAGCTTGCTGCGGTATTGGATGCCCATCCGATTGCCTGTGTGCGCTTGGCTTTGGCCACGCGCGACGAAGACAAGCTGTCACGCGCCGCGGATACGCTGCGCGAAGTGACCCATGCCCGTGATGTGGCGTTGGTGATCTCAGATCATACGTTGCTGGCTGAGCGTCTTGGCCTTGATGGCGTGCATTTAAACGATGCGGCACGTTCAGTGCGCCACGCCCGCAAAACGCTGGGTGATGATGCCATTGTCGGTTCCTACTGCGGTGGTTCGCGTCATGAAGGAATGGCAGCCGGCGAAGCCGGCGCAGATTACGTTGCCTTTGGTCCCGTGCAAGCGTCAGCTTTGGATGATGGCAGTTTTGCTGAGACAGAGATGTTTAAGTGGTGGTCTGAGGTGATCGAAATCCCTTGCGTCGCCGAAGGCGCACTCGACGAGGCCATGATCCGCGCCTTGGCCCCAATGACCGACTTTTTTGGCTTCGGCGAAGAAATCTGGGGTCAGGACGATCCTGCGGCAGCGCTTGCGACCTTTGTCGCGGGAATGAGCTAGAAGAACACCCGCTCAACGAACCAATAGCCCCCAACGGCTGCAATCACGCAAGATGCTGGCACCGCGATGACATTGCGGTACCATGTGCGCTGCATGGCCCATCCGACCGCAATGAATGCGATTGCGATAACTGATAGTTGACCGATCTCTACGCCGATATTGAAGCCGATCAGGGCCGAGATGAACTGATCCTCAGGCAGGCCGAATTCACCCAACACCGATGCAAAGCCAAGACCGTGCAGCAACCCAAAGCCAAAGATCACAACCGGGCGCCAAGGGCTGAGCCCTGAGGTAAATATATTCTCGACCGCGACATAAACAATGGAGGCCGCAATCAATGGCTCGACGATGCTGCCCGGCACACTCACGATGTCCAACGCCCCAAGGGCCAATGTGACGGTATGGGCCAGCGTAAAGGCTGAAACCTGCCAGATCAGGGGGCGCAACCGCGTCGATAGGAAAAACAGCCCCAGCACAAACAGGATGTGATCGAGCCCTTTGGGCAGAATATGATCGAACCCCACCGGGATATACCCGACAAAGGCCTGCCACGCGTTCTGTGCGCCGCCACCACCGAGCGAGATTTCTTCGCTAATGTTGCCGCCGCTGATCAGGCCTGTGAACGGATCTTCCACGCCTTGTTGGCGCAAGATCAAGTCACCCGCGCCATCAGGCCAAGCCATAGTTATGAAGACTGCATCCTTGGGAACTTGCCCGCTCAGCACCCATTCGGCGATGCGCGGCAATTCAGGGTCCACATCTTGGGGGACGACAACCGACGTTGTTGAAAGCAGCACCGCATTCCCGTCCACCCGCAAGATCGGCAGCGCATTCCAGGCGATCAAAACCTCAGGCGCTTGGGCCGCGATCAGGTCAGCGGAAAGCCCGCGCAGGGCGTCGTAATCTGCGGCTTGGGCGGTCTCGTCAGTGTTTTCAGCGTTATCAAGATCGACGCCTGCCAAAAACGCCTCGAGGTTAATCCGCAGGGATAATTCTGCTGTGCCGTCAGCCACTATTAGGTCCGCGATGGTAGGCAACACTTCGTGAGCACGCGCGGCTCCGCTTGACAAAAGGACCGCCAGCGTCAGCTTAAAGAGGAGTTTTAGGAAAGTCTGTGCCATGAACCTGCTGCGCCTTTTTACCGTCTGTACGTTCGTGATGATTGGCTCTGTGGCCATCGCCCATGAATTATGGGTTGAGCCGCTGGCGTATCAAGTAGACACAGGTAAACCTGTGTTTGCCGACATTCGCAACGGGCAAGATTTCAAAGGTACTGACCTCGCGTTTTTCGAAAAGCGTAATACGCGAATGGATGCGGTTTTCGGGGATAAAGTCACAACAATTCCTGGTCGAATGGGCGACAGCCCGGCCATTCAGTTTGATGCCCCCGAAAGCGAAGGCTTGCTTGTGATTGCGCATGAAGCAGCCCCCAGCAACATCACGTATTCCGAGTGGGAAAAATTCCTCGCCTTTGCCAAGCACAAAGATTTCCCACTTGCCGCCGCTGATCATAAGGCCGCAGGTTGGAGCATGGAAAAATTCACCGAACGCTACACCCGCCACGCCAAAGCACTGATAGCTGTGGGTGACGGCGAAGGTGCGGATCGCGAACTTGGCCTTGAAGTCGAGTTTGTGGCCTTAACCAATCCCTATGCGGACGGCTTTGACGGGCAAATGCAGGTGGCACTCTTTTATCAGGGCGCTCCGTTGCCTGACGCACAAGTCGAGGTATTTGACCGCGCGCCGGATCAATCAGTGAGCGTCACGTTGCACCGAACTGGCGCAGACGGTCAGGCAACAATCCCCGTGGATGACGCGCATACCTATCTTTTTGACCATGTGGTGCTGCGCCCCTCCCTGGATGCGGGCGAGACACCCAAGAGCCCGGTGTGGGAAACGCTTTGGGCGGCACTTACATTTGCTGTGCCGCAATAAGCTCAGCAGGGCTTGCACGGGGCGCGGACCTTCGTCAAAACGGGCAGCATGACATCAACTGAACACACTGACATCATGTGCATCGGATCGGTCCTATGGGACGTGATCGGGCGCTGTGATACCGCGATGCGCCAGGGCTCTGATATGCCGGGGCGCATTACCCGCCTACCCGGCGGCGTTGCCCTGAATATTGCAATGGCGTTGGCCCGGTTTGGGTTGAAACCTGCGTTGCTGAGTGCCGTGGGCCGGGACGCCGAAGGCGATGAGCTGATCGCAGCCTGTGCGGCGCGAGGGCTTGTGACGGACATGATCTACCGCTCGGATGATCTGCCCACTGATCGGTATATGGCCGTTGAGGGAGCAAATGGCCTGATTGCGGCTGTGGCAGATGCGCATTCTCTCGAAGCAGCGGGAGAAAAGATTTTGCGACCCCTGCCCGAGGGTTTTACCGGTGCTGTGGCGCTTGATGGAAACCTCACCGTGGAATTGCTGGCTACTATGGCCTCGAGCCCGCTTTTGGCTGAGGCTGATCTGCGTGTGGCGCCTGCATCCCCGGGCAAAGCTTTGCGGCTTTCACCGTTTCTGCGCACGGGACGCGGCACGCTTTATGTGAACCTCGAAGAGGCTGGACTGCTGTGTCAGGCTGGTTTTGGCAGTTCAAACGATGCGGCTGCGGGCCTTTTGGCGCGCGGTGCCCTGCGCGCGGTTGTGACCGATGGCGGTAACCCGGCCACGGTCGCTGAGAGCACCGGCTTGATCACACAAACACCTCCGCCCGTTTCAGTGACCCGTGTAACGGGTGCCGGAGATACATTTATGGCCGCGCACATCGCCGCCGAGCTGCGCGGGCATGCGCCCGATGTGGCACTGAACAACGCGCTGAGTGCAGCCGCACAATACGTTTCTGGAGAAACTAAGATATGACACTGAACACGACACTGACGCTTCACCGTTCCGCTGCCGTGACAAAGGCAACGCAGGACGGACTGCCAATTGTTGCGCTGGAAAGCACGATCATCACGCATGGGATGCCCTATCCCCAGAACCTTGAGGTCGCGCGTCAGGTCGAGGCTGATGTTATCGCTGCCGGTGCCACTCCGGCGACAATTGCAGTGATCAAGGGCCAACTGCATATCGGGCTGGAGGATGCGCAGCTTGCCGATCTGGCACAGGCAAAGAACGTGCTCAAATTAAGCCGTGCCGACATGGCCGCCTGCATCGCAACCGGCGGCACAGGTGCCACAACAGTGGCCGCGACAATGATTGCCGCCCATCTGGCCGGGATCGCAGTTTTTGCGACGGGCGGTATTGGTGGGGTCCATAAAGGGGCCGAGGACAGTTTTGATATTTCAGCCGACCTGATGGAATTGGGACAAACTCCTGTGACCGTTGTCGCAGCAGGTGCCAAAGCCATCCTTGATGTAGCTAAAACGCTTGAGGTGTTAGAAACCCAAGGCGTTCCGGTGATTGCTTATGGTCAGGATGCCTTTCCGGCGTTTTGGTCACGTGGATCAAAACTGCGCGCCCCACTTCGCATGGATGATGCGGCGCAGATTGCCGCGGCTCATAAAATGCGCGCCGCACTTGGATTGCCGGGCGGGCAGCTGATTGCCAATCCGATCCCAGCTGACGCTGAAATTGCCGCAGAGGTGCTGAACCCGATCATCGCGACGGCGCAGGCCGATGCGCAGCGCGCCGGAATCGTTGGCAAAGCCGTCACGCCCTATCTGCTGCAACGCATCTTTGAGCTGACCAATGGGCAGTCTTTGGAGGCAAATATTGCACTGGTGCGCAATAATGCAGCACTTGCGGCCAAAATTGCGGGCCATCTGGTCGCATAACATCGGTTTGCAGTGCGTTGTGCCATTGTGACGGGCGGGCAGAGCACATAACTTAATTGCAAACGTTGCAATCCGGATTACTATGTAGATGAACACACCTTTCGATCCCGATCCTAAACCACCGCGCCGTGGGATGCTTGCCCGTGTGCGCGCAAGTTTCCTCACGGGCCTGGTTGTCATTGCGCCTGTTGGGTTGACGATATGGTTGATCTGGTCGGTAATTGGCTGGATCGACGGCTTTGTGCTGCCGCTCGTACCGCAATCGTACCACCCCGATCGGATGATCCAGGATTTCTTTGGTCTTGATCCGTCCATCCAGATTAACGTGCGCGGCCTTGGCGTTGTTATTTTCCTGATTTTCACGGTTGTGGTCGGTTGGCTGGCCAAAGGCATTATCGGGCGCTCCATGATCCGCTTTGCAGAAAGCCTGGTGGAGCGCACGCCGGTTGTTCGTTCGATCTATTCGGGCATCAAGCAGATTTCTGAGACGATCTTTGCCCAATCCGAGAGCAGCTTTGAGCACGCCTGTCTGATCGAATATCCGCGGAAAGGCATTTGGGCCATTGGGTTTGTTTCAACCACGGCCAAAGGTGAAGTTGCCACTAAGGCGGATGTGGATGGCGGGATGCTGTCGATTTTTGTCCCTACCACGCCGAACCCCACTTCCGGGTTTTTGCTGTTTTTCCCGCGCAAAGACGTGAAGCTACTGGATATGAGTGTCGAAGATGCCGCCAAGCTGGTGATCTCCGCGGGGCTTGTTTACCCCAATACCAGCGCGCCGGAGGAGGAAGACAACACAGTGGTCGAACTATTGGACAAGGTTGAGAAAAACTAGGGCAGCGCAACGTCTGCCTAGCTGAACATCTCCTTAAGATCGATTGTGCTGCGCTTGCCGATGTCGTCGATGTGACCCGTCAGAAACGTATCCGCCGCGGCCCGACCTGCTTCTTTGAGCTGCAAGATCAACCCGGCGTTTGGAACTGTTTTTGTGGCGACAGAGAGTTGCGACATCAGTTTGTCATCGGCGATCATATGCACCCGCACCCGGCTTTTCTGTTCACTCTTCAATTGGCCGTCGTCCAGCATGCGCTGCACAAACTCAATCGCCCGCAATTCGCGAAGCAAACTTGAATTGAAGCTGATTTCATTGATGCGGTTCTGAATTTGCTGTGGCGTGGTCGGGATTTCATCACGTTCAAGCGGATTGATGTTGATGATCACAATGTCATCGGGCAAGTCCTTGGCAAACAACGGAAAGAGCGCGGGGTTTCCGGTATAGCCGCCATCCCAAAAGGCTTCTCGCCGGCCTGTGGTCGCATCATCAATTTCAATGGCCTTGAATACAGTGGGCAAACAGGCCGAGGCCATCAGCGCATCGGGGCCAATCTCTGCGCCCTGAAACACGCGAATTTTGCCGTTTCGCACGCGCGTTGCGCAAACCAAAAGCTGCGGTTTGTCATCGTCACACACATGGGTGTAATCAAATCGCGCGACAATATCGGCTAGCGGGTTTTTATAAAACGGTCCATAATCATAGGGCGATACCATCCGTGTCCAAGCCTCGGCCATCGCGACAGGCAGGCTGTTCTCCAAAACCTTGCTAATGGCCGCGGGCTCCATCGGGGTCATCCATTTCGCAATGCTCAGATCCGGCGCGCCGGCGACCTGCTCCCATAGCCAATCCAGATTGTCACGCGCGCCTTGTCGACCGCCATTGATCATCCCCGCCTTGAGAGCCGCCCCATTCAACGCACCCGCGGAGGTGCCGGAGATGGCGCAAATGTCCAACTCCTCTTCTTCCAGCAATCGATCCAAGACACCCCATGTGAATGCGCCATGTGCACCGCCGCCCTGCAAGGCAAGGTTGATCTGTTTTTTTTGAGTCATTGGGCATTCCTTAATCAGAGTCCACCGATACTGCATTGTGATAACTGCAACAACTCGTCTTCTTGTTGTAAGTTGTTCGCGTAAAGGTTGACACGTTGCGCGAGCATTGGTTTGGTTTTTGAAACGGTCGGATATGGCCGTCAGGTGGAAGGGTGAACATGTCGTCGAGCGAAAATATACTGGATTGTTGCGTTGTTGGTGCGGGGCCCGCTGGGCTACAGGCGGCGTATTTATTGCGTAAAAAAGGGCTGCGGATCGCATTGCTGGAGCGCGGAGACGGCGTCAGCGGTTTTTTCCGGAAATTCCCTCGGCATCGTAATTTCATCTCTATCAACAAAGTGCACACAGGTCTCGACGATAAAGACGCCCAGTTGCGGTTTGACTGGAACAGCCTACTCAATGATGAGGGGCTGAAGGTTGGAGATTATACCACTCGGTATTTTCCAAAAGCCGACCGCTATGTTGAATACCTAGAGAAATTCGCCGAAATGCTGGGTGATGATGTCGTATTGAATGCCGAAGTCGCACAGATCAGCAAGGCGGATGATGTGTTTACGGTTGAGACTGCTGATGGTCGGAAGTTCCGCTCGCATCATGTCATCGTTTCAAGCGGCGTCACGCAGCCTTGGTTGCCTGATGTCGAAGGCATCGAGTTGACAGAGAACTACATCGATTTTGACGCGACGCTGGAACGGTTCAATAACAAACGTGTTCTGATCTTGGGCAAAGGCAACGCGGCCTTTGAGACAGCACAAAAGATGCTGGAGCATGCCTCTGCCATCCACGTTATGAGCCCCAATCCGATCAAGTTCGCCTGGAACACCCATTTCGTGGGTCATGTGCGGGCCGTGAACACCGAATTCATCGATACTTACCAACTGAAATCGCAAAACGCTGTGGTGGATGCCAATCCGGTGCGTATTGAAAAGGACGGCGATACCTACGTGGTGCATGCCCGTATGACAGCGGCCGAAGGGCACGAAATTGTCTTGCGCTATGATCACGTTATCTGTTGTACCGGATTTCGCTGGGACCCTTCGATCCTTGCCGAAGACATCCGCCCAGCCTTGCAGCATTTTGACAAGTTCCCCGTTATGACCCCCCAGTGGGAATCCACAACCACGCCGAACCTTTGGTTTGCGGGCACAATCATGCAAAGCCGGGATTTCAAGAAAACCATGTCTGGATTTGTGCACGGGTTCCGGCACAACATCGCGGCGCTAGCGACCTTTATTGCTGGCCGCGTTCAGGGCACGGAGTTGCCCTGTGATCAGATCGCAGTCGATGTCGCACCGCTGGTCGACACTGTGATCGACCGGATCAGCTTGTCATCTGCGATGTTCCTGCAGCCTGGGTTCTTGGGCGACGTGATACATCTGTCAGGACCACAAATGGGTCGTCATTACCGCGACATTCCAGTGCAGTGGGTCCGCGAAACGCCCGACATTCTGGGTGAGGACAGTCTGCTGATCACGCTTGAGTTCGGTAACTTTGGGGATACGCCTACACATGTAAAGCGGGCGCACACCGCTTACGGCGGAGAGCCTGATCCCTTTATCCACCCAGTTCTACGTCATTTCCGCAATGGCGAAGAAATTGCGATGATCCATCTGTCAGATCATCTGGATGCCGATTGGCGCCGCGTTGAAGATAAAGAAGACACCGCGGGTACGGTTACAGCAATGACATTTGCCGATTTGGGCCAAGCCTTGCCCATCGCCGAAGTCGTCCGCGATCAGATCAGCAACTTTTTGATCTCTCAGGGCGTTCAGAATCAGCTGGCTGCAGAATGAAAAACACCCCCGGTCCTGTTAAGGTCCGGGGGCGTTTGTTTAAACAGTAACGATCAAAGCGCAGTCCAACCGCCATCCACGCTGATTGCGGTGCCGGTGATCTGATCTGCCGCAGATGAGCACAGGAACGTCGCTGTGCCGCCCATCTGCTCAACGGTGGCGAACTCTTTGGACGGCTGGCGTTTGAGCATGACGTTCTTGATCACGTCCTCGCGGCTCATGTCATATTCTTTCATCGTGTCGGGGATCTGGCTTTCGACCAATGGGGTCAGCACATAACCAGGGCAGATCGCGTTTGATGTGATCGGCTCTTGGGCTGTTTCCAGCGCTGTCGTTTTGGTCAGGCCAATGATCCCGTGTTTTGCAGCAATATAGGCCGCTTTGTAGGGCGACGCCGTTAGGCCATGGGCAGATGAAATGTTAATCACCCGGCCCCAGCCCGCTGCACGCATCATCGGCAATGCGGCGGCCGTGGTATGAAACGCTGAGCTTAGATTGATCGCAATGATCGCGTCCCACTTTGCGGTCGGAAATTCCGGGATCGGGGCGACATGCTGGATGCCGGCGTTGTTGATCAAGATGTCGCAGCGCCCTGCATCCGTGATCAACTGGCGGCATTCGTCGCCCTTGGACATGTCAGCTTTGATATAGCGCGCTTTGACACCTGTCAGATCGGCAATTTCTTCGGCCAAAGCGTGGTCTTCTTTGCGGTCGCAAAAGGAATTCAGTACAACATCCGCACCTGCCTTGGCCATTTCTCGCGCGATGCCGAGGCCAATGCCAGAGTTTGAGCCCGTGATGATGGCCGTCTTACCTGAAAGGTCGATTGTAAATGCCATGGGAATAGCCTCCAATTTTGGGTTTGGCGGCAAAATAGCGTAAATGCTGCACTTGCGAAAGGCATTGAACTTCGGGTTAGCTACGCCGCAAAAATGCAGTTCTGTCAATTCGCCAAAATTGGCGAGGCGCGCGGAACGGTAAGATTTGAGATACCTATAACAACAGTGCAAAGTGTCGTTGGGCAAAAAAAACGCCCGCGCGAAGCGGGCGTCAAGTTATTGAGGCAGGTTTCATACAGGCAAGAAACCTATCGAGCAGTAAGACCTTTATAAACAATTCCCTAGGTTTGGCCAAGCATAAAGTTTGATATGCCCCAAAGACCACGCTAAGCGTTAAGGCAATAAAACAAAGGCTGAACAGGATTGTTGCAGAAATGAGCGCGGATAGTTTCCAAATCACACGGGGGTTTATGGCCTTCTCTTCACTGATTCTGTTCGGTGCAGCAGTGCATGCAGAGCCAGCACATGGGATATCTATGTACGGAGCCCCGGCCCTCCCACCTGATTTTGTGTCTTTGCCTTATGCGAACCCCAATGCGCCCAAGGGCGGATCGATAACGTTGGGAAACACCGGCGGCTTTGACAGCCTGAACCCTTACATCGCCAAAGGCACGTCGCCGTGGCAGCTGCCGTTCTTCACGCACGAATCCCTAATGGGGCGATCGTGGAATGAACCTTTCGCGCTATACGGGTTATTGGCCGAATCGGTTGAAACAGATGAGGACCGCACTTGGGTCGAATTCACGCTACGCGCAGAGGCAAAGTTCTCGGATGGGACGCCAGTTACTGTCGATGACGTAATGTTTAGCTACGAGCTTTTGGGCAGCCAAGGACATCCTCGCTACTATGGGTTGGTCTCGCAGATCGAAAAGATCGAGCAAACTGGCGACCGGTCGGTGAAATTTACCTTCAACACCGACAATCGAGAATTGGCTCTTTTGGCAGGAATGCGTCCGATACTAAGTCGTGCCCAATGGGAAGGTCAGGATTTTCAGAACGCGCCGATCTCTGAGATCCCGCTTGGCTCTGGCCCATATGTGATCAGTGGATTTGAGGGCGGCCGCTTTGTGCAGTTGTCCCGCAATCCTGACTATTGGGGCGTTGATGTGCCATTCCGCCGCGGCACCCACAACATCGACAACATCAAAATCGATTTCTACGGCGATGCATCGGTTTTGTTTGAAGCCTTCAAGGCTGGTGAAATCTCGGCCGTACGCGAATTCAATGCGGAGACTTGGGAAAATCAGTACGGCTTTCCGGCAGCATTGCGCGGCGACGTGGTCAAAACGACGATCCCGCATCAAAAGCCATCAGGCATGACCGGTTTTGTGATGAACACACGCCGCGCGCCTTTTGATGATTGGCGCGTGCGCGACGCAATGATCGATGCGTTTAATTTTGAGTATATCAATGACACGCTGACGGGCGGTGCACAGCCGCGCATCACCTCGTATTTCTCAAACTCGATCCTATCGATGCAGCATGGCCCGGCCGAAGGGCGCGTTGCCGAGTTCTTAACCCCCTACATCGACACGTTGCCCGTCGGTGCGATGGATGGGTACAGTTTGCCAGTTGCCAATGGATCTGCCCGCAACCGCGCTGGCATCGCGTCGGCCATCTCCAAGCTTGAAACGGCCGGATACTCCGCCGCAGATGGTACCATGCGGCGCGGAGACGGGTCGCCCCTGACCTTTGATATCCTGTTGGCCAAGGGCAGCACTGAGAATGTCGCGATCGCTGAGCTTTATGTTCAGGCCCTGACCCGGTTAGGCATCAAGGTTATGGTTGAAACCGTCGATGACGCTCAATTTGTCGGGCGCACAAACGAGTTTGATTTCGACATGACGATATTTAGACGTTCCCTGTCGCTCAGCCCGGGCAATGAGCAAAAGTTCTATTGGGGTACGGAATCAGCAGATCAGCCGGGATCGCGCAACCTGATGGGCGTCAGATCCCCAGCAATTGACGGAATGATCGACGCAATGCTTGGTGCACGCGACAGTGCGGACTTTGTCGCAGCAGCCCGTGCGTTGGACCGGTTGCTGACAGCGGGTCGTTACGTCGTGCCGTTTTGGTCCTACAGCGAAGGTCGTATCGCTCATGTGTCACAGATGCAGCACCCGGACGTCATTCCGATATACGGTGATGGTCCTGACTGGATGCCCGGCATGTGGTGGTGGGAAGATAAATAATCCTGTCACGAAACTGTAGCATTGCAGGTGTAGTTGGACCGCATGAATATACTTGTCTTATGTACGGGCAACTCAGCCCGATCGATCCTTTTGGAATGTCTTTTGGCGCGTCTGGGCAAAGGGAGAATTATGTCTTTTTCCGCTGGCAGCCAACCTGCTGGTCAAGTCAATCCGCACTCACTCACCTTGCTTGAACGCGAGAGGTATGATGTCTCAGGGTTGCGGTCCAAAAGTTGGGATGAGTTCGCCGAGACAGGTGCACCACAAATGGATGCTGTGATTACTGTTTGTGGGTCGGCTGCCGGCGAAACCTGCCCATTCTGGCCGGGTGCTCCGCTGCGGGCGCATTGGGGTGTTGAAGACCCCGCCGCTGCGTCAAAACATGAAGCGCCCGCGGCCTTCGACCAAGCCTATGCCATCCTGTCACGTCGAGCTGAGTCTTTCCTTGCCGCACCAGTTGAGACGATGACGGCCACAGCCCTGCAAGCGCATCTAAACGCCTGTGGTACCCAAGGATGAAGCGCCGGCTCGCCGCTGAAGCCCTTGGCACGGCGCTGCTGCTGATCTCTGTCATCGGCTCAGGGATTATGGGAGAGAACCTCGCATCAGGAAATGTCGCGATCATGCTCCTGGCGAATGCAATCGCTACGGGCTGCATGCTTTACGTAATTATCACGGTCCTGGGTCCGATTTCAGGCGCAAATTTCAATCCAGCTGTCAGCATCGCATTTGCTTTAAGCGGCGCGTTACCGTGGCGCGATCTACCTGGGTACATCATCGCTCAGATATCCGGGGCCATAGCCGGTGTCTGGATCGCGCATTTTATGTTTGACCAACCGATTGTGCAAATCTCGCAGACGATGCACCGCACGGGTGGCGCACAATGGGGATCAGAGCTGATTGCGACGCTGGGCCTACTTTTGGTCATTTTTGGAGGCCTTAAAGCGCGCGCCGAGGCGGTTCCGACGTTGGTCGCTCTTTATATTACAGGCGCTTATTGGTTCACGGCGTCGACCAGCTTTGCCAATCCGGCGGTGACAATCGCGCGTGGTTTCTCGGATAGTTTTGCAGGTATCAACCCAAGCCATATTCCGGCGTTTATCGCAGCGCAGCTGGTCGCAGTAGGCATCGCGCATTTCGCGCTCAAGGCGCTCTTAGACGAGTGACGTGACCCATAAGATCGTCGCATCTTCGTCGCTGACAGACACCACGTTATGGCCCATCGCAGCGTCGTAATACGCGCTGTCGCCGCGTCGCATCTCGATTGGTTCGTAAAATTCGCTAAACAGCTGAATGACGCCGGTCAGCACATACAGAAACTCTTCGCCATCATGGCGGACCCAACCGTCAAATTCTTCCATCTGACGGGCCCGAACGCGCGCATGGTATGGCAACATCTGCTTTTTGCGCAGCGTGTCGGCCAGTAATGTATGCTCATAGGTCGCCGTTGCTTTGGCGGTGCCTTCGTTTTGGCGCGTTACGGCTAGGCGCCCATTGATCTGCCCGGCGGACGGCGCGGTAAACAGCTGCGGCACAGAAATCTCAAGCCCCACGGCCAGCTTTTTTAGCGCATCATAGGTTGGCGACATTTGACCATTTTCGATCTTTGACAATGTCGAGCGGGCAAGCCCCGCCTGCCCGGCTGCCTGCTCCAATGTCCAACCGCGTGCCTTGCGCAATTCGCGCACCCGCACGCCCAGATCGACAGGCGGCACATGCGCGGCCTCACCATCTTCGCGCGCGATCTGGATCATGGACTTGGCATCAGATTTCGTCATGTTGTTGCTATAATTGGCAGAGCTTGTACTTGCAACGGGCCGCACCGGACGCTAGCCAAACCGCAATGACTTCAGTCTTTGATCATGGTGGTTTCAAACCTTGCCCTGCGCCGTTCAACATGGCGGCGCATGTCTTGGCGCATGCGAATCTGACACCTGATAAATTGGCCTTACAGATTGTCGGCCCGGAAGGTTCGCATGATTGGACCTATGCGGCGCTAAAATCTGCTGTGCTTGGCACGGCCACCGGCTTGCAGACCCTCGGGCTTGAGCCTGGAGCACGAGTGTTGCTGCGCCTTAGCAATACGGTTGATTTCCCACTGGCGTATTTGGGCGCGCTTGCCGCTGGGATGGTGCCTGTGCCGACATCGGCGTCCTTAACCGACCGCGAAGTTGCGCATATCCTCAGCACGCTGCGACCCGATGTGGTGTTACATGATCCAGACGTCGTCTGCCCGTTGATCCCCAATGCGATCAACCTAGAAACGTTGCGCGCAATGCAAAGCCTGCCAGCCGCGGATTGGCACATGGGCGATCCAAATCGGCTGGGCTACATCATCTATACATCCGGGACCTCAGGCACGCCACGCGCTGTCGCCCATGCGCACCGTGCCATTTGGGCGCGTCAAATGATGTTTGAGGGTTGGTATGGACTGCGCGAGCAGGACCGCGTGATGCACGCAGGCGCGTTGAATTGGACCTACACCTTAGGCACAGGCCTGATGGACCCTTGGACCGCTGGGGCGACCGCGCTGATCCCTGCGTCTGGCACAGCACCTGCAGAGTTGCCCGCGCTGATGAAGCGCCACGGCGCCAGCATTTTTGCAGCTGCACCGGGTATCTACCGGCAAATCCTGCGTCATCACGACAAGCTAGATCTACCGGATCTGCGGCATGGATTAAGTGCAGGAGAAAAGCTGCCGTCCCGTGTGAGCCGCGCATGGCAGACTACGACGGGCTCGCGGATCCTTGAAGCTTACGGCATATCCGAATGCTCCACCTTCATCTCGCAAGCCCCTGATGGTTCTGCACAAAACGATGCTTTGGGGCGACCACAAAACGGGCGCCGCATCGCGATCATTGGGCCTGACGGGCCAGCGCCGCGCAATACCGAAGGCACCATTGCCGTGCGCCGCGACGATCCCGGTTTGATGTTGGGGTACTTGGATGCCCCCGAAGCTACGGCTGCAAAATTCCAAGGTGACTGGTTCATGACCGGGGATCAGGGCGCGATGGATGCGCACGACCAGATCATCTATTTGGGCCGCGCGGATGACATGATGAACGCAGGCGGCTTTCGGGTGTCGCCCATCGAGGTCGAACAAGTGCTGCTCGAAATGCCTGGGATTACGGGTGCAGGGTGCGCGCAGATTGAGGTCAGTCCGGACGTGCATGTGATCGCTGCATTCTACACTGGCCCTGCCGCACTGGACGATGCTGCATTGCACCTTTATGCCGGGTCCAAACTGGCGCGTTATAAACAGCCGCGCCTCTATGTTCATCTGCCAGCGCTGCCCATGGGCGCAAATGGCAAATTGCAGCGCCGCGCGTTGGCACCGCTTTATGAGGTAAGACCGAAATGACCGATGAAACCACGAAGCTTGATATCATGTCCGACCCCATTTGCCCGTGGTGCTACATCGGCAAAACGCATCTGGACAAGGCGTTAAAAACGAACGGAAATCACCCCTTTACCATCGAATGGCACCCGTTCCAGCTTAACCCGGATATGCCAAAAGAAGGCATGGATCGCCGCGCCTATCTGGAAGGCAAGTTTGGTGGCAAAGAAGCCGCCGTGCGCGCCTATGCACCAGTGGTTGAGCATTCTCAGGCGGCGGGCCTCAAGATCAACTTTGAGGGGATGAAACGAACGCCCAACACCATCAACGCCCACCGCCTGATCCATTGGGCTGGCATCGAAGGGCACCAGAACGCCGTCGTTGATGCCCTGTTCGTCGCCTATTTCGTTGACGCCCGCGACATCGGTCAGATTGAGGTTTTGGCTGATATCGCGGATGCTTGCGGCATGGACGCGTCGGTTGTCGCCCGGCTCATGGCCTCAGATGCAGATGTGCAAGACATCCGCGATCGCGACGCGCATAGCCGAAAGATGGGCATCAATTCAGTACCAACCTTTATTGTCGCCGGGCGTCACGCTGTTCCGGGCGCACAACAGCCAGAGCTTTGGGCCAAAGTCATCGCCGAGATGACCTAAATTGGGGCCCGGATGCATCAGTTGACGTTCCGGGCAACAAAAAGCTTACTTTGTTGAACTCGCTGGCCTATCATGACTGCACAAGGGGCAAAAAGCCTCGTTAAATAATATACTATTGAGCGGTCAACATGGCAGACGAGCAGGCAATGTCCGGAAACGGGCAAGACCTTCGTATATTTGAATTACACCTAATGGCCCGAGCAGAGATTGCCTTGGGCGAAACCTGTATTGAAGCCCAATCCTATTACAATGAACTGCGCGGCCTTGCGCAGCGCCAGCATACCCGTGCTTGGCTTGAGGCCAGTATTATGCTTGCGGCGATTGCAAAAATTCGCCCCAGCAAAGCGATCAGCAACATGATGAAACTGCGCGCCTTGCACGAAAATTCGAACACGCAAGCAGAGTTCAATGTGTTCGAGACCCAAATCAAAGACTACCTTGCGCCGCTGATCTTAACTAACCACGGCTACCGCGAGGAAATTTTTGCCACGGCGGACCACGACGCCATTTGGGTGCAAGTGGATATCCATCTGCGGACATTGCGGCGCGCGGGTTACGAAGTGTTTCTGAACTCGGGCACATTGCTGGGCATTGTTCGCGATGCCCAGTTGATTGATCATGATGATGATGTTGATTTAGCGATTATGCTTTGGGCCAATAGCGCCGAAGAAGCAGCTGAGGAATGGACCGCGCTGCGCGCCAAACTGATCGCGCATGATCTGTTTGAGGCTGATGTTCCGGGAATGCCGGGCATCTACAAATTGCGCCGGGCAGGCACCATCGAGATTGATCTGTTTCCCGCATGGCTGCAAGACGACCGCGTCTTTGTTTATCCTCATACCAGCGGCGGTCTTGCGGCAGAAGATGTGCTGCCGTTGCAACCTTGCAGGCTCACGGGACAGGCGCTGCCTGCGTTCCCCGAACGGATGCTTGCCGAAAATTACGGGCCTGGCTGGGAAACCCCGGACCCACTCTTTAAATTTCCTTGGGCTGCAGCCAACAAACGCTTTGCCCCTTTTCTCGAAAGTCTTGGCTAATGTTAAAACGGCCTCCACAGCGAACCATCCTGACCTATGGCACGTTTGACCTTTTTCACCACGGTCATGCACGATTGCTGTCAAGGCTGACTGCATTGGGCAATGAAGTGATCGTAGGCTGTTCCACGGACGCGTTTAATGCCGCGAAAGGCAAGCAAAGCACCCTGCCCTATGCGCAACGGCGCGCCATCCTGGAAAGTTGCCGCTATGTAACGCACGTTATTGCGGAAGAAGACTGGGATCAAAAAAGAACTGATATTGTGAACTACAATGCCTCAGTGTTTGCGATGGGCGATGATTGGGAAGGCCGATTTGACGATCTAAGCGACCTCGCAGAGGTCATATATCTGCCACGGACCAAGGACATTTCCAGCAGCCTATTGCGGACTCGATTGACCTTGGAAGACATACGCGTCGCAGGTTAACTCAACTATAGGTTTCTCCAGCTCCGAAGACGCCACTCAGATCTAGAATTCGACACCTGTGTCTCCATTCTTGCGACAATACCTATTGAGTGAGCATAAGTGTTTCTAAAACCTACTAAAAAACCATCAGCAAGTGGGCTTTTTTGTGCTTTCTTTGCCGATTGAAGATATTTATACTCAAATGCATCTGACCGGGATTGTGTCAACTGCAACCTTAGGTTAGTTCCTGTTACATTAGAGTAATTAATACTAGAAGAGCCATTGGAGCTACCTGTTGCCGCCTACAAGTCAAGACTTCCGAATGGGGCGCGCCGAGTTCGTAGCGTTGATTGCGATGATTTTCGCAACGATTGCTTTCTCCATCGACGCCATGTTGCCTGCCATGCCCGAAATTGCAGCAGAGCTCACACCTGACCTGCCACATCGTGCGCCTTTGGTTCTCAGCGCCTTTTTGATTGGCATGGGCATTGGTACCTTCTTTACTGGCCCTCTGTCGGATGCCTTTGGGCGCAAGAAAGTCATATATGGGGGTGCGGCTCTCTATATCGTTGCGGCTGGGCTTGCTTGGTATGCTCAATCGCTTGAAATGATGCTGATTGCCCGCGTGTTCCAAGGTTTGGGCGCTTCGGGCCCGCGTGTGGTCGCCCTTGCAGTCATCCGCGATCTCTATTCGGGCCGCCAAATGGCGCAGATATCTTCAATCGTGATGGTGATTTTTACTCTTGTACCAGCCGTAGCGCCTGCCTTGGGTGCCCTAATCATCAGCACCGCTGGTTGGCGTGCAATCTTTCTGGCGTTCATTGTGTTTGCCGCAATCTACTTGATTTGGATGGCTATTCGGCTGCCCGAAACCCTTGCGGTTGAGCGTCGCCGTCCGTTGCGTGCAAGGTTGATGCTCCAGGCCGTGCGAGAAATATTCGCCCACCGTGTCGTCCGCCTGTCGATCCTTGTTCAGTCGCTGGCCATGGCCATGCTGTTTATTACCTTGATGATGGTTCAACAGATCTATGCCGAAGTCTATGACAGGGCCGCATCGTTTCCCTATTGGTTCGGCGTTGTCGCCGCGATTTCCGCAACTGCGAGCGTGCTCAACGCGCTTCTGGTTGTGCGCTACGGAATGCAGCGGCTGATCACGATCGCCTTTGGCCTGCAGATCCTTTTGTCGCTTGTTTTTGTCTACTTTGACCTTGGCGAAAGGATGTATGGCTTTGCATTCTTTGTTGGCTGGCAGACCTATTTGTTCTTCCAAGCGGGCCTGACGTTGGGCAACCTGAACGCCTTGGCGATGGAGCCGATGGGCCATATCGCGGGCACTGCCGCGAGTGTAATCAGCGCTGTTGCAACGGTCATAGCGGCGCTAATTTCAATCCCTATTGGGACGTTGTTTGACGGTACCGCACATCCACTAACAATCGCTGTTTTGGTTCTTGCGACACTGGCTTTTGGATTGATGATGTATCTAGGTCGGGTGGTGCGCAGCGCGGCATCAACATCAGCAACCCCCGCACCGGCCCCCTAAATCTTAGGTTACCTTGCGCGCCTTGTTGGCTTTTTCCTTGGCGATCACATGTTCAGCCAGATCGCGCGCAATCGCAAAGCCACCCTTGATCTTGTCTGCGTCTGACTTCCAGTCGCGACGCACAACGATCTTGTTGTCTTTAACCTTGGCCAACCCGCGCTGGTCCTGAAGGAACGTGACCAGACCTTCAGGTGACGCGAATTTGTCGTTGTGGAATTGGATAGTTGCGCCCCTTGGGCCGCCATCCAACTTGGCAATGCCTGCACGTTTACACATCGCTTTGATCCGAACGACCAACATCAACGTGTTGACCTCGCGCGGCAATTTGCCAAAACGGTCGATCAATTCAGCGGCAAAACCTTCGAGCTCCACCTTCGTGGTCAACTCAGACAGGCGGCGATACAGGCCTAACCGCACATCTAGATCCGGTACGTAGATTTCCGGAATTAGAACGGGCACGCCTAGGTTGATCTGCGGTGCCCATTGTCCGTCATCGCCGGCAAGGCCTTCCAGCTCTCCGGACCTGATCTTGGCGATCGCCTCTTCGAGCATCGATTGATAAAGCTCAAATCCAACATCGCGCATCTGACCTGATTGCTCTTCACCCAGCAGGTTCCCTGCCCCGCGAATATCGAGATCCTGTGAGGCGAGCGTAAAGCCTGCTCCAAGCGTATCAAGACTGCCCAGAACCCTCAGGCGCTTCTCAGCCAACGGCGTGAGCTTGGCGCGCGGTTTGGTTGTTAGATACGCATAGGCACGGGTTTTGGAGCGGCCAACACGGCCTCGGATTTGATAAAGCTGCGCCAGGCCGAACATATCCGCCCGGTGCACAACCATCGTGTTGGCCGTCGGAATATCGAGGCCCGATTCAACAATCGTTGTGGCCAGCAGGATGTCGAATTTACCGTCATAAAAAGCGTTCATTCGGTCATCAAGTTCGCCTGCGGCCATCTGGCCATGGGCAATCACGTAGCTCAACTCTGGCAGTTGTTCTTTGAGGAATGCCTCAATCTCAGGCAGATCACTGATCCGCGGCACCACATAGAACGACTGTCCGCCGCGATAATGTTCGCGCAACAACGCTTCGCGCAAAGTCACCGCGTCGAATTCGGACACATAAGTGCGGATGGCCAACCGGTCGACGGGCGGTGTGCCGATGATGCTTAGGTCGCGCACACCGGTAAGGCTTAGTTGCAAGGTGCGCGGGATTGGCGTCGCCGTCAGGGTCAGCACATGGATATCCGTGCGCATCGACTTCAGACGTTCTTTATGGGTCACGCCAAAATGCTGTTCTTCGTCGATGACCAACAGACCAAGCTCTTTAAACCGAATGCCTTTGGCCAGCAGCGCATGGGTGCCGATGACGATATCAACGGTGCCCTTCGTCATGCCGTCTCGGGTCAGATTGGCGTCCTTGGTGCTGACAAAGCGGCTAAGCTGGCGCACTTCGATGGGAAATCCGCGAAAGCGTTCTGCAAAGCTCTTGTAGTGCTGACGTGCCAGCAATGTCGTCGGCGCGATCACTGCGACCTGAACGCCCGACATGGCCGCCACAAAGGCCGCGCGCATCGCGACTTCGGTTTTGCCAAAGCCCACATCGCCGCACACCAGACGGTCCATCGGTTTGCCGCTGGTTAAATCATCGATGACATCGCCGATGGCGCTCATCTGATCGTCGGTTTCGGTATAAGGGAAGCGTGCAGAAAACGCGTCCCACATGCCGGGGGGCGGCTCAAGTACGGGGGCTCTGCGCAACGCCCGCTCAGCGGCAATACGGATCAGCTTGTCGGCCATCTCGCGGATGCGTTCCTTAAGCTTGGCCTTTTTGGATTGCCACGCGCCGCCGCCTAGTTTGTCGAGCAGCCCTTCCTCATGGCCATATTTCGACAGCAGCTCGATGTTCTCGACAGGCAAGTACAGTTTCGATTCTGCAGCATATTCCAGCACCAGACACTCATGCGCGGCGCCCGCAGCCGTGATCACTTCCATGCCCAGATAGCGGCCAATGCCGTGATCCACGTGAACAACCAGATTGCCAGGAGTCAGGCTTTGGACTTCGGACAGAAAGTTCTCGGCCCGGCGTTTGCGTTTCGGAGCGCGGATCAAGCGGTCGCCCAAAACGTCCTGTTCGGAAATAACCGACATCCCGTCCGCCTCAAACCCATGCTCCAACGCCCAAACGGCGAGATAGAGCCCGCGTTTGCCGATGCGGTTTGCGCTTGGGATTGGGACGGCCTCGGCCAGGCCTTCGTCTTCGATTAGCCCTGTAAGGCGTTCACGCGCGCCTTCGGAATAGCTCGCAATAAGCACCGGACCATCTTGAAGCTTTGCGTTAATATGCGTGGCCAAAGCCCCAAAAAGGCTAATAGATTCCTGCTGGCGCTCTGGTGAGAAATTTCGCCCAATGCGCCCACCTGCATCCAAAACCTGCGGACCCGTGGGCTGTGCCAATGGAACCAATTGGATCACGCGCCGGTCAGAAACCGCAGTGTCCCACGCGGCCTCATCCAGATAGAGCCCATCTGGCGGCGCAGGTTTGTACACACTGTCCATCTTTGAGCGATTTGCCATCGCAATTTTGCGGGTCTCATACTGATCCGCGACGCTTTCCCAGCGGGCCAGCCGAGTCGGTGTCACCTGATCATCCAGCGCAATCGTCGCTTTGGGTAAGTAGTCAAATAACGTCTCGAGGGTGTCGTGGAAAAACGCCAACCAATGTTCAGCGCCTTGATGTTTGCGGCCAGCTGATATGGCTTCATAAAGCGGATCATCAGTACCTGCCGCACCAAATTCGATGCGGTAGTTTTGGCGAAAACGCGTTATTGCGGCCTCGTCCAGAATGACTTCGCTCACCGGGGCCAGTTCAACGAGTTCAAGCTTTTCAGTGGTGCGCTGAGTCGCAGGGTCAAACCGTCGCGCGCCGTCCAGTGTGTCCCCAAACAAGTCCAGACGCACCGGGCCCAGATCACCGGGCGGGTAAATGTCGATGATGCCCCCGCGAACGGCATAGTCGCCCGGCTCCATCACCGTTGGGCTTTGAACAAACCCCATCCGGACCAGAAAATGGCGCAGCGCTTTTTCATCGACGCGGTTGCCAACTTGGGCTGAAAACGCAGCATCCCGCAAAGTGGCACGCGCCGGAACGCGCTGCGTGGCAGCGCCCAACGTTGTCAGCAGAATGAACTTTTCCGGCATTGCGTGCACCAAAGCCGCAAGTGTGGCCATGCGCTGCGCCGAAATATCGGCATTGGGCGAAATGCGGTCATAAGGCAGGCAGTCCCATCCGGGAAAGGTCACAACCGGTAAATCAGGCGCGAAAAACCGCAGTGCGGCCTGCATTGCCGCCATCCGTTTGTCATCGCGCGCGACATGGACAACCGGGGTTCCGGCCGTTTCAAGTTCGCGCAACAAAAGCTGGGCGTCATATCCCTCAGGCGCGCCGGACAGCGTGATATGGGTAGATGGTCTCATGTTAGGGTCATGTGGCGTGCTGGTGCGATTTGTCAAACGTCAAAACGGGCCGACGGTCAGGTTCTGGAACATCCCCCAAAGCGCCGTAACAAAGATTGAGACCATACCGATGATTTGCGTGTACAGCCGGTGCCGTGTCAGGCGGCGGCGCAACCGCTCGCCCTCGGCGCCTTCTTGTTGGATCAACCGCGCGGTTGACAAACTAAGCAGTGCCACCACGCTCAGCGGCAACGCGAGCAACATCAAGGCTTGGGCAAATTCCATTCCGTAATAGAACCCCAACAACGCCAGCATCGTGAGGAAAAAGCACCCGAATCCTAACAACCACAGGCCAGAAACCTGCGCGATATAGAGCATCCGATTGGTGTTAATGCGCACCATGTCCTCTAGGTCCGTTTCCGCTTCGCCGCCATGACGGCGCGCGCGCAAAACCATGTCAAAGGGCACGCCCAGTACATAATGGCTGCTGGTGGACCACACGACGGCAAGCACAATCCAAAACCAAAGGTTCGAGAACGAGCGCATGTCGATTAATTCAAAGAGGTTGTTGTACCAGTCCAAGTCAAATCTCTATTGGGTAATTGCGCCGTACATATCGGGGCTTTGCGGCAATTCCTACCCTTGAGGCGCGCAAAAATTCATGGCACGACTTTGGGTGAACTTAGTGAGGTATTTTTGCATGGCTCCGACACCCATTTCCGCCCCCTTTCCTGCGGCCCGCTTACGCCGCACACGCCAGTCAGAAGGCATTCGGGGCTTGGTGCGTGAAAACGGCCTAAGTGCCGCGGATTTGATCTGGCCGGTCTTTGTGCGTTCTGGGACGGAAATCGAAGAACCAGTGCCCTCGATGCCCGGCGTGATGCGCCGATCAGTGGACAAAATCGTGGACGCCGCCCACGAGGCAGAGGCCTTGGGGATCGGTGCCATCTGTATCTTCCCCTATACCGGGATCGAAGAACGCACTGAGGATTGCACAGGCGCTTGGGATCCTGAAAACCATACCAACCGCGCCATTCGCGCGATTAAAGCGGCGGTGCCGAGTTTAACTGTGATGACAGATGTGGCGCTGGATACCTATAATATCAACGGCCATGACGGCTTTGTTGAGAATGGCGAGATCGTCAATGACCGCACGGTCGAAGCGCTGGTCTGGATGGCGCTGGCACAAGCCGATGCCGGTGCCGACATCATCGGGCCCTCAGATATGATGGACGGACGTATTGGCGCGATCCGAACGGGGCTTGAGGCGAAGGGCCATCAAAACGTGATGATCCTAAGTTATGCGGCCAAATATGCGTCCGCGTTTTATGGACCATTTCGGGATGCGGTAGGCGCCTCTTCAGCACTGAGCGGCGACAAAAAGACCTATCAGATGGATCCGGCCAATTCCGATGAGGCGCTGCGTCTGGTTGCCCGCGATCTTGGTGAAGGTGCGGATATGGTCATGGTCAAGCCGGGGATGCCCTATCTCGACATTTGCCGGCGAGTAAAAGACACATTTGGCGCGCCGACCTTTGCCTATCAGGTGTCTGGCGAATACAGCATGATCAAGGCCGCCGCCGCTCAAGGGTGGATCGACGAAGAACGCGTGATGATGGAAAGCTTGATGGCCTTCAAACGGGCCGGCTGTGACGGGGTGTTAACGTATTTCGCACCGGCTGCCGCGAAGATATTAGGCAGGTAATTAGGGCTTGTTTCTGGGCTGTGATTGACTGCGGAATCCCCGCCTCCACCGTTATTTATCTACCTTTGGGCTAAGGTCGCCACAAAGACTTCAGTATCGTCGTTTGATAGATTTTGATCCAACAAGAACCCATGCTTTCGCAAGATGTGCGCTGATGCTCCGTTGCCCTTGGCAACACCACCAATCAAGGTCATGGGCACCTTTTTTTGCGCTTCGAGCAAGAGACCTTTAATCAGCTCTGATGCATAGCCCTGCCCCCATGCCGCTTCAGATAATAGGTACCCGATATGGACCTTCACTTCGGCCTCTGGCTCCGATCCGTTTACGAGGAACATTAGTCCGATGAGCGTGTTGGATTGTTCGTCGCAAATTAGGTAGACATCGCTTTCATCAGATCGCTCGCCAATCCACTTTAGAACGTCTTCGGTCGTCTGATTTACTTGAAATGACGGTGGAAGGTGTTTGAGAACAATCGGTGTCAAAATAGTCGCCAAATTCTCCGCCAATTGATGCCTTGTTTCGCCACTTCCCGTTGCCCAAGACCAGTGCAGTATTGATAATCTACTGGTCCGAAAATCATCTACCAATTGTGGGGCTGAGACAGGTTTCATAAGCTCTTTTTAGCATGAATTCTCTCTAGTACACCATGTTTGCCCAGTGTGTTCAAAAACCAGGAAAGCTCCATAAACATGCCTCTCACCCTGCAACAGCGGTAATTTGCCCAAGCGGGGCCAAATTACATGACAAGCGGCAGGATTATGCCTATTGTGCTCGTTAAGTCGGAATAACCGGCATGAGCAGACTATATAAACAAATACAGGCGGAAATTATGACAAATTCAATCGTGTCTCGGCGCGCGTTTTCTTTCGGTTTGCTTGCGGGCACCGGAACGTTGGCAGCGTGTGGAAATGGCATCGGCAGCGGCGGGGCAAGCACCATCGACGCGCGCGTCGCAGCAACGCTCGAAGAGATGTATAGCACCTATCCCAACACGCAAGCGCTGGCTGAAAAGGCCAATGGGATGCTGATTATGCCGCTGATTACCGAAGCGGGTCTTGGCTTTGGTGGCTCATACGGGCGCGGCGCGTTGCGGGTGAATGACGTTACCGTCGATTATTACTCGGTGACCAGCGCATCGGGTGGCCTGCAGATCGGTGCGGCACAATATGCCCACGTGCTGTTCTTTATGACCAATGACGCACTTGAGGGCTTCCGGCGTTCGCCTGGTTGGGCCGCTGGTGCCGATCTGGAATACGTGATCTCTGATCTAGGTGACAGTGTGAATGCGGATACGACCACTGCGTTGGCTCCCGTGCTGGCTGCTGTCTTTGGTCAAGCAGGTCTGCGCGTCGGTGCGACACTTGAAGGAACAAAATACTCGCGCATCATTCCATAAACCGCGGACCCATCGACAAAAAAAAAGGGCGTAGTGCTTTGGCGCTTCGCCTTTTTATGCGGAAATCTCTTCAGTTACCTGCGCCGCCAGCGACAGAGCGATATCAACGGCATCGTCAATAAGTGACATACGTTGGGACAGCGCCTGTTGAACTTCGAGCAATTGCGTCGCTACATCACCCAACCCTTCGGCGCGCGTGATTTCTCTTTTATGCTCAATTTTGCACAACACTCGGGTCATCTCCATCGCACAAAGCGCCCGCCTCATTTGATGGCTTATTCGGTTCATCGCCAGCGCGGTTTTGTTGATGTCAGCAAGAACATCTTGGACCCGACGCGCGGATTCTTCTACAACCTCGTTAAGCTCCTTCCTGACTGCGCCTGATATCTTGTCGATGGCACCGCACGGACCTTGGCTTATATCCAGAACCTCTGCGACCTGTGCGCTTTGAGCAATATACGCGATAGCATCGTTGAGCTTATCGATCTCCGTTCCAGACGTTTTTTGGATTTCGGCCGTAATTCGGAGCATTGAATCGGACAGTTCCTGATGGTTGCTCGCAATCACACTGATTGGACCGCCGCTCCACTCAAGCTGAGATGCTTGTATTTTAAGGTTATACGGGATCAACCTGCTGCGCCCTGAAAGAGTACCAATATCACAGCTATACGTCTCAATCTTCTCCAACTTGCACAGTATTTGATCCAGCAATTTCAACTGAATAGACTGCGACGTTTTCTTGCGGTCGCCGCGTTTGGCCATTTCTTCAGCCATGATTGTGGTTGCAATTGCCCGGTAATCGGCAATCCCCTCGCTGACCATTAGTTCCACAAGTTGCGCGGCACTTTCCTCCGCGCTTAACCCCGCAATCTCTGCATGTTTGAGCTGAGCAAAAAACTTGGCAAACTGCGAAAGCTGCGGCGAAGTCGCCTGGAAATGAGAGGCTATGATCCCGTTTGTTGTCGGGAACAGCCCGATCGAGATCCAAAACTGCGCAGTGGTTGCTGATTTACACAGGTAATACCCTGCCGCGCCCATGTTTTTCTCAAGCCGCGAATTCATGCGACTGTACACCCCGTCCGGCATGTCAGGATGTGGATCAACGCCGTAGGCGGCGCGTATGACGTCTGGCAAAGAAGTGTGATGCGCCAGGTCGATAGGATAGTTGGCCGCCATTGGCAGCAATGCGTGGTCGAATTGGCAGAAGTGCAATTTCTTGCAGTCCTGCTCAACCATCCTATCAATTACTGTGTCAGTCTCGTGCATCAAACTTCGATCAAAGGGCAATTATTCTTTTCTGCCACAGCTTGTTTGAGCAACCGTTAATGGGCGCGCTACCCCATCTTTCGCAACCGCTGGATCAGACTTGAGGTGTCCCAGCGCCCACCGCCCAGCTTTTGCACATCTTTGTAGAATTGATCTACCAACGCCGTGACTGGCAAGCTCGCGCCTGTTTCATCAGCCGTATCCAGACAAATCCCCAAATCTTTGCGCATCCAATCGACTGCAAAGCCGTGGTTAAACTCATCATCCAACATCGTCTCATAGCGATTGGTCATTTGCCAGCTGCCCGCGGCACCTTGGCTGATAACCTCAACAACCGCGCGGCCATCAAGGCCTGCTTTTTCCGCAAAATGCAGCGCCTCAGACAATCCCTGCACCACACCTGCGATGGCGATCTGGTTGCACATCTTGGTCATCTGGCCAGCGCCACTGTCCCCAATGCGGCGGCACATTTTCGAGTAAACTTCCAAAAGCGGTAGGGCGCGGTCAAATGCGTCTTGGGCACCGCCACACATAATCGACAGCTGGGCGTTTTCGGCGCCTGCTTGCCCGCCCGAAATAGGCGCGTCGATGAAACTGATCCCTGCTTCTTGCGCCACGTCGTGCAACTCCCGCGTGACCGCCGCCGACACTGTCGTGTGATCGACAAAAACCGATCCCGATGCCATCCCTGCAAACGCGCCGTCCGGGCCCAAACAGACCGAGCGCAGGTCGTCATCATTGCCAACACAGGACATCACAAATTCTGCACCCGTGGCAGCTCCGTGCGGTGTTGGAGATGCTGCGCCGCCTTGTGCATTGGCCCAATCGTTCGCTTTGGACGCCGTGCGATTGTAAACCGTCACCGCATGCCCCGCCTTTTGCAGGTGTCCCGCCATGGGTCCACCCATGACGCCAAGTCCCAAAAATGCTAGCTGTGCCATCGGCTTTTCCTTAATGATTTGTTGCGCTATTGCTTGGCCGAACCTAACACCCTGACCACAAGGGTCAATTGCGGCCCAAGCCTTATAGATCGCTGCCCCAACTTTTCTGAGGAGACCTCCATGGCGCTCGTTTTTCGCTGGCTGATCCGCCTCACAGCGACGCTGATCGTGCTCAGCGTGATGGCTGTGTCGTTGGTCTATTGGCTCGCCTCAAGATCGCTGCCGGAATACAACGCCGAAGTCGCGGTGCCAAACCTCAGCGCGCCGGTCGAGATCGTGCGCGACAATGCCAATGTGCCGCATATTTTTGGATCTAAAGACGATGACGTGTTTTATGGCTTAGGGTTTGCCCATGCGCAGGACCGCCTGTGGCAAATGACGATGCTGCGTCGCACGGCACAAGGGCGGTTGTCTGAAGTGTTTGGTGAGGCCACGCTGAGCACTGATAAGCTACTGCGCCGGTTGGACATCTACACGCTTTCTGTCGCGTCGGTTGAAGCGCTACGGCCGGAAACCCTTGATGCGCTAAAAGCCTATTCTGCGGGTGTGAACGCGCGCCTTGATCAGATCAACACCGATGCGTTGGGCCGTGGCGCGCCCGAGATGTTTTTGTTCAACGCCCCGATGGCGCCGTGGCGCCCCGCAGATTCGATTGCGATTGTAAAACTGTTGGGCCTGCAACTGTCGGGCCATTTGGATGCCGAAGTGATCCGGGCACGGGTGTCCTTGGCCCTCGCAGATGAGGAACGGGTCCGCGATATTTTGCCCGACGCACCCGGAACCGGTATTGCCGCCCTGCCCCAATATTCCGAACTAGCGCCCGGCACGCGGCAAATTGCGCAGAACATCCCACTTGATCCGCATCCCTTAAGCCCATTCAAACGCTTTGCACTTGCGGGCGCATCAAATGCGTTTGCGGCCGCCCCCTCGCGGTCGGCCTCTGGTGGCACGCTGTTGGCCAATGATCCGCATCTGGGCTTTACCGCACCGTCGGTCTGGTATCTTGCGCGGCTGGAATTGCAATCGGGTGGCGTAATTGGGGCTACGATACCCGGCCTTCCTGTTGTGCTGACGGGGCGGAGTGCCAATTTAGGTTGGGGGATGACGTCGTCCTACCTTGATGATCAGGACGTCTATATCGAGGCGCTCAACACCGCCAACCCGGAAGAATACCGCACCCCTGACGGCTTCAAAAAATTCGTCACCCGTGCGTCAATTATCAACATCAAAGACGCGGTCCCTGCCACGCTGACGTTGCGCTGGACCGACAATGGGCCGGTCCTGCCCGGTTCGCATTACAATCTGGCCAGCATCACGCCACCAGGGCATGTTGTGTCGGTTGCGTGGACCGTTCTAAGCGCGCGCGACACGTCTCTTCAGGCCGCCATGGACCTTATGCACACCAAGACCGTTGCAGAGGGCATCGGCGCGTCTGAGGGCTATATCGCGCCATCGCTGAACCTCACGCTGGTAGACAGCCAAAACATCGCGATGAAAACCGTCGGGGCCGCGCCCCGCCGTGATCCTGCACACCAAAGCCAAGGGCGGATGCCGACGCCCGGTTGGATCGCCACCAACCGCTGGCAAGGCGTGATGCCGTTTTCGACCAACCCTGGGTTTGTTTCGCCCGAAGGTGGGATCCTTGGGAACACCAACAACAAAACCGTGGACCGGCCGTTTCCCAATCACATCTCGTTCGAATGGGGTGATACACAGCGTGTGCAACGTTGGCAGCGCCTGATGCAAAACCGTCAGGTCCATACCCGTGACAGCTTTATCGAAGCGCAGCTGGACACGGTTAGCTTTACGGCGCGCTCGCTGTTGCCTCTGATTGGTACCGAGTTGTGGTTCACCGGTGAGGCCGCCGCTGAGGGCACGGATGAGCGGATGCGCCAACGCGCGCTGATGCTGCTTGCTGGGTGGTCTGGTGAGATGAACGAACATCTGCCCGAACCTCTGATCTACGCCGCTTGGCTGCGCAGTCTGCAAGCACGATTGATCCAAGACGAGCTGGGTCCTCTGGCTGCAGAGTTCAATCATGTTGAGCCACTTTTCATCGAACGGGCCTTTCGCAATGTTGATGGTGCTGGCGTGTGGTGCGATGTGCTCCAATCTGCCCCCATCGAGACCTGCGCCGACATGGCGCGGCTGGCGCTTGATGATGCGCTGATCTGGATCGGGGAAACTTGGGGGGGCGGTTCACTTGAATCCCTGCGCTGGGGCGACGCACATCAGGCCACGCATGATCACCCCGTGCTGGGTAAGGTTCCGGTGTTGCGCTATTTCGTCAACATCCGTCAGTCGACCTCTGGCGGCGATAACACGCTGCAGCGGGGCCGAACCAAAGGGACCACGCCGGATCCTTTCAATAATGTTCATGGTGCGGGATACCGCGGTGTCTATGATTTCGCCGATCCCGACAGCTCGGTTTTTGTCACATCGACGGGCCAATCGGGCCACTTTTTGTCGCGTCACTATGATGACATGGCACAACTTTGGCGGCGCGGTGAATACATCCCCATGTCGCTGGATGCCGACCTTGCGCGCGCGGCCTCGGTTGGCGTGACAACGTTGGTACCGCAACGATGAGTTCCTTGCGCGTCATCCTTTTTAACAAGCCTTTCGGCGTGCTGTCACAGTTCACGGATAAAGGTACCGAAGGATCGCCGCGCCCGACGCTGTCCAATTACATTAAGGAGCCTGGGTTTTATCCCGCAGGCCGGTTGGACCGTGACAGCGAAGGGTTGATGGTATTGACCGATCATGGGCCGTTGCAGGCGCGCATTGCCAATCCCAAACATAAGATGGCGAAAACCTATTGGGTTCAGGTTGAAGGTACGCCGGATGATGCGGCCCTTGGTGCCTTGCGTCAGGGCGTCACGCTCAAGGACGGCACCACAGCCCCCGCAGATGTGCGCATCATCCAAGCTCCAAGCCCATTATGGGACCGCGACCCGCCGGTGCGTTTTCGTAAGACGGTTCCGGATGCATGGATCGAGATCACCATTCGCGAGGGCCGCAACCGTCAGGTCCGCCGCATGACCGCACATGTTGGTCTGCCTACCCTGCGCCTGATCCGCGCTCAGATCGGGGATTGGAAGCTCAACGATCTGGCTCCCGGTGCTTGGCGGTTTGCATCTGCATCAGGGCCGTAACGCGCCTCAGGAAAATGCCCGTGCGATGGCGACACCCGCCGTCGCGGACACTGCCGTCAGGAAAACACCCCACGTCAGATCCGTCGCTACCATCGCTGACGTCCAATCTTTGAGCGTGGCAAAGTTGGTGAATTCATACGTGCCATAGGCCAATGCGCCAATCAGCGCGGCATTGCCAAAAACCCACCACAGGCTGCGGTCCTGGGCCAATGCAGGCACCGAGACGAACCAAAGCAGCACAGCGATGTAGAACGCATAGAACACAAATGCCGGGAATATTCGAAAATTGTCGAGCAGCAGTGGCCCAATATCCCGCTCAAAAATGGGCTTAATCAGATAGCTTAGGCCCAGAAAATCCAAACAGAGAAAGACACCGATGGTGGCACAATATAGGATCAACAAGGTCATTTAGGCCTCCCGCGGCTTGGCGTCTAAAGAACGATATGTTCCGGTGCGTGCAAAAAGCGACCGCTTGGTGAGAATAAATGCCTCAGCCTAACCGCAAATAGGTCGCTTCTTGTGCCGCAGACCACCTTACTGTGATCTCAAAGCCATCATCGCCCTGCGTTTCGCTTACCACCACGTCTTGCTCAAATAGCCACGCACGTTTGCGCCCATCTGCAAAACTCAGTGTCAGATCTGCCTCGCGAAGCGCGCCTTGCAATGCCTCTGCGAGGGTGTGCTGGAGTGTTTCGAGCCCCTCGCCCGTAAGCGCAGAAATCGCCAGAACTTCGTCGTCGCGTGCAGCGCGTTCGCGCAGTGCATCGGCCGCGTCATCGGGCAATTGATCAAGCTTGTTCCAAACTTCCAACCGGCGCGTGTCTTCTGGCACACCAAGGGAGGTCAGGATTTCGGCCACATCGCGGGCTTGTTCTTCGGTCTTGGCGTGGCTGATATCGCGCACATGGCAGATAATATCAGCGGCCAGCACCTCTTCAAGTGTCGCCCGGAACGACGCAACCAGTTCGGTTGGCAAATCAGAGATGAATCCAACAGTGTCGCTTAGGATAATCTCGGGACCATCCAACAGCTCAAGACTGCGCATGGTGGGATCGAGCGTGGCAAAGAGCATATCCTTGGCCATCACATTTGCACCGGTCAGCCGATTAAAGAGCGTCGATTTGCCTGCGTTGGTATAACCCACCAACGCCACAATCGGATACGGCACCTTGGCACGGGCTGCACGGTGCAACGCGCGGGTCTTAACCACCTTGTCGAGCTGGCGGCGCAATCGAACCAGTTGGTCGTCAATGGCACGCCTGTCCGCTTCAATTTGCGTCTCGCCGGGGCCACCTACAAACCCAAGCCCGCCACGTTGACGTTCCAAGTGGGTCCATGCGCGCACCAGCCGGGTGCGTTGGTAATTCAATGCGGCCATTTCGACCTGCAGCACACCTTCTCGGGTCGCCGCACGGTCGCTGAAAATCTCGAGGATCAGACCGGTACGGTCCAGCAATTTGACGTCCCACGCCTTTTCCAGATTGCGCTGTTGTACGGGCGATACGGGTCCGTCCACCAACACCAGCTCAATCTCATTGTCGTGCAGGTTCTTTTTGACTTCGTCGATCTTGCCCTTACCGAACAGCATGCCGGCGCTGACGCTGCGCAGCGGCACCACGTTGGCCCCGGTCACCACAAGATTTGGCAAGGCTTCGGCGAGTGCAATGGCTTCGGCCAACGCAGGTTCCGCCTCGCGGCGGTCAGGATCCGTTTTGATGTCAGGATGCAGCACCCACGCGCGGGTCTGCGCGGGGCCATCGGTTTCGTCTACTTGGAATTGAGATCGGCTCAAGAAGCCTCTTCACCCTCGTACAAGCTAATGGGTTGGCTTGGCATGATAGTGGAAATCGCATGTTTATAAACGAGCTGTGACTGACCATCGCGTCGCAAAAGAACGCAGAAGTTGTCAAACCAAGTAATGACGCCTTGCAGTTTCACGCCATTGATCAAGAAAATCGTGACCGGTACTTTGGTCTTGCGCACGTGGTTCAGGAACGCATCCTGAAGGTTCTGTCTGTCAGACGCCATTGTTGTTTCTCGCTTTTATTCTTGCTGGTGCCCGCGGACCGGACTCCCCTTTGTCTAAGTATGGGGAGTGTTTGCAGGAGTTTCCAGCGCAAATTTCGAACCGTTGGTGCAAAAGCGCCGGTTGTGTGTCTATGCGCGCCATAAGTCCGGGGTCAGCAGAGCGATGATCGCAAGGGTCTCAAGCCGCCCCAACACCATCGCGGCACAGAAAATAGCCTTGGCTGCGGGTGCCAAATCAAGCAGTCGAATGGGGTCTTCAGCGGCATATTGGATCAGCGGTCCTGTGGTTGATAAACTTGCCACTGCCATCACCAGAGCATTTTCAAAGGAGACGCCTACTGAGGCCAATGCCAGCGTAATCACGGCCATCGAAATTGCCAGCAACATGAAAAATATCCATGCAATGAAGGCCCCATTGCTTTGTAATCTGCGGCCCGCAACGCCCGCACCACTCACAGCATGGGGGTGCACCAACTGATCCATGTCGCGCACGCCATTGCGGTAAAGCGCAAAAACCCGCAGCAATTTGACTCCGCCCGCTGTCGTGGCAACCCCGCCACCAATCAGGGCCAGCCCCATCAAGATTAGCCCCGGCGTGCCTAAACCTGACCAGTTTTGCGACTGACCCCAAAATTCAGACACAAACCCCGTTGTGCTGAGAAATGACATGACGGTAAAAAGAGCACCCCATAGTGCCCCAAACGCCTCATCAAGCGGGTTTTCAGCAGCCACGGCGTACGCCCCTAGCCAATGACGCGCAAACAGAACCAGCGGAACGCCTGCAACAATCGCAAGACCAATGCGAAATTCGGGATCGTTGCGCAACGCACTGTGGGTGCCAGTAATCGTATCTTTGGAGAAGGTAAGACGCGACAGCGCAAAAGCCATAAAAATGAACATGACCAATTCACCGCCGAATCCGGCACCCGCAGTTTCGGCACCGCCGGTGTTGGAGATGCCCGAGGTCGACATCACTGACATGGCATGCACCAGCGCCGTCAATGGGGCCACGCCGCTGCCCATCAACAACAACCATTGAAGCAACGTCAGCGCCATATAGAGCGGGAACAACGTACGAACCGACCGCAAGATGCGCTGGCGCGGTTCAATCTCGGCCATTTGAGTGAAAGCAGTCGCACGCCGACCGGGCTCATTTTGGGCCGTCACCTCGAACCCACCAAGGTTGAGCGGCGCAAGGACGGCTACGGCGGCGATCCACATCAGCAGGCCACCCATCCACCCTACTTGGGCGCGCCACAGATGCAGCGACGGATTAAGGCGGGACGGATCGTCAAAAACAGCAGCCCCGGTGGTCGTAAATGCGCTGACCATTTCGATATAGGCATTGATGAACTTAGTGGTTGGAAGAACCTCAACAAAGGGCAGCGCCATAAAAATGGGCAGAAACACAAACGCACAGAAAAGCGACAACAACGGGCCAAGCGCAGATTTTTGGGATTCGCGACCCGAATGCGCCACCGCAACCATCACAAAGACCACCAAACCGACCAGCCCTGCATAGAGAAACGCGCGCCCGGTATCGGGGTCACGCACCGCAAAGCCGTGGCCGGCTGGCACCAGCATCGACACAGACACGATACCGAACAGCAGCAAAAACAGCGGCAGTCGCAGCGTTTCGCGGCGGATATAACTTTCGCGGCGCATGGCATATCCCCCTGCTGTTGAGTGCGTGGCGTCAGAAAAAGTCGATGGAGACCTGCATCAACTGCTCAAGTTGTGGCACATCCCCCGACAGGGCAAAGACGGCAATCACGTCACCTTCGTCGATTCGGGTGGAACCACTGGGGCGAATAACGTCCTGACCTTTGCGCACGGCCCCCACCAACACCCCTTCGGGAAAGTCGATGTCTGCAATGCGTTTGCCAGCAATGGGCGATGTGGACAGAACTTCGGCCTCAATCACCTCGGCTTCGGTATCCCCAATGGAATAGACGGCCCGCACCCGGCCATGGCGAATGTGGCGCAGGATCGAACTGACAGTGGTGGCGCGCGGGTTGATATAGGCATCGATCCCCAGCGGCGTCATCAAAGGCACCAGCGTCGGATCGTTAATCAGCGCAATCGTAAAATCGCAGCCTTCCGCTTTGGCGCGCACGCAGGCCAGCATGTTGGTTTTATCGTCATCGGTCACGGCCAGCATCGCGTCGGCGCGGCTTATCCCTGCTTCGGCCAGCAAGCCTGCGTCCAGACCATCACCATTCAGCACAATCGTTCGCTCGAGCGCTTCGGCGGCACGTTCTGCACAGACACGGCTTTTTTCGATGACCTTGGTGCGGATGCGGTTTGCGCTTTGCTCCAGCGTTTGGGCCACGGTCAGACCAACGTTGCCGCCGCCGACGAGTACCACACGTTCTTGCTTGGAGGTCTTCTTGCCAAAAATCTCCATCGTGCGGGCGATGTCGTCTTTATGGGTGAAAAGATAACAATCATCGCCAGCAAAAAGCTGATCCTTAGCCTCCGGCGCAAAGAGCGTGCCATCGCGACGCACCCCTACGACAACGGCGCGCAAGGTCGAAAATAGGTCCGTCAGCTGGCGCAAGGGCGTGTGAATGACCGGGCATTCGGCATCAATGGTTATCCCAAACAGCTGTGCCTGACCGTCCATGAATACTTCAGTGTCAAAGGCGGCAGGTGCGCGCAGGCGTTGCAAGGCCGCGGCGGCGACTTCTTTTTCTGGGCTGATCACTACATCAATCGGCATGTGATCGCGGCGGTAAAGATCAGAGTAAATCGCATCTAAGTAGGATTGGCTGCGCAGACGCGCGATCTTGCGGTTGATGCCAAAGACCGAATGGGCAACCTGACAGGTCACCATATTGACCTCATCAGAATGCGTGGCCGCAATGATCATTTCGGCGTCACGCGCGCCTGCACGGTCCAGCACGTCGGGGTAGCTGGCAAAACCAGCGATCCCCTGCACATCAAGCGTGTCCGTCGCACGGCGCACAAGATCGACGTCATTATCGACGACCGTGACGTCATTGCGTTCACCTGACAGGTGTCGGGCGATTTGCCATCCGACTTGGCCAGCGCCACAGATGATAACCTTCATGGGGTACCTTGATCCTTTGCAACTGGCCCGAAAGGCCTGTCAAACCGAGGGTATGAAATGACAGAAGCCCCATGAGGGGTCAAATCAATTGTCTACGCCCCGGTTCTCGGGCAGAATTGGCAATATGAAATTTATGCACATATGCCTACTGCCTCTGATCTTGGCTTTGGGTTCCTGCGCGCCCTTGGCGATCTATTACAAACCCGGTGTGCCTGTTGCGCGATTGCAAGCAGACACAAACACCTGTGCAGTTTCGGCTTTGCAATCGGTTCCGGTGAACACCCAAATATTCCAAGATCCACCGCGGTATATTCCGGGCCGTCGCAGATGTAATGGTGCGGGCAATTGCACCACACGCGGAGGCTATTACGTTTCCGGCCAGATATATTCCGTTGATGTAAACGAAAAGCTTCGCAGGCAAACCCGCGATCAATGTATGGCCGCGAAGGGCTATGCACCCGTGTCGATCCCACCGTGCCCAGACAACATCGCGCGCGCAGCCCCACCGGGTGCCACCACCACATTGCCGCCCCTTGATGAGCGCAGCTGTGTGATCCGCAACAAAGATGGCAGCTACCAGATTGTAACGCGCGGTTAAGCGTCAATTGAAGCTGGTGCAAACGTGTGCAAAGCCTATGATGCTCGCGAAACACAGATTCTAGAGTACACAAATGCAAGATCTACAAGACGCCAAAACGCTGGTGCGGGCCCATTATACCGCGCTCGATTCTGCCGACCTTAACCAGATTGAAAATACCCTAGCCGCCCGCCTAAGTCCGACCTGCCATTGGCGCGGCTTTCATCCTTTTAACGAACAATCTGGCCCTGCGGCGATCGCAGCGACCTTTTGGGGCCCAGTCCGTGCTGCCCTAAGTGCCGTGCAACGCCGCGAGGATGTGTTCTTTGCCGGATACAGCGGGATTGACGGCTCCGACGGTGTTTGGGTTGTCTCAATGGGGCATCTGATGGGGTTGTTTGACGCACCGCTGTTAGGAATCCCTGCAACGCGCAAACTGGCGATGCTGCGCTATTGCGAATTCAACCGGGTTGAAAACGGCAAGATCGTCGAGACAGCAATGTATTGCGACTTACTGCACCTGATGCGTCAGGCGGGGATCGTTCGGTTCCCCGACCAAACCGCGCAGCACCTCGTGCAACCGGGGCCGCGCGATCACAGTGGTTTGTTAACCAGCGCGCAGGACCCTGCCGAGGCGGCCCACACCTTGCAGCTGATCAACCGCATGATTGGTGCGATTGATGATGCAAATGCTGATCCAGAGGCGCGCACACCACGAGAAGAGATGGCCGTGTGTTGGCATGAAAATATGCTATGGTGGGGCCCTGAGGGCATTGGTGCCACCTATACCATCGACCGCTATATCGAACAGCATCAGGGGCCATTTCGGCGTGGCCTAGCGGATCGGGCCTTTAATGGCCATGTCGCGCGGTTGGCCGAAGGAAACTTCGGTGGATTTTTTGGCTGGCCGAACCTGACGTTGACCAATACTGGTGGATTTATGGGCATCCCCGCCAATGACGTTCGCGCCGATATGCGCGTCATCGATATCTACCGGCGCGAGGGCGACAAGCTGGCCGAAAACTGGATATTTATCGACATGCTGCACTTTCTGTTGATGCAGGGCGTCGATGTATTGGCCGAGCTAAACCAAAAATAGGTGCGGCGTTACGTTCTTCACGAACCCCGCACCTCAGTCTGATCTAGAAAACGTCAGTCTTCTTCGTCAACATGCGCAACCCGCGCGCCTGATTTCGCGGATGTCACAACACCGAGGCTCTTGAGTTTGCGGTGCAAGGCAGAGCGTTCCATGCCGACAAAATTGGCTGTCCGGCTGATGTTGCCGCCAAAGCGGTTGATCTGAGTTAGCAAATATTCACGCTCAAACGCTTCGCGGGCTTCGCGCAGAGGCAAAGTGGCCATCCCAGCAGAAAGGACAACGCGGCCATCGTCCTCGGTCCGGTCGTCTTCGCCAGGCAATTCGCGGGCCTCAATCGGGCCGGTGCCATCGCCCAAGATCAAGATGCGCTCTACCAAGTTCTTCAACTGACGCACATTGCCAGGCCAGATCATGGTTTGCAGCAAGGCAGTTGCATCCTCTGATAAGCTGCGCAGCGGCAGCCCCTGTGTGGCGTTAAATTCGGCAATAAACGTTTCCGTCAAAAGCGGGATGTCTTCACGGCGCTCTTCCAATGGCGGTACTGCAATCGGAACAACATTCAGCCGGTGAAAAAGCTCTTCGCGGAAGGTATCTGCTTCAATCTCAACGGCGAGGTCCCGGTTGGTACTGGAAATGACGCGCAGATCTACGCGCACTTTGTCGTTGCCGCCCACGCGGGTGAATTGCTGATCTACGAGCACGCGCAGGATTTTGGATTGTGTGCCCATCGGCATATCTGCAACTTCATCGAAATAGACCACGCCACCATGGGCCTGCTCTAATAGGCCCGGCTCAACGCCGCGCTCAGGGGTCTCGCGGCCAAACAGCACTTCTTCCATCCGGTCAGGGGCAACGCCTGCACAGTTCACAGTGATAAACGGTGCCGAGGCGCGCGCGGAATTGGTGTGGATGTAGCGGGCCGCAACTTCTTTGCCGGACCCAG
Organism: Sulfitobacter sp. SK012; assembly: GCF_003352085.1. Classification (NCBI taxonomy): domain Bacteria; kingdom Pseudomonadati; phylum Pseudomonadota; class Alphaproteobacteria; order Rhodobacterales; family Roseobacteraceae; genus Sulfitobacter; species Sulfitobacter sp. SK012. Next base: position 2,580,848 of record NZ_CP025804.1, read on the forward strand.
CAGGGCCGGTTAGCATCACTCGGCCGTTTGACTTGGTAACCTTTTCAAGCTGGCTCAACAGCGTGCGGTACGCGCCCGATGTTCCAATCATCTGCGAACTTGCCACATCTTGGCGGCGCAGGCTGACGTTCTCGCGGCGCAGACGCGCCGTTTCCATTGCGCGCCGGATCACAACCAGTAATTGGTCAATATTAAAGGGCTTTTCGATGAAATCATACGCGCCCTGTTTGATCGCAGCGACGGCGATTTCGACGTTACCGTGACCCGAAATAATAACCACAGGCACATCTGGATTGTCGCGTTTGACGGATTTGAGAATGTCGATCCCGTCCATCTTGCTGTCTTTCAACCAGATATCGAGGATCATCAGCGCGGGTGGCTCTGTGTTAATCGCCTGCATCGCATCGTCGGAATTTCCAGCAAGTCGGGTCGCAAAACCCTCGTCCTGAAGGATGTCCGAGATCAGTTCGCGGATGTCACGTTCATCATCAACAATCAGAATATCGCTCATATTGTGGTCCTCTATGCGGTCTGGGTTCGGGCTGAAAGTGGCAGTGAAATGACCGCCATGGCGCCGAAATGGGTTTGCCCGTCAAATACGGGAGCGTCGGTGAGGGTCAGGCTGCCGCCATGTTCCTCGATGATCTTTTTGACGATAGGCAGGCCGAGGCCCGTGCCTTCGCTTCGGGTGGTTACGTAGGGTTCAAACAGCCGTGCCCGGTCTTCGGGTAGCCCAATACCGTTGTCGGCAATGGTGATCTGCGCGTGATGCGCGTCTTGCTCCAAAGTGACATGGACTTGGGGTGTATGCCCTTCAGGAAGTCCTTTTTCGGCAAGCGTTGTAATGGCTTCTCCTGCGTTCTTAATCAGGTTTGTTAGGGCCTGAGAAACCATAGTGCCGTCGATCTGTGCGATGACTTCGCCCTCTGGCAACACGGCCGTTATCTCAACATCGGGTTGACCTGCTTGTTGCAACAGCACCGCGTCACGCAGCAGTTGCGCCAAATCTTGAGTGACTTTTTCCGGCTCGGGCATACGGGCAAATTTTGAGAATTCATCAACGATCCGGCGCAGATCGCCCGCCTGGCGGATGATCACACCTGTCATTTGCTCAAGCGCCTCGCTGTCTTCACCCAGTTTTGGCGCAAATTTTCGACGAATGCGTTCTGCTGATAGTTGGATCGGGGTGAGCGGATTCTTGATCTCATGTGCGATCCGTCGCGCAACGTCGCCCCACGCGGCCATCCGTTGCGCGCTGACCAAATCGGTCACATCGTCAAAGGCGACAACGTAGCCCTCAAGCCGCGCATCTTCGGTGCGGCGTGTAGACATTCGAACCAGCAGGTTTTCCTGGCGCCCCTGACGGGATACTTTGACCTCACCTTGGGCCGCCTCGCCAGGGCTTGTGGTCAGGGTGTCAAACAGCGGTCCAAATTCGGGAACAGCGACAGTCAGCGCCAATGATTGTTGGTCTTCCTCCCAATCAAGCAAGCGCATTGCGGAACGGTTGACGAAGGTCACACGGCCTTCTGGATCAAGGCCCACAACGCCCGAAGTCACCGAGCTTAGGACGGAATCAAACAACCGGCGGCGGCGTTCAATGTGGCGGGTGTTGTCCAAAAGCGTGTTGCGCTGGCCTTTCAATTGCTTGGTCATCTGGTTGAAGTAGCGTCCCAGCATGGCGATTTCATCGTCACCCTCTTCTTCGCGGACCTGCACATCCAGATCCCCTGCCCCGACTTGCTGCGCGGCACCCGTCAAACGACCCACAGGACCTGACAGCCGTTCGGCAAACCACAAGCCAAGCCAAACGGCGGCAAGGATCAGGATCACCGCAAAGGCGAGATACAACAGGCCAAACTCAAACAGCAGCCGACCGCGTTCGCTTTCAAGCTGCTGATAAAGACGCACCGTTTCTTTGGTTTCATCCAGCAGGCTCAGAATTGCGCCGTCCACATCACGGCTGACATATAAATAACGGTCTACAAGCGAAGAAATCCGAACCAACGCACGGAACTCATTGTTGGGCCAATCTTCGATAACTAAGATTTCAGTTCCAGTGGCCTGCGCAAGCAATGCCGCATCAGGGGCCTCGTAGTCAAAGAGGTAGGATCGATCCCCCCGCGCCCGAATTTCGGCTGTTCCGTCAATAAGATAAGCTTCGCGCAAGCCGCGCTGAACCTGTCGTTGCCCTTCGCCCAGCAGCGCGCTGTCGGAAAGGCTCACACCGGCGCGCCGGGAATCATCGATATACCGTCTAAGCGCATCGGCATCCGCGATCAGGTCTTCTCTTTGCTCACGTTCATATGCCTCCGCGGCAAGAAGTGAATTGCCCAAAACCGCGCGGACCCGGTCCGAAAACCAACCCTCAAAGGCAAAGTTGATGGTGAGTACGGCAAAAATTGCGACCGAAATTGTTGGAATTAGTGCCATCAAAGCAAAGACGCCCGTCAGACGCAGATGCAACCGCGAGCCTGCGGATTTTGCACGTCGCGCCGCGATCAGGCGGCCCACCTGATTAAAAACGAGCGCTGCGATCAGCAAAATATAAACGAGATCGGCCAGCAGAATCAGCCGCAGCGATAACGTGCTGCCACCCTGCCCTAAGGGTCCAAACGCCAGATATGTTCCAAGTGCCAGCACAGGCCCCAGCACCACCAACCCCAAGGTCGTGGCGTTGCGCACACGTCTGACACGACGCAGACGCAGAAGTTTCTGAAACTGACCCTTGCGTGACCGGGTTGCCACACCGCTGTCCTCACCTGATGTGGTGCAAATGCACCTGACCGCCATATTATGTGGTCCTGATCGGGTTTGATCCCAGATGGCCACGGTTATGTGGCAGTTTTACATCATTTTTCGACCGCGTGTAACCTCAATATCGAGTTCTGTGATTTTCTTTCGCAAAGTATTTCGATTGATCCCCAAGAGATCGGCACATTTCGCCTGATTTCCTGAGGTTGCGGCAAGGGCGATCTCGATCATTGGGATTTCTACTTCGCGTAAAATCCGCTGATACAACCCCGGAGGCGGCAACATCGTACCGTGCAGATCAAAATACCTTTGTAAATGACGCTCAACCGAGGCTCCGAGTTTTTCCGTGGTGCCCGACGCGCGCAGTGGTTCTGGATCGGGCTGACCGCCCAGCACCTGTTCGGCCTCAGACTGGGTGATCTGCGGCGCTCGACTGGTTAGCGCCAGTTGGCGCATTGCGTGTTCAAGCTGGCGAACATTGCCGGGCCACGAATAATTCGAAAAGAGCTTAATGGCCCCACCTGACAATTCGCGCGGTGGGTTCATGCCGCCTTCTGCACGTTCCAGAAAATGCGCCGCCAGCAACGGGATGTCTTCGACCCGGTCGCGCAGGCTGGGAACATGCAACGTGGCCCCAGATAGCCGGTAATAAAGATCACGGCGAAGGCTGCCCGTTTTCATATCTTCGGCAAGATCGCTCTGTGAGGTTGCCAAGAACCGTGGCGCATGATCACCGGGCGCATCCATCATACGCGCGATGCGGGCCTGCACCTCGGCAGGAATGTCGCCAATTTCGTCGATCATCAAGGTGCCACCGCGCACACGGGCCAACACGCGCGCAGGCCCCTCAATATCCATCAAATCTGCGGCTGTGACCGTAATGAATGGTAAGGTTCGGCGGTCTGAAAAATCATGAATCGCCCGGCCAATCAGCGATTTTCCCGTTCCAGATTCACCCCAAACCAACACCGGCAGATCGGTGTTCATAACCCTGGCAACCACGCTGTATAGCGCCTGCATCAAGGCTGTCCGGCCCAGCAAAGGTAGATCTTCGGGATCTTGAGCACTTGTGTCTTCTGCTGATCGCCGTGGCACTCCAGAGCGGTCAAGCGCACGGGCCGTCCGTTTCATCAAATCTGGTAAATCGAACGGTTTGGGAAGGTAATCAAATGCTTGGACCTCTGCCGCCTTGATCGCCGTCATGATTGTATTTTGAGCAGAGATCACGATGACCGGCAAATTGGGCCGATCTTGTGCAATCTTTGGCAACATCTCCAACCCATTTCCATCTGGCATGGACACATCGGTGATCACGGCGTCACCTTTGCCTTCGGCCACCCAACGCATCAGCGTCGTCAGGCTAGAGGTCGCGTGCACTTTGCAGCCCGCTCGGGTCAATGCTTGCGTCAGCACCGTGCGTATCGTGCGGTCATCATCTGCGACCAGAACTGTGCCGTCCATGAGCTACCCTTCCGTTGAAATTAATGTGCGGTCATCGCGCGGTTTATCTGCGCGTGGCAACGAAATGCGAAAGACCGTATGCCCGGGCACCGACGTGACAGAAATCCAGCCGCCATGCTCGGAGATGATTTTGTTCACCAGCGCCAAACCCAACCCGGTGCCATTCTCGCGGCCCGACACAAAAGGTTCGAACACATCGCCTTTGATGTGCTCTGGCAATCCGGGGCCATCGTCGATCACTTCAATCTGCAACGGCAGCGATTGGCCTTTGCCATCTGCACGCCGCAACCGAAATGAATGTTCAAAATAGCTATGCAACCGGATCGTGCCGCCCTGATCACCCGCCGACTCAGATGCGTTTTTTAGCAGGTTCAGGATGACCTGAAGCAATTGATCCTTGTCGCCCCACGCTTTGGGCAATGAAGGGTCGTAATCCTCAACAATCTTCATCTGCGCCCCAAAGCCCAGCAAGGCAGAACGGCGCGCACGATCAAGGACATCATGCAGGTTCACAGGCCCCAATTCAGGCCCGGTGTGATTGCCGAACTCTTCAACTTGGTCCAGCAGTTTCACGATGCGGCGGCTTTCAGCGACAATCAGATCGGTCAGTTCCAGATCATCCGCGCTGAGGTTCATGCTCAGCAATTGCGCGGCCCCCGTAATCCCGGCCAGCGGGTTCTTTATCTCATGAGCCAGCATTTCGGCCATACCGATGGCGGAACGGGCCGCAGATTTTACACTGTGATTTTGTGTCATGCGCCCGGCCAACTCCCGAGGCGAGATCATCATGATCATCACCCCTTCAGACCCAGCAAGAGGAGCAATCTGTAGCGCTGATTGCATAGGCGCGCGTTGCCCAGTTCCCACGTCCACATCGTTCACAAACAGCGCACCGGCGTTCTTGCGGGCGCGTTCAAAGGCTTGCTCTAACGGGGCATCAACGACGATCATGTCCCAGACAGGCTGGCCGAACACTGTTTTAGCAGAAGCGTTCAGAAACCCTTCGGCTGCCGCATTTACATCAGCAATCGTATCATCGGGTGCGATCAAAAGTGCCGGTACCGGCAGCGACGCCCACAGCGCTTGAGGGTCTATCATGCGGCCGCCTCCACTGACTGGGTAGTCATCGCCTCGGGAACCAATCGGATCACTTCATCTGTTGTCTTGGCGGTCAACACAGCGCGGCGCAGGTCTGCCCGGGTGCCGGCCCAGTCCATGTACCAACCAAGGTGTTTGCGCGCGACTTTTAGGCCCATGGTTTCGCCGTAAAATGCAAGCATATCCGCATAATGCCCTTGCACCATGTCTGCGAAATCGCTGCCCTGTGGGACGACGGGTGCGGCACTGCCAAAAAGCGTATGACCAATCTGCGCCAGCAACCAAGGCTGCCCTTGTATTGCGCGCCCGACCATCACCCCATCTGCTCCCGATTGCGCCAAGGCTTTTTTGGCACTTGGAGCGTCTACGATATCGCCATTGGCAATCACAGGAATACTGACGGCGTCTTTGACGGCGCGGATCGCGGCCCAATCGGCATGACCTTTGTAAAACTGACAACGGGTGCGCCCATGAATAGTGATCATTTTGATCCCAGCGTCCTCAGCTCTGACTGCAAGCGGCGCCGCGTTCAGCATCGCATCATCCCAGCCAAGCCGGGTCTTAAGCGTCACCGGTACATTCACAGCCCCCACAACTGCCTCGATAAGTCGCAGCGCATGGTCAGGCGTTTTCATCAACGCAGACCCGGACAGCCCTTGGGTGACCTTCTTGGCCGGGCACCCCATGTTGATGTCGATGATCCGTGCACCTTGGGCCTCAATGCGGCGTGCGGCTTCGGCCATGGGGGCGGCTTCACGTCCTGCGATCTGTACGGCGGTGCCTTCAATGCCAAGGCCAAGCTCTGCTTTTTCGCGGGTGCCGCGGGTCTCGGTCAGCAATTCGTGGCTGGCAATCATTTCGGACACAACAAGCCCTGCCCCGAACCGCGCAACCAACGTGCGGAACGGCAAATCAGTGATCCCAGCCATCGGAGCTAGGAAAACAGGCAATTCGAAGTTTAGGGGCAGCGGCGCGGCGCTCAATTGCTTAATCCTTGTGCAGAAGCCATTCGTTTAACCCCATACCCCTGAACCTACAACAAAATCGCCGTGTGACATTGCGACGCCTCTGCCTTTTTGCCTAAAATTTGGGCAGTTCGGTCCAGATTGCATGGGATGCTGTGATTGCCTACAACCAGCACATGTTTTCTGAGGGTTTTCCATGAGTGTAACCGCAATTATTGTCGCTGCAGGCCGTGGTGTTCGGGCTGGGGGCGCGGTGCCTAAACAGTGGCAGCCACTGGCCGGAGCGCGAGTGATCGACCATACGCTGGCTGCGTTTTTGCAAAATCCGCAAGTAACGCAAGTTATTGCAGTGCTACATGGCCAAGATATGGTGCAGGCCCCTGCGCTAGAAACGCGCGGTATCACGGTTGTGGTTGGGGGCGCTGACAGGCGTGCTTCTGTTCAAGCGGGATTGCGCGCGGCAGCGGGTGCGGAGCATGTGCTTATTCATGATGCGGCGCGGCCCTGTATCTCCCACGCTCTGATTTCGGATGTGATTGCAGCCCTAAAGGATGCGCCTGCCGCTGCCCCAGGGTTGCCGGTAACAGACGCCCTTTGGCGAGGTGCCCACGGGGCGGTTGAGGGATCTCAAGACCGCGAAGGGCTCTTTGCAGCACAAACGCCCCAAGGTTTTGAATTGAACGCAATTCAAGCCGCACATGATGCCTATCAGGGCCCCGCCGCCGATGATGTGGCAGTGGCGCGCGCGGCAGGAATGGCGGTTGTCATCGTGCCGGGCAGCGCTGATAACCTCAAGATAACGTCGCCTGCGGATTTTGCCCGCGCGGCACGGATTTTGGAGCGACAAATGGACATCAGAACGGGCAGTGGATTTGACGTGCACGCTTTTGGTCCGGGCGATCACGTGATGCTTTGCGGCGTTAAAATACCACATGATCAAGGGCTTGTAGGCCACTCTGATGCGGATGTTGGCCTTCACACACTCAGCGATGCCATTTATGGTGCGCTGGCGATGGGCGACATTGGACAGCATTTCCCGCCCTCTGATCCGCAGTGGAAAGGCATCGAAAGCCACGTATTCTTGCGCCATGCCGGACAGCTTGCTGTGCAGCATGGATTTACCCTGACCCACTTGGATTGCACCTTGATTTGTGAGCACCCAAAAATTGGGCCGCACGCGGCTGAAATGCGCGCGGCAGTGGCCGAAATGCTAGGGCTCGATCTGACGCGTGTGTCGGTCAAAGCGACAACAACGGAACGGCTCGGCTTTGCCGGGCGTGGTGAAGGGATCGCATGCATGGCAACTGCGACATTGGTGAAAACATGAAACTCGCGAATATGATCGGGACCGTTATGGGCGTGGGCAACATCCGCCCTGCGCCGGGCACGTGGGGGTCTTTTGTTGCCCTACCATGGGGGTGGTTGCTGCATGTGATCGGCGGCTTTCCTTTGCTCTTTGTTGGCATGATCGTTGCATTTATATTGGGCTGGTGGGCGACGGCCAAGATGACCGCTGGCAGCGATGATCATGACCCGTCAGAGATCGTCATCGACGAAGTTGTTGGCCAGTGGATCGCACTTTTGCCGCTGTCATATGCGGCGTGGTCAATGGACCTGAACATCCTTTTGATGTGGCCAGGTTGGATCGCCGCCTTTGCGCTCTTTCGCCTTTTCGACATTTGGAAGCCGTGGATGGTGGGCTGGGCCGACCGGCGCGGTGATCCGCTGGGCGTGATGCTGGATGATGTAATCGCCGGCATCTTTGCAGCATTAGGTGTTATTGCGCTGGCTGGCGTGGCGCATGGGGTGTTTATGGGATGAATGTCGCCGCGCATTTGCTTGAAATAGCTAATCAAACTGGGAATATGGTGGCCTGTGCAGAAAGCTGCACTGGAGGAATGGTTGCGGCTGCGTTGACCGACTTGCCCGGCTCTTCTGCGCTGTTTGATCGTGGCTTTTTGACCTATAGCAATGCCGCAAAAATTGATCTGCTGGGTGTATCGCCCGCTACTTTGGACCGCGTTGGTGCCGTTTCAGAAGAGGTAGCGCTCGAAATGGCGCGGGGCACGTTTGAGCGCAGCGCGGCCGCCGTTGCCGTCTCCGTCACTGGCGTCGCAGGTCCGGGCGGGTCAGATCACAAACCCGAAGGCATGGTTTGTTTTGGGATCGCGACAGCCAGCAAAACTTTGGCTGAAACTCAAAAATTCGGGGCGCTGGGCCGAATGAATGTGCGCGTAGCCGCCCGAGATCATGCTTTGATGCTCTTGCTCAAACATATCGAAATGGCCTGATTTAAGCTGAAGTGTGCCCGTACAACGTCTCGGCGCGCTTTTCAAAGGCGCGTACCACACGTTGCATGGCCTCATTGAACACCACGCCGATGATCTTTTGCAGGATCGCATTGCGAAATTCAAAATCGACAAAGAAATGCACCGTGCACCCGCCCTCGTCGGCGTCCTCAAAGGTCCAGTTTGATTTCATGTGTTTGAACGGGCCATCAAGGTATTCGGTATCGATGACCTTGGTTTCAGGCCACAGCACAACACGGCTGGTGAATCTTTCGCGGAAAACCTTGAAGGAAATCACCAAATCGGCCTCCATCACAGTGTGATCGCCGCGTTGTTCGTTGGAACGGATGCGCGCGGCAGCGGTCCAAGGCAGAAATTGTGGATATGATCCCACATCAGCCACCAGATCGTACATCTGTTGCGCGCTGTAGGGTAAAGTTCGGGTCTCGGCGTGGGTTGGCATTGATTTCCTAAGGTCCTGCGGTTAGCCCTTATGAAACCGCTTAACGTCTCAGATTCAAGGGCAAAGCCATGACAGAACGCCCTTACGTTATCGACGAGTTGATCTCGGCCAAGGCAATTGCCGCTCGGATCGAGGATTTAAGCCGTGCAATCCATGATGAATTTGAAGGCACCGACAAGTTGGTCGTTGTGGGATTGCTGCGCGGATCGTTCGTCTTTATTGCAGATTTGGTCCGCGAACTGGACCTGCCCATCGAAGTCGATTTCCTCGAGGCGTCGTCTTATGGGGATGGCATGGAATCAAGCCGCGAAGTCCGCATCCTAAAGGATCTGCGCGGCGCCATCGAAGGCCGCGATGTGTTGGTTGTCGAAGATATTGTCGACACGGGCCACACCTTGATGCACGTGACCAATCTGCTGCGTTCGCGGGGGCCTGCCCGGCTTAAATCAATCGCTTTGTTGGACAAACCCAGCCGCCGTGAGGTCGACCTCAAAGCGGATTGGACGGGCTTTGAGATCCCAGACGAATTTGTCGTGGGCTACGGGATCGATTTTGCCCAACGCAACCGCAACCTCGCATTCATCGGCAAGGTTCGCTTTACCTAATGCTAGGCCCGCGCCAATTGATGCGCGCGAAACGTTGGGTTCAAAACCCGCCTTCAACGCGGCGGATCATCCTTATTTTTGTGGTGGTTGTACTGGCTGGTGCAATTTTTGGGGCTGAGTATGTGGGATGGTGGCCTGATTGGGCCACATCCGAGCGGGTACGGTTTCGACCCTGACGATGCATCCTTCAGTGCACCCGGCATTTCACCTGCAAATTTCACGGAAATGTTTGCATAAACTGCGGGGTCTCATGCTACGCTTTGATGCAAGGCTACTTTTTTCAGATCAGGGAGAAAATCATGAACAAATTATTGCGCACGGCAGCCGCTATCGGAGTTGGGTTGGCGATCGTCTCAACGACCGCAGTTGCGGATGGTCACGACAAAGCAGCTGCAGCTGCTGTAGGCGCGCGTAGTGCTCAGATGGGTCTCGTCGCCTATCACACGGGAATTTTGGGCGGGATGGCTGGTGGCAAAGTGCCGTATGACGCTGAAGTCGCCAAAGCTGCGGCAACGAACCTTCATGCCGCCGCCTCGTTGGCTCGGGTGACAATGTGGGTTGCTGGCACAGAACAAGGGGCGGTTCCGGGCTCACGTGCCAAGGCTGAAATCTGGAGTGATGCTGCTGGATTCGAAGAAAAATTTGCCATGCTTGAAAAAGCGTCAGCCGACATGATCGATGCCGCAGGCACCGATTTGGATTCGCTGAAAGCCGGCATGGGTGCGGTTGGTGGTACCTGCAAAGCTTGCCACGAAGCATACCGCGGTCCGCGTAACTAAGCGGCCATGGCAAAGTTCGTCAGATCAATTGCTGGACTTGCGGTGATTGCAGCCGGGGTGGGATGGGTCTTGACCGGCCCTGCCCCGCTGGATGCCGCATTTGTGGATATTCCCCAAGGGGATCTGGCGGCAGGCCAGCAAGTGTTTGCTGCGGGAGGATGTGCGTCTTGCCATGCTGCCCCCGGGGCCGAAGGCGACGCAAAATTGGTGCTTGCTGGCGGGACGGCCTTTCCCAGCGAATTCGGGACATTTTATGCCCCCAATATCTCGCCCGATCCGGAGGCTGGTATCGGGGCCTGGAGCTTTGAGGAGTTCGCCTTGGCACTGACCCAGGGCGTATCACCGCAAGGTAAGCACTATTACCCGGCATTCCCCTACACCGCCTATAGCCAAATGCAGCCAACGGATGTGGCAGATTTATTCGCCTATATCTCGCAATTGCCAAGTGATGGCACCGCCAGCAAAAAGCATGACGTGGGTTTCCCCTTTAACATCCGAAGAGCGGTTGGTGGGTGGAAACTGCTTTATATGCCGAGTGATTTTGTGATCAGCGGTGATCTTGATCCAGAGGTCGCGCGCGGCCGCTATCTTGTCGAAGCTTTGGCGCATTGCGGAGAATGTCACACGCCACGCTCCGCTCTTGGTGGGCTGAAACGTGGCCAATGGTTGGCGGGCGCGCCCAATCCCTCTGGCAAGGGCAAAATCCCGAATATCACCCCCGCTGAGCATAAGTGGTCGGCCGACGAATTGGTCACTTATTTCACCAGTGGCTTTACGCCAGAATATGACAGCGCAGGCGGTGAGATGGCGGAGGTAGTGAGCAACCTTGCGCAATTGCCAGACGCAGACCGAGCGGCAATAGCTGCATATATCAAAGCGCTACCAACAAGCGACTAGGCCCGTATCAGCAAGGCAACCAAGTAGGTTACGCGATGCCCAATTTGCGTTTCCGCGCCTCACGTAGGCGGGCAAAATCATCGCCAGCGTGATAGCTTGATCTGGTCAGCGGCGTCGCAGAAACCATCAAGAACCCTTTGCCATACGCCGCCTTTTCGTAGGCCGCGAATTCATCCGGATGCACAAAGCGGTCGACCCGGTGGTGTTTGGGTGTCGGCTGTAAATACTGTCCGATTGTCAGGAAATCGATGTCGGCCGCGCGCATGTCTTCCATAACCTGCACAACGGCCTGCCGCTCTTCGCCCAACCCGACCATAATGCCGGATTTGGTGAACATTGACGGGTCCAGTTCCTTAACCCGCTGCAACAGGCGCAACGAATGGAAATAGCGCGCGCCGGGGCGTACTTCGGGGTAAAGGCCGGGTACCGTTTCAAGGTTATGGTTGAACACATCGGGCCGCGCCTCGACCACCTGCTCCAGCACGGATGGGTCACAGCGGATAAAGTCGGGCGTCAGGATTTCGATTGTGGTGCCAGGGCTGCGGTGACGAATGGCCCTAATGGTTTGAGCAAAATGCTCGGCCCCGCCGTCCTCAATATCGTCGCGGTCCACGGAGGTGATAACAACGTGTTTCAGCCCCAGTTTGGACACGGCATCGGCCACACGGCCCGGCTCAAACGCATCCAACGCTTCGGGCGGTTTGCCGGTCGCAATGTTGCAAAACGTGCAAGCGCGGGTACAAACTTCGCCCATGATCATCATGGTGGCATGTCCTTGCGACCAACATTCGCCAACGTTGGGGCACCCTGCCTCTTCGCAGACTGTAACCAGTTTATTTTCGCGCATAATCCGCGCTGTATCAGCATAGCCCTTGCCGCCGGGGGCTTTGACCCTGATCCAGCTGGGTTTCTTGGGCTGCGGATTATCCGGGCGGCGCGCCTTTTCGGGGTGGCGTTGCTCGGGAATTTTAAGATCGCGCATGGGCCAAACCTTTTCTAAGCTATGTGTTCTATATAGCAGCGAATTTCGCGGCGCAAAGGCCTGTCACAGCATTGCAGGTCTGCGCCGAAAACAGAACTCACAGATATTTGTCGTTGAACTTGGCGGCGCAGACATTAGAACGGTTCTAACAGCGCTGTTTTTGGCGTTGGACCAAAAAAGGCGCTACCCTGTGCCTTAAACAACCAGACGGAGATAACATGGCCGGCGATGCAAAATGCCCCGTAGCGGGAAAGAAATATCACGTAAGCAATCGTGACTGGTGGCCCAACCAGCTTAATATTTCAGTGCTGCACCAGCACGGCGCAAAGTCCAACCCGATGGGCGATGATTTTAACTATGCCGAAGCTTTCAAGGCGTTGGATTTGGCCGCCGTCAAGAAAGACCTCTATGCATTGATGACCGACAGCCAAGACTGGTGGCCGGCGGATTACGGGCATTACGGTCCCTTCTTTATCCGTATGGCGTGGCACAGTGCCGGCACCTACCGCACGGCAGACGGCCGTGGTGGTGGCGGGTCAGGCAACCAACGTTTTGCGCCGCTCAACAGCTGGCCAGATAACGGCAACCTCGACAAAGCGCGCCGCCTGTTGTGGCCGATCAAACAAAAATACGGCAATGCGCTCAGCTGGGCGGATTTGTTCATCCTAACCGGCAACTGCGCTATCGAATCGATGGGCGGCAAGACATTTGGTTTTGGCGGCGGTCGTGAAGATATCTGGGCCCCCGAAGATGATGTGTACTGGGGTTCCGAGACCGAATGGCTGGCAACCAGCGACAATCCAAATTCGCGCTACTCTGGTGAGCGTGACATGGAAAACCCGCTTGCTGCTGTCCAGATGGGCCTGATCTACGTCAATCCTGAAGGACCAGACGGCAATCCAGATCCAGTCGCATCAGGCTTTGACATCCGTGACACTTTTGCGCGCATGGCGATGAACGACGAAGAGACTGTGGCATTGGTTGCTGGCGGTCATACCTTTGGCAAGGCGCATGGTGCGGGTGATCCCGAGCTGGTTGGTGCCGATCCTGAGGGGGGTGCCATTACCGATCAGGGGCTTGGTTGGCTCAATGATTTTAAATCCGGCAAGGGCGTTCACACCACAACCAGTGGCGTTGAAGGACCTTGGACGCCAACACCAACCACATGGGACATGACCTATTTTGATGTTCTGTTCGGCTATGAGTGGGAGCTGACAAAAAGCCCCGCTGGTGCGCAGCAATGGCAAGCCAAGGCGTTGGGTGACGATGACCACGCGCCGCAGGTTGACGGCTCAGGCACGGTGCCTTTGATGATGACCACCGCCGATATGGCGATGCGCATGGACCCGGCATACGAAAAAATCGCGCGCCATTTCCACCAAAACCCTGAAGCGTTTGCCGATGCTTTTGCCCGCGCTTGGTTCAAGCTGACACACCGCGACATGGGGCCGCGCCCGCGCTACCTTGGGTCCGAAGTGCCCAGCGAAGAGTTGATCTGGCAAGACGTTGTGCCCGCGGTTGATCATGCCTTGGTTGATGGCGCGGACGTCACAGCACTTAAGGCCAAGCTTTTGGCCAGCGGCTTGAGCGTTTCGGACCTTGTGCGGACCGCTTGGGCATCGGCCTCGACCTACCGCGGCTCAGACATGCGCGGTGGTGCCAATGGTGCGCGGATCCGTCTAGCTCCGCAAAAAGATTGGGAAATCAACAGCCCGTCCGATTTGGCGCGGGTTCTGAAGGTGCTGGAAGGCATTCAGTCTGCCTTCAACGGTGCTCAAAGCGGCGGCAAGAAAATCTCGCTCGCCGATCTGATCGTTCTTGGTGGTGTTGCGGCGATTGAAAAATCCGCAGCTGATGGCGGGCACAGCGTGGACGTACCGTTCACACCAGGCAGAACGGACGCAACAGCAGAGCAGACGGATGCAGAGTCCTTTGATGTTATGGAGCCGATCGCAGATGGTTTCCGCAACTACCAAAAGGGAACCTACAGCCTGACGCCTGAAGAATTGCTGATCGACAAGGCGCAATTGCTCACGTTGACCGCACCCGAACTGACAGTGTTGATGGGCGGTATGCGTGTGCTTGGGGCGAATTGGGACGGCTCTGAAAAGGGTGTACTGACCGAGCGTCCTGGCGTGCTGAGCAACGACTTTTTCGTCAACATGGCCGACATTCAAACCGAATGGAAACCCACATCAGAGGCAGAAGACGCCTTTGAGGGGCGTGACCGCGCGACGGGTGACGTAAAGTGGACAGCAAGCCGGGTTGATCTGGTCTTTGGGTCCAACTCGCAATTGCGCGCGTTGGTCGAGCTTTATGGTCAGAACGACGGTGAAGCGAAGTTTATCCGCGACTTTGTTAAAGCTTGGGACAAGGTGATGATGGCAGATCGGTTCGATCTAGCTTAATCGATCACATCCCAAAAAACGAAAAAGAGGCATCCGCGTGGTGCCTCTTTTTTTGTTCAGCTCCTGTGGGCCTTATTGCCACCAATGCGGCCCGCGATGGCGTCTCAGCCAGCCACCGACGCTCCAATTATCGCGGTGGATCAGCAAAATCAGCGCAATAAATGCACCCATCACTGCCAAATCTATCACTTGATTGCGATGGATTGGAAAGCCTTTGGCGCTGAGCGCAAAGGGGTCAAAAAAACCATCCCACCGCCGCGTCAATGTATAGAAATGCATGATCGCCAAGCCGCCGTAGCTAAAGATCCTAAACAGTCCCAAGGCCGCAAGCACGCAGAGCGCAATCTGAACTGCTGCTACAGTATAGATTTGGGTGAAGCTGACCTCGACGCCATCAAAGTTCTTGGCGAGGAATTGATATTGCTTGGGCGTGATAATCTTATGGGCAGCCCACAGAAAAATAAACCACGCCAGTCCCAATCGCAGGATCAGTGTGGCGGCGCCGTCGCGGTGGTCTTGAGCGGTCATGGGCAATCCTCTTTTCACCCGCTTTACGCCAAAAATACTGCTGCTGTCCCGCGTTACACGGCAATGTGACGAAAAAAACGGCGCATTCGGGAGGAAGAATGCGCCGTTTTGTTACAAGGATATCAGGGGACGTGATCTATCCGATCATCGGCCCGCCCGGCCCCGTTGTCTCGTCATAGTGCTGCTTGAGCCGCATTAATGCGATCCGCAGCACGATTTTGCCGGACCGCGCCGACCAACCAAGGCGCTTTTCCGCAGTCTCCAACCCTTCGAGATGGCAACAACAGCGCAGCACAACATCGGCCAAACCCGGTCCCAAATCGCGTAAGGCATTTGCTACTCGGGCTCGGGCATCTGACGGGCCCGTCGGGCCACTGCCCCCCACGCCGCCGCCATTTCCCGGCGCGGTCAAAAACCGGTCCCAGTCTTGGGCAACACGCTGGCCCATTTGCGACAGCTCGAAATCTTCGCGCAGCCGCTCGCCGACATGCACCAAATCATCGTTCAGAAATGGGCTTCCGTCTTTGTCGCGGCGCCGTGCAAGTGCCGTCAGCGGGCTTTCTGCAATGCTATAGCGCATCCGCCGACGCGGTTGCGGTGCGCCCACATCTGTCTCTGGGGCTGGATCAAAGGGCGTTTGCGCATCCGCAAACCCGTTCCCGCCCGTCTTGCGTGCCTGCGCGCTTTCCATTTTTGCCATCATATCCGTCAACGCACTGCGGCCCTTGGCGGTGATCTTGTATCGCGTGATACGCCCGACCGCGTTTGACGCAATCCAGCCTTTCAGCGCCATCGCCTCTGCCACAGCGCAGTCCACCACGGCAGTTCGGGTGCTGATGCCGGCTGCACCATCACGGACGACAACGGCTTTTTCCATCTCTGCGGCGACGGCCAGAACGGCTCCGCTTTCGCATAGTCGTCGCAGAATACGGGTCGATTCTTGGTTTAGGGTTCCAGCATCCAGTGGTGGTTCAATAGGCGAAGTGTGCTTTGTCATACGTGGATAATCCCCTGTCGATAGTTTGGATTTGTCGTTGCCTTGCAAGGCCCCCAAGCTCCGCAAGGCGGCGTCGACCAATGGGTCATCGCGCCTTGTTTCAACTCGGCGTATCTGGCGCAGGATGGTAGACGCATGACAGCCGCCTTCGCGCGCAAGTGCGCGGATGGAGGTGCCGGTCTCGGTATGTGCGAGATAATTCTTAACGCTCAACGGCACCCAATGAGGAAGTGTCCCATTGTTATTTTGCCCCTGCCCCCTCGAAACCACACCCATACCCGTCAAACCTTGCTCTACAAACCTGTCCCCAGACTTATCCACTGAGTTATTAACACAACCTAAGAATGCATTGGTTACTCATTGGTTAATATCTTGGCCTCCGGTAATCATTGTTTCTAAATGATAAACATTGGTGAAGCCGCCGTGCGCCATTTATAGCCAACACGCAACACACGCCATAGTTGTGTCACATTGTTGTCAACGGGTCCGAGTCGCGGCCCGGCAAACCGCAAACGAGGTACCAACGAATGCAAGACTTGTTCACAATGCTAAACACCCTGCAACGCCCCCGGATCCTGATGCGTGCCGCTCGAATTGGCGCGCAGGATTACCGCCGCACAGCCCATCTGCCACGGCTATTGGGATACGGCACAGTGCCTCGGCATGGCACAGCGTTGATGAAGTTGATTGAACTAGAGGCGGAACTGGAAACAGACCGCACTGCCACGGATGCGTGGTTATAGCCTGATCCGTCATGTAGATGTTTTGATCGCAGTCGTCGGCGAAGCCCGTGAACTCCGCGCGGCCCAAGCGGTCGCTTAACCCGCAGAGGCCCGACGCTACATAAAGCTGTCGGGCTCTGCTGCTTTTCTCTCCGCAACAAACGCGTCCAGCGCCTCGCGCTTAATCGGATCAAGGGCCGGTTGCTGGTAAGTCGCGAGCAGCTTTTCCACCCTCAAGGATGCGAGGGTTTGTGTATCGCGTGCACCCTCGTCTTCCCAAGTCTCGAAGGGTTTGTAATCAAGCAGGTCAGATTTCCAGAACGCTTCTTTGAAATTCGCTTGGGTATGATCGCAGCCAAGGTAATGCCCGCCGGGTCCAACTTCGCGGATTGCATCCATTGCCTGCGCATTATCGTCCATCGAAATACCCTTGGCCAAATGGTGCAGCGTGCCAAGCTGATCGGCGTCCATCACGAACTTCTCAAACGAGCTGACCAGCCCACCCTCAAGCCAACCACAGGAGTGCAGCATAAAGTTCACACCAGCCAAAAGACCCATGTTAAGGCTATTGGCCGTTTCATATGCCGCCTGCGCATCGGGCAGTTTTGAACCGCAGAACGATCCGGCCGAGCGGAACGGCAGGTTCATGCGCCGTGCCAACTGACCTGCACCATATGTAATATGCGCGGCCTCAGGTGTGCCAAATGTCGGCGCGCCAGAATTCATATCGATGGACGTCACAAAAGCACCAAAAATCACCGGCGCACCTTTGCGCAACAGCTGGGAATAGGCGATCCCTGCCAATACTTCCGCCATCACTTGGGTCAATGTGCCCGCCACGGAGACAGGTGCCATCGCGCCACCTACGATAAAGGGCGAAATGATGCAGGCCTGATTGTTTTTGGCGTAAACTTCCAGTGAGCCCATCATCACATCATCAAAAGTCATCGGTGAGTTGATGTTGATCAGCGACGTCATCACAGTGTTTTGCTGAACAAACTCTTCGCCAAACAGAACACCACACATGTCGACGCTATCTTGGGCACGAGATGGTTCGGTCACGGACCCCATGAATGGCTTGTCGCTCAACGTCATGTGGGCGTGCAGCATATCAAGGTGGCGCTTGTTAACGGCGACATCCGTGGGTTCGCACACGGTACCCCCAGAATGGTGCAGCCATTTGGACATATAACCAAGCTTCACGAATTTGCTAAAATCATCCATCGTAGCATAGCGACGACCACCTGCAGCATCGCGCACAAATGGCGGTCCATAAACCGGTGCCAGCACGAGGTTTCTGCCGCCTACAACCACATTGCGCTCAGGGTTGCGCGCATGCTGGGTATAGCTCGACGGTGCCGTTTTACACAGCTCGCGGGCAAGGCCCTTCGGGATGCGGACACGTTCACCTTCAACGATGGCTCCAGCGGCGCGCCAAAGCTCCAGCGCGCGGGGGTTATCGAGAAAGTTAACGCCGATCTCTTCGAGCACCTGATCCGCGTTGGCCTCGATGATCTCAAGCGCTTCGTCGTTTAAGATTTCGAAGTTTGGGATATTGCGCTCAATATACCGTGCGGTTTCAAAGGATACCGCTGTCCGCTCTGCGCGCCGTGCGGCCCCACCGCCTCCGCGACCTCGACGTGTTGCTGCCTCTGCCATAGCTTTATCCCTCGACGCCTGAATGTTGTTGTCTGACTAACCTACCTTGCCAGCTCCCTTCGCGCGGATTGCGCCCCGTGGGGGAGAAAAGCGACATGCCGCAGCATCAATGTGCCGTTTGCGGCATCAAATCCTGATCATCTCAGCCCAACATTGCCCATCCGCTCTTGCCCCGGGAGCGGCTGCGGCATAATCAGAGCGCATGACACAAATATCCCATGATCGCCTTCTCATCATCGACTTTGGCAGCCAGGTTACGCAGCTGATTGCGCGCCGCCTGCGTGAGCTAAATGTCTATTGCGAGATTCACCCCTTCAATGTTGTTACTGAAGCGTTTCTGACCGATTTCGCCCCCAAGGCGGTAATCTTGTCAGGCGGCCCTGCGTCAGTCTTTGCCGAGGGCGCGCCGATGCCGCCAGCCGGCGTTTTTGATCTGGGCGTACCCGTGCTTGGCATTTGTTATGGCCAGCAGGTGATGATGCATTGCCTCGGCGGCAAAGTGGAACGCGGCCATGGCACCGCTGAATTTGGCCGTGCCTACGTTACGCCATCTCAGGACAAGCTGGACCTGCTGGACGGTTGGTTTGAAGCTGACCGCGAACAGGTCTGGATGAGCCACGGCGATCATGTCAGCAAGCTTGCCCCCGGGTTTGAAGTCTACGGCACCTCCCCTAACGCGCCGTTTGCGATCACGGCAGATATCTCGCGCAATTTCTTTGCCGTGCAATTTCATCCAGAAGTGCATCACACCCCTAACGGCGCGCGCCTTTATGAGAATTTCATACGCATTGCCGGGTTCACGGGCGACTGGACCATGGGTGCCTACCGCGAAGAAGCCATTGCGCGCATCCGCGAACAGGTGGGCGATTCTAAGGTCATCTGTGGTCTGTCTGGTGGGGTCGATAGCTCGGTAGCCGCCGTTCTGATCCACGAGGCGATTGGTGATCAACTGACCTGTGTGTTTGTCGACCACGGACTGCTGCGCAAAGACGAGGCACCAGAAGTGGTTAAGATGTTCCGCGACCACTACAATATGCCTTTGATCCATGCTGACGAACAGGAGTTGTTCCTTGGTGAGCTTGATGGCGTAAGTGACCCGGAAACCAAGAGAAAGATTATCGGCAAGCTCTTTATTGACGTGTTCCAGAAACATGCAAAAGAGGTCGGAAATGCCAAATTTCTCGCTCAGGGCACATTGTATCCTGATGTGATTGAGAGCGTCTCGTTCTCAGGCGGCCCTTCGGTCACGATCAAAAGCCACCATAACGTCGGTGGATTGCCCGAAAAGATGGGTCTCAAGCTTGTTGAACCGCTGCGAGAGTTGTTCAAAGACGAAGTACGCGCATTGGGGCGTGAATTGGGACTGCCGACAAGTTTCATTGGCCGCCACCCCTTTCCGGGTCCCGGCCTTGCGATCCGTTGTCCGGGCGAAATCACACGGCCCAAGCTCGAGATCCTGCGCGAAGCTGACGCCGTTTATATCGACCAGATCCGCAAGCACGGGCTCTATGACGAAATCTGGCAGGCGTTTGTAGCGATCCTGCCTGTGCGCACGGTCGGCGTTATGGGCGACGGGCGCACCTATGATTTTGCCTGCGCCTTGCGGGCGGTGACTTCAGTGGACGGCATGACGGCGGATTATTATCCGTTCAGCCACGAATTCCTGGGTGAGACAGCCACACGTATCATCAACGAAGTTCCCGGTATCAATCGCGTGACTTATGACATTACCTCAAAACCACCTGGCACTATTGAGTGGGAATGAGGGTCCAATAAAATCTAGTCCTTCGGAGGGGATCTTGAACCAACTGGAGGCCAGCTCATGAGCACGACCGTTCGTGCCGCCCTTTGGATGCTAGGGGCAATTTTTTCGTTTTCCTGTATGGCCGTGGCTGGCCGCCTATTGGCCGAACGCCACGACACGTTTGAGATTATGATGTACCGCAGCGCCTTTGGTGCGGTGATTGTGATCGCCGTCGCTTGGGCCACGGGCGCTTGGCGGCAAATCAGTCGTCAGCAACTGGGTCTGCATTTTGTCCGTAACTTGGCGCATTTTACCGGACAGAACCTGTGGTTCTATGCCTTAACGATAATCCCGCTCGCGCAGCTGTTTGCCTTGGAGTTCACCTCGCCTTTGTGGGTGATCTTGTTAGCCCCACTTGTTCTAGGCGAAAAACTGACCCGTTTGCGGGCGCTGGCGGCGGCCATGGGATTCGTCGGTATCCTGATCGTGGTGCGGCCCAATATTGACGCGTTGAACTCCGGGGTTTTCACTGCAGCAGGCTCGGCCATTTTCTTTGCGCTGTCGATTATGCTGACAAAACGCCTGACCCGGAAGCAGTCGATTACCAGTATTCTGTTCTACCTAACCACCATGCAGTTGGTATTTGGCATGATCGCGGCGGGTTATGACGGCCACGTGGTTTGGCCAAATGCCTGGAGCTTGCCGTATCTTGTTGGGGTCGGTGCTGCGGGTCTACTGGCGCATTATTGTCTGACCAATGCACTGGCGATTGCCCCGGCGACGGTTGTCGCACCGATCGATTTTCTGCGCCTGCCAGCCATTGCGGTGGTGGGCATGCTGCTCTTTGGCGAAGCACTCGATGTTTGGGTGTTTGTTGGCGCAGCGGTGATTTTTGCGGCCAATTACATAAACATATGGCGCGAAACGCGTGTTACAACCCCCGACCTGACGAAACTGTGACGTTAGGGCACAATCAAATACTGACCCTGCGTCACGAATTGCTTTGAAACCCCGTTTAATGCCTAAGGTTTCGAATAACGATTTGAGTTTGTCGGGGGGACAACAAATGAAAAAGAAGCTACTCGCATCCGTTGCGTTTTCTCTTAGCGCGTACACAGCACAAGCTGGTGGTCTAGACCGTTCTGGTCAGGACATTGGTATCATCTTCGAGTCTGGCAACCTGTTCGAGCTTTCATTTGGTCTGGTAAACCCCAGCCTTACTGGCGTCGAGAACGGCAGCACGTTGACGACGAATGATATTGGCAACGTAGCCGATAACTTCAGCGTACTCAGCGCTGGCCTGCGCTACAAAATTAACGAAAAGCTCTCAGTGGCGTTGATTGTCGACGAGCCTTATGGATCCGACATTAACTATCCCGGTGATAGCGCAGTAACTGCGTTGGGCGGCACACAAGCTATTGTGGACAGCATCGCGCTGACTGCTTTGGCCCGTTACAAGTTCAACAACAACTGGAGCGCGCATGGTGGTATCCGCTATCAAGAGATTGAAGCGGATGTTGTTTTGGGCGGCAATGCATATGGCCCGCTGAATGGCTACCGTGCGGAGTTTGATTCCGAAGGTGCATTTGGTTTCGTCGTTGGCGCGGCATTCGAAAAGCCAGAAATCGCCTTACGTGTCTCGCTGACATACAGCTCCAAGATCACGCATGACTTGCCCACCAAAGAAACCATCGGCGGCAATCCCGTTGCACTGCCTGGTGTGACCGAAGTTGTCGCCCCCGAGAGCCTTAATCTGGAATTCCAAACCGGTATTGCCAAGGATACTCTGGTCTTTGGCTCCATTCGCTACGCCCGCTACAGCGACACAATTGTGTCACCAGCGTTTTTTGACTCCGTTGTGAACGGAGCCGATTCTGGCGACAGCCTGACAGACCTCGAAGACTCGACCGATATCGAGATTGGCTTTGCCCGTCGCTTTAACGACCAGTGGTCTGGTTCCATTGCCTTTGGGTACGAAAGCAGGGGCGAAGATGATCTCGTATCGCCATTGAACCCGAGAAATGGTGCGCAATATGTCTCTCTTGGCGCAAAATATCAGGTCAATGAACAAATCGCACTTAGTGGCGGCATTCGCTATACCATGCTGGGTGATGCGCAGCCGGAAACAGGCACACCGGACACCGCCCGGGCCAACTTTGATGATAACTCAGCCGTGTCTGCTGGGTTCAAGATCTCCTATTCGTTCTAAAACGATTTGGATTGAAGTTTTGGGGCCCGTCGCAACACTGCGGCGGGCCTTTTCGCATCTATCGCGAAACGAAGCCGCTAGGCCTCTTTGCATGACGGCTCAAGAACCATTTTGGCCCCCACTTAGCCGAACCGATGCTGCTGGAGATGATTTAGGGAAACAACGCCCCCTTCGGCTGACCCAGGCTTTGGCCTCCAGTCATTGGGGTTGATGGTGTTCACTAGGCGGGTCCTTGCGGTGTTGCGCCCGCGCGGCTAGGAAAGGCGGCAAGATTTCACAAGGATTCACCGCAATGCTCTATCCCGATGCCGCCGCGTGGCAGGCCGCCGCACACCGCAAGGTGCTGGTTTTTAGCATGTCGGGTCTGGGCAAGACGCATTTGGCGCATCTTTTGCGCGGCGAAGGCAATTGGTTTCACTATTCCATCGATTACCGCATTGGCACGCGCTATCTGGGTGAAACAATCATCGATAACGCAAAAGCAGAAGCGATGAAGGTGCCGTTCTTACGTGATCTTTTGTTAACCGACAGCATCTATATCGGCTCCAACATCACGTTTAACAACCTCAGCCCTGTCGCCACATGGTTGGGTAAACCCGGCGATCCGGACAAGGGCGGCCTGCCCATGGAGGAATACGCCCGCCGTCAGGGTCTATTTCGTGACGCAGAAATCGCGGCCCTGCAAGAGACCGCCCATTTCACCCAACGCGCACAGTCACTTTATGGCTATCCACATTTCATCTGCGATACGGGCGGATCGATTTGTGAGTGGATCACACCGGGGGATGATGCCGACCCGCTTTTGGCAGAGTTGGCAAAAAATGCACTTCTGATTTGGATCGAAGGGTCAGATGATCACACCCAAGAGCTGATCCGCCGCTTTGACCGTGCCCCAAAACCGATGGCCTACCAGCCCGCCTTTTTGGCCGATGCATGGGCGGAATACTTGATTGAAAACAACGTGGCAGAAGACAAAGTTGATCCAGATGCATTTGTGCGCTGGACCTTCGCACGAGCGCTGGCGCACCGCCAACCACGCTACGCAGACCTTGCGCGCCACGGCATTACCGTCACCGCGGATGAAGTGGCCGGCTTGACCTGCGAGGATGACTTTACCGCCCTTGTCTCAAGCAAACTTTAGGGCGCACGCAGCCGTGAAGCTGCGGGTCTTGAGCGATCCCACCCAAACCGCTATTTGAAACGCCATCCCTCACGACCCAGTAGGAGCCGACCCAAACCATGCCGATCAAGATTCCAGCCACCCTGCCCGCTTTTGACGTGCTCACCCGTGAAGGCGTGATGGTGTTGGATGAAGATATGGCACACCGGCAGGACATTCGGCCCCTACGGATCGCGCTCTTGAACCTGATGCCCAAGAAAATTCAGACGGAAAACCAATTTGCCCGTTTGATCGGTGCCACGCCTCTGCAAATCGAGCTGAGCTTGCTGCGGATGTCTGACCACCAGACCCGCAACACAACCGCAGCCCACATGGAGAGCTTTTATCAACCGTTTGAGGCCATTGAGAGCCAGAAATTTGACGGGCTGATCATCACAGGCGCACCGATTGAACATTTGGCTTTTCCGGACGTGACCTATTGGGATGAATTGCGCCGGATCATGGACTGGACCCAGACCAATGTGCACTCGACTTTTGGTGTTTGCTGGGGCGGCATGGCAATGATCAATCACTTTCACGGAGTCGACAAACATATGTTGGCCGAAAAGGCTTTTGGCTGTTTTCGGCACCAAAACTTGGCACCCGCTTCGCCGTATTTGCGCGGGTTTTCAGATGATTGCGTGATCCCAGTGTCGCGCTGGACCGAAATGAAGCAAGCCGAAGTTGACGCGGCCCCAGGCCTTACCACATTGCTGGGAAGCGAAGATGCAGGGCCATGCTTGGTTGAGGATGCCGATCACCGTGCACTCTATATTTTCAACCACTTTGAATACGACCGCGACACGCTGAAACAAGAATACGACCGTGACGTGGCCTCTGGCACGGCGATTAATGTGCCGGTGAACTACTACCCCGGTGATGATCCGAGCAAACCGCCGTTAAATCGTTGGCGCAGCCACGCGCATTTGCTTTATGGCAACTGGATCAACGAAATCTATCAATCCACGTCCTACGATCTTCAAGACATTGGCGCGTAAGACTTTGATACTACTTGCCCTTACTGTGGTAATAATCTTGGTGGTGCAGGTTTCAGCCACGCTTCGCGAACGCGCTGCCAACAGGGCTTATCCTCCCGTTGGCCAGATTGTTGAAGTCGACGGTACGCCGTTGCATGTGCTTATCCAAGGCAGCGGACCTGATCTGGTGTTGATCCACGGGGCCAGCGGCAACCTGCGAGATTTCACTCTAGATTTCGCTGATCGCCTGAGTGATCGTTACCGTGTCATCATGTTGGACCGTCCCGGCCTTGGCGCGACAGCGCGGTTGCCGGGATACGCCGGCGCTTGGACCGCCAGTTCCGAGAGCCCGCAAGAACAAGCCATCTTTTTGCAAAAAGCCGCCGATATCGTCGGTGTGCAGACCCCAATTGTTATGGGCCATTCTTATGGTGGTGCCGTCGCCCTCGCATGGGCGCTTGAACGGCCCGACGAAACCGCCGGACTTGTGCTGGTATCGGCGGTATCGAACCCTTGGCCCGGCAATCTTGGCTGGCTCTATACCGTGAATGGCTCAGCCGCAGGTGGTGCATTGGTTGTTCCGCTCATAACCGCATTTGTGCCCAACAGCCTTGTAGACAGCAATTTAGCTGCGATTTTCGCGCCGCAGGACGCCCCCGAAGGTTATGCTAATCATATCGGACCGGGCCTCACACTGCGCCGCAGCTCAATGCGAGCGAATGCGCAGCAGGTAAACTCACTGCGCCCTCACATCGTCGATATATCACAGGAATATAGCGCGTTAGAGATGCCTGTTGAGATCGTGCACGGCACTGCAGATACCATTGTGCCGATGGAAATCCACTCAGTTCCTCTATCTCAGCAGATTGTTGGTGCCGTCCTGACAAAGCTTGAGGGCATCGGCCACATGCCCCATCATGTCGTGCCTGATGCCGTGGTGGATGCCATTGACCGCGCGGCGACACGCGCGGGTTTGCGTTAATCGCATTAACATCCCATATTGAATAGAAATAATCAGCCGGAGGCCGTGATGGACCTGCCCTTTGACGGCGCAATCAGTGCCTTCTTCAAGAACGAGGCCCCTAAAGATATCCGTGCTGCGATCAAGCACGCCAAAAAGCGTGACATTTTATCGCCAAGCTATCCACATTCAGAACGACTTTCCTCCAAAATTTACGACAAGGAAATGGCCCAACTGCAGATCGAGTTGGTCAAATTACAGGCATGGGTCCGCGAAACGGGCACCCGCATTGCCATGGTATTTGAGGGACGCGATGCTGCTGGTAAAGGCGGCACAATCGGGCGCTTTCGGGCAAACCTTAATCCGCGTGCCGCACGTGTGGTGGCCTTGGACAAACCCTCTGACCAAGAACGCGGTGAATGGTACTTTCAGCGGTATATCAAACACTTGCCAACCGATGGTGATATGGTTTTCTTTGACAGATCTTGGTATAATCGCGGCGTTGTCGAGCCTGTATTTGAATTTTGCACGCCTGAGCAGACTGAGCATTTCTTTAAACAGGTGAGCCCGTTTGAGGAGATGTTGGTTGAGGATGGCGTGCATGTCTTTAAGTTTTGGCTGAACGTCTGTCAGCCTGAACAACTGCGCCGGATGCTGGCACGCGAAAGCGATCCGCTCAAGCAATGGAAACTCAGCTCTATCGACGTGCAGGGCCTGTCGAAATGGCAAGCTTACACCAACGCGATCCAAGAAACCCTAGAGCGAACACATACCGACATTGCCCCTTGGACGGTGGTGCGGTCCGACGACAAACGACGCGCGCGGCTGAATACGATCCGCACGGTGCTTCATACCTTTGACTATGATCTCAAAAACGTCCGCGCCATCGGCGAAGTTGAAACGCAGATCTGCGGGGGTCCGGACGTCTGGGATGCCTAAACGCGGATATCATCACGGCAATCTACGCCAAGCACTGGTCGACGCTGCCCTCGAGCTGATTGAGCAGAAGGGCCCAATGGGCTTTACCCTGTCAGAGGCCGCCAAGCAGGCAGGCGTGACCCCTGCGGCTGTTTACCGTCACTTTGAGGGGCGCGATGACCTGATCGCCGAAGCTGCCTTGCAGGGATACGAAATATTCGCGGACTTGATGGATTACGCCTATGCGTCGGGCCAACCCTCAGCGCTCAAAGCTTTTGAGGCAACGGGGCGCGCTTATCTTGCCTTCGCGCGCAAACATCCCGGCCATTACATCGCCATGTTCGAAAGTGGTATCTCCATTAACCGCAGTGCCGCTCTTGCGACGGTGGCCAATCGTGCCAATGGGGTGTTGGAGAAAGCTGCAAGCGACCTCAGCCAACATATCCCGGAGGACAAACGCCCCCCGGCCTCGATGTTTTCTGCGCATATCTGGGCCATGAGCCACGGCGTTGTAGAGCTTTTTGCACGGAATTCGCCCGGTCGTGCGTCGCCCTTCCCGCCTGAGGACCTGCTGGAAAGTGGAATTGGTATCTACTTACGTGGGCTTGGGCTGATTTCACCAGACGAGTGAACATCCCAGCTTGTTGGTCTGCGAGGCCGGGTTTATGCTCCCCACAATCGATCATTCAGAGGTGCAAACGTGGCCAATATATTCTCCAATGCGACGATCACCCGAAAAGACCGGCTTCGTGATCTAAAGGCCCGGGAGCCGGGATATTTCGATCTTGAATTCATCAAGGTGCTGGACCCTGAGGACCGCAGCACCTGCATCGATCTGTTGGATCGCTCAAAGTCGCAACTGCGCCAGGATATTTTTGGGCTCGTACAATCAAAGTTCAAGAAAAACGGCTATTTTCTGGAATTCGGAGCCACTGACGGGGTCGAGTTGAACAACACTTGGTTGATGGAAAATGACTTCGGCTGGAGCGGAATTTTGGCTGAACCAGCGCGCGGTTGGCAGGATGATCTACGCGCCAATCGAACCTGCACAATCGACAGTCGCTGTGTCTGGAAAGCCAGCGGCGAAACGCTTCAATTCACCGAAGCGCCAAGAGGCGAGAATTCGGCAATTAGCAGCTTTGTTGGCAAACGGCGCAGGACGCTGGGAACCGAGTATGATGTCACTACGATTTCACTGAATGATCTGTTGGCGGAGCACGGTGCGCCTAGCCACATTGATTTCGCCTCAATCGATACCGAAGGCAGTGAATTCGATATCCTTGATGCGTTTGATTTTGACCGTTGGTCGTTTGGTGTGATGTGCATTGAGCATAATTACGCGCCGCAGCGTGAGAAATTGCACAGTTTGCTGACGTCCAAGGGGTACCAGCGCGTTCATGAGCATGTCTCACGGTTTGACGATTGGTACATCGCCCCCGCCAAATGAAAAAGGCCGCCCCGGCTAAGGAGCGGCCTTTAAACTGTTTGTCCAATCGGGCGATCAGAAGATGTAGAAATCCTCACTCGATTGCAATTCTGCAAGCGTTACGCCGTTGAACCTAATTGAGTTACCCTGCTGGTCAGTGATGAAAACGGTGCCGTTCACTTCGCGCAGGTGTGTATCAATCAAATCATCGAAATCAGTGATCCGACTTACGTTACGCAGATCAATACGGTCGGATGAACCCGGTGTAATTTCAAAGTCTTGAATGCTGTCGATACCCCATCCGTCCACGAAAAAGAACGTATCACGTCCAGTGCCGCCACGCAGGACATCGTCACCGTCTCCGCCATTCAACAGGTCATTGCTGCCTTCGCCGCTCAGGGTGTCGTCCCCATCGGTGCCAAACAGGCGGTCGTTGCCAAAGCCGCCATTCAAACGGTCGTTATCAGAGCCGCCATTCAGCAGGTCATCATCACCACCGCCGACAACCCGGTCCCGGCCAACACCGCCATAAAGCGTGTCGTTGCCAAAGCCACCGTTGACTGTGTCCATGCCGGCATCACCGCGGATTGTATCCTCGCCGAATTGCCCAAAGAGCGAGTCATTGCCCAAGCCACCGATCATGCTGTCTTCGCCGCGACCGGCCAGCGAAAGATCATCACCATCGCCGCCATTGATCAAATCATCGCCGTTATCGCCGTAAATCTCGTCATTGTCGTTATTGCCTTGCAGCGTGTCATTGCCACCACCGCCATATAGTGTGTCATCGCCTGTGCCGCCGTCAATCGAGTCGGCACCGCCCACTACATTGCTGGTCGTCGACACGGCATCGCCGTAAATCTCGTCATCACCGGCACGGCCAAAGATAATGTCATCGCCGCCAAAAACGTCATCCGCGGCACTTACGATTTGTGCGTCACCGAAAATAATGTCTCTTGCATCGCTGCCTGTCAGCGTGTCATCGCCGCCCTGAATGGTGCTCCCGCCCGTGGTTTGGAAAACATCGCCGAAAATCTCGTTCACGCCAGTGGTCGAAGACACAGTTGAGATATTAATAACGTCATTGCCACCATTTACGACGGCGTTCGTCACGAAATAGGCATCGCCCGAAACAGATACATATTGGTCCTGTGACCAATCACCGATAAACGTGATGCTATCGGCACCACCGTTCAACGTAGCGTTTTCAATTTGGTTAACATCTCCGTCGACGACATCTGCGGTCACCGTGAATGTGTCATTGCCGCCCGTCAGCGTTCCTGAAGAGAGAATTCTCACATCGCCGATAAGCTCCGAGTTATCCGCACCAATTCCCGTAAACGTGTCATTGCCTGCAACACCAGAAGCGACACTATAGCCGTCACCCGAAATGCCGATTGCAGAAGTCGCGCTGTTGCGGATGGTGTCGTTGCCATCAAGAACTGCCTGCCAGAAGGCCTGTGTAGATGCTTCACCTGGACCGTACCTCAGTTCGTCGAAGCTAATCGAAACACCGGTTACAAAGATGTCGGAATACCCATTTTGAGCACCCAAATCGAAGCGAAATGCGGTGAACGTACCCGCTGTTGGGACAACACTGCCGTTGACCGCAAGGCCTGTAGCATCGCCCAAAACGCGACTGCCGTCAGTTGTTCGCCAGAATAGACGATTCCCCGACGCAGCAAGGATGGGATTTGTGAAATCAGCCGCACCGGCGGGATAGATTGAATAACCACTGTCGGATTGTTGAAAATTAACTACGGCCATGGCAGGGCCTCCTATTTATATAAACACTTGATATGTAGCAACAAAGGCACCGCGAGCGGCGCTCTGGCAAATGCTAAACGCACCGATCATATATGGCAACTTTTAATAAGTTAAAGGGTGGCCAGCCATTTATTGGCCAGCCACCCGTCATACGTGAAATGGTATAGAAATTAGCGCTTAGAGAATTGGAAGCTCTTACGCGCCTTGGCCTTACCGTATTTCTTACGCTCAACCACACGGCTGTCGCGGGTCAGGAAGCCGGCGGCTTTCAGCGCACCGCGCAAGCTGGGATCATAAAGCTGCAGCGCTTTGGACACGCCGTGCTTAACCGCACCAGCTTGACCAGAGAGGCCGCCACCTTTGACCGTGGCAACCACGTCAAATTGGCCGTCGGTGCCTGTGATCGTGAAAGGCTGTGCCAAGATCATCTGCAAAACAGGGCGCGCAAAATATTCGTTCTGCGGCTTGCCGTTTACAGTGACCTTGCCGGAACCCGGCTTGATCCAGACGCGTGCGACGGCGTCTTTACGTTTGCCTGTGGCGTATGAACGGCCAAGGTCATCGCGAAGAGGTTCGCGCGGGGTCAATTCAACTTCTGGAGTTGCGGCAACGCCTGCAACTTCTGCGAGGTCTTCGAGTGTGTTGATTTCGTCAGCCATGCTCATGCACTCCGCGTGTTTTTGGCGTTCATGGATTTTACATCCAGAACTTCGGGCTCTTGTGCCTCATGGGGGTGATCTGCGCCTGCATAGACGCGCAGGTTGGTCATGATCTGACGGCTCAGGCGGTTGCCAGGCAACATGCGCTTGACCGCTTGGGTCACGATACGCTCAGGGTGCGCGCCTTCAAGGATCTGTGCCTTGGTCCGCTCTTTGATCCCGCCGGGATGGCCCGTGTGCCAGTAGAAGTTTTCTTCGCGCTTCTTGCCGGTCATCTGAATTTTCTCGGCATTGATTACGATGACGTTGTCGCCGCAATCCATATGAGGTGTGAAAGACGGCTTATGCTTGCCGCGCAGCCGCGTGGCGATGATCGAAGCAAGACGGCCCAGCACGACGCCTTCAGCGTCGACGATGATCCATTTCTTGTCGATATCTGCCGGTGTTGCAGAGTAGGTTTTCATGGACGGTATTCCCGTTAAATTAGTCATAAGTTGATCGCAGACCAACGCCCGCGTCTGATGAGCGGGTTATAAACCAGCGCCACACCGCGTCAAGCGTCACCCTCTGATAAAAAACATTCAAAAACATAGGCTTACAAATAAGGTATTATGTTACCCCAATTCTCAGACACCTATTTCTTCGGGTGGACTATCAAGCAGAGCGCGCAATCGCACCATCGCTTGTTCAAATGACGTCAATCCAACCATCGCATTAACAGCCAGCCTCACCGCATGAGGCACCCGGCCATCCCGGGCTGCAAATTCTTCGGCGGACCTTATTTGGACGCCCACCGCATCGGCGGCCTGACAGAAAGCCCCAGCGCGCCAACCGATAGGCAGTTTCAGCCACATAAAAGGCACCTCAGCATTCACCGACAGATCGTAACCCGACAGGACACGCTGCGCGCAAGCCAGATAGGTCGCATAAATGTCGCGTGCTGAGAGTGTCATCTCGTGCACGGCTGGATCGGCCAGCAACAACGCCGCCATGTCGGTCAATGGCGTCGCCAGGCCAAAAAAGCCGTGCTCTGCTGCACGCCGCAGATCGGCGGTGCGGTTTTCCGCAGCAATAGCAAAGCCCAAGCGCAGCGCCGGTGTCAGCGTTTTAGCGATGGACGACACGTACCACCCCCGCTCTGGGGCCAGCATTCGGTAAGTCGGGGCCCGCGTGGCTCCCATCCGGTAACAATCGTCTTCGATGATTTGCATCCCGGTCTTGCGCGCCACAGCAACAATTTGTTTGCGCCGGGCCAGCGAAGTAAAGACCACCGTAGGGTTGTGGACCTCGGGAGAGGTACAAAGCACCTGCGCACCATGCGTTAAAGCCGCTTCTTCAAGTGCCTCAGGAATAATACCGTCAGAATCCATTGGCACCGGGACGACCTCAGCGCGCAACAACTCTGCGGCGCGACGAAAGCCGGGATAGGCCAGCTCTTCAATTAATATGAACGGTTTGCGCCCCGTTAGGATTGCCTGAAATGTAAGCCCAATCCCACTTTGGCCACCATGTGTCAGTACGATATCTTGCTCCACCAAAGGCCCAAGTGGGGTGCCGGCCAACCACTGCACCGCGGCCTCGCGCGCGGGCCTTTGTGCCGCGCGAGACGGATAATGCATGAGGCCAGACGGCGGATCTTGCGCGACCTGCATCATCGCCCGGCGGACCAACTCTGGCTGACCTATATTGGGCAAGCTCGGCGAGAACAGGTTAACCCGGTAGGTTTCCTTTGGGCCGTTATGCGGCGAAACATCTATTTCTAGAAGCCCATCAGCCGGTCGGGCCTGATGCGACGCCACAAATGTCCCGCGACCCACTTCAGCGTTCAGCACCCCTTCATCCGTCAAGATTGTGTAAGCCCGCGCGACGGTCCCCGGCGTCATCTTGAGGTGCCAGCCCAACTCGCGCACTGGCGGCAATCTATCACCGGGCCCAAGCTCTCCGGCTTCAATCGCGCTGCGGATCGCCGCAACAACCGATTTATACTTGGGCTTGATCCCCTCGAGAATCTCGGGCCGCCAAATTGTATCCATTACAATGTTTCCATAGCGCTAGGGGCATTCATATTGTATCATTTATTCATGGCCTAACCGCCACATTGTGTCAATACAATTTATTCAAAGGAGCTTCCCCATGACACACGCAATGACCCTCTCGAACGAGAGCCTGACCGTTCTACAAAACAACCGCAGCTTGCCACTTTTGGCAATTCTTGCTGTGCGATTTGCGGTCTGCGTGACGACATGGGCGACCCGTCGCCGCACCAGAAAAGCCCTTGCTCAATTGGAGTCCTGGCAACTGCGCGATGTGGGACTGACACCGGGCCAGGCCAGTACAGAGGTCTCTCGTGTGTTCTGGCAGATGTAGCACCCTGTGGCATCTGACAGACCTCTTTACTTGGGCCGGGATATTCCCCGGCCCTTTTTTCAGGCTCAGGGCCTTGCAGGTGGAATAGCATAGGTCAACGTCGCGCGCGCCACAGGATCTTGCATCCCTTCAGAGCGGATCATGACATCCGTCACCGATAGAAGTTTCCCAAGTTTCAAAATCTTGGCCTCGGCGATCAGGTCAACACCTGGAGCCGGTTTGCGCATAAAATCAATTGAACAATTTGTCGTCACGGCCAACGCTTGCGGGCCGATCATCGCGAGCGTGGCAAGGTAGGCCGACACATCCGCCAGAGCAAACATCGTTGGACCAGATACCGTGCCACCAGGGCGCAAGTGGCGTTCCTCCACAGCGAGCCGCACGGTGATTTCATTCACGGCGACGGTTTGGATCGCATATTCATGCGCGACCTGCGGGAACGCTTCAAGCATGAAAGCGTTTAACTTAACCTTATCCAGTTTAATCTCAGATTTACTCACCATGCTTGTCCTCGCTTGCATCCCTGCCCTAGAGTTGGGCCAAGCAGCCGCGGAGGACAAGATGGCAATTCTGAACCTGACACAAGATGGTGCGGTCGCGCATCTTGAGATGAACGCGCCTGAGCGGTTGAACGCCCTGTCCGATGAGATGATCGCGGCGCTTCACGCGGAGCTTGATGCGTTGGCACAGACCCCCGATTGCCGCGTCGTTATTCTATCAGGTGCAGGCAAAGCATTTTGCGCCGGCCACGATCTGCGACAAATGCAAGCGATGCGTAAGGCCTCTGATGCGGGGGCCGCTGAGTTTAAGGATCTGTTTGACCGGTGCACCGCGTTGATGGCGCGCATTCAGTCCCTGCCCCAGCCCGTGATCGCCCAAGTTCATGGCATCGCGACGGCGGCTGGTTGCCAACTGGTCGCGACCTGCGATCTGGCGGTCGCGGCGTCTGACACTCGTTTTGGCGTAAACGGCGTCAACATTGGCCTGTTTTGCTCTACGCCGATGGTCGCGCTCACCCGCAACATCGCAGCGAAGAAAGCGTTTGAGATGCTGGTTACGGGCGATTTCATCACCGCAGAGCGCGCGCAGGATTATGGGCTGATCAACCGCGTCGCCCCACTCGAGTCCCTGCAATCAGAGACGTCTGCCTTTGCCCAACAGATCGCTGGCAAATTGGGAAGTGCTGTTCGGATCGGCAAGCGCGCCTTTTATGACCAAATTGCGTTATCCACCCCTGACGCCTACGCACACACAGGCCGCGTTATGGTAGAAAATTTGGCTAATACTGATACCCACGAGGGAATGCAGGCCTTTATTGAGAAACGAAACCCGAAGTGGACGCAGTGATTGTTTCCAAAAGCTTGGTTAATTGTTGCAAAAATAGCGTCTATCAAATTGGGCAGCAATGTGGCATCAATAAGTTGAGGCCAGCGCGCCCCAGATGATTTTGGGTCGCCGTAGGCGGAAGGTCCCTCCAAGTCAGCTCTCACTGACTGATCTTTCCCGCAACGGCGACCCCAAAACTCCCCCCTCTTTCATCAACCCGTCGTAACGAGTTTTATGCGGCTTTTGGTTGCGCGGGCACACGCCCTGCCCTACATCGCGGGCATGACACAAACACTCCACATCATCGGCGGCGGCATGGCCGGTTCAGAAGCGGCTTGGCAAGCGGCTCACCTTGGCATTCAGGTTGTTATCCACGAGATGCGCCCGACGGTTGAAACCTTCGCGCATCAAACAGGACTGCTGGGGGAAATGGTGTGCTCCAACTCATTCCGCTCAGATGATGATGAGCAAAACGCCGTGGGCTTGTTGCATTGGGAAATGCGCGCAGCGAATGGCCTGATCATGGCCACAGCAGATAAACACCGCCTGCCCGCTGGTGGTGCCCTGGCCGTGGACCGAGATTCGTTTGCGCAATCGGTGACCGACGCGTTGATGGCACATCCGAATATTTCTGTTGAATACGGTGAGATTACGGAGCTGCCATCGGATGGCATGTGGATCGTGGCCACCGGGCCGCTGACATCTGGCGCGTTGGGACGGGCGATTGCGGCGCAAACCGGCGCGGATGCATTGGCATTTTTCGACGCAATTGCGCCGATCGTTTACCACGATAGCATCGACATGAGCCGCGCATGGATGCAGTCGCGCTATGACAAAGGCGAAACCGAAGAAGAACGCACCGCCTATCTTAATTGCCCAATGGACCGCGCCCAATACGAAGACTTCATCGATGCATTGCTGGCCGCTGAAAAAACTGAATTCCACGAAGGCGAAACTGCGACTTATTTTGATGGGTGTCTGCCGATTGAAGTGATGGCAGAGCGTGGCCGTGAAACCCTGCGCTTTGGCCCGATGAAACCTGTTGGTCTTACCAATCCGCACCAACCCGAGGTCAAAGCTTATGCCGTGGTGCAGCTGCGCCGCGATAACGCCCTGGGCACGCTCTATAACATCGTAGGTTTCCAAACCAAGATGAAGTACGGCGCGCAAACGGAAGTTTTCAAACGCATTCCCGGACTGGAAAACGCCAACTTTGCGCGACTTGGTGGGATCCACCGCAATACGTTTATGAATTCCCCGACCCTTCTGGACGGACAAATGCGCCTGCGCGCAGCGCCGCATATCCGGTTCGCCGGTCAGATAACGGGTGTTGAAGGCTATGTTGAGAGTGCCGCAATGGGCATGCTTGCCGGACGGTTGGCTGCTGCAGAAATCCTAGGTCAGGCATTAGAAACACCACCCAACACCACAGCAACCGGCGCGCTGATCACCCATATCTCTGGCGGTGCCGAAGCGAAGACGTTTCAGCCCATGAACGTCAACTTTGGGTTGTTTCCGCCAGTTGAAGGCCTCAAATCGGGCCGTCGAGGCCGTAAAGACCGCTACAAAGCGTATACGGACCGTGCCAAACTTGAATGGCAAGACTGGCTCGCGTCTTAGCACTGGACACGCGAGGTTAAGCCTTTAACTTAGCCGCGATGAACCACAATTTCCTAGACAAAGCATATGCTGCGCGCGACGCGGACAGTACGCGCGCCCTGTATGACGACTGGTCAAGCAGCTACGATGCCGAAATCGGCGAAATCGGGTATGCCACCCCGGATCGTTGCGCGGCCGCACTTGCTGAATTCATGCCCGATAAAGGTGCACCCATCCTAGATGTTGGCTGCGGCACCGGATTATCGGGCGCGGCGCTCAAGCATGCCGGGTTTACGGTGATCGACGGTGTCGATGTTTCTGCTGACATGCTGGCGCTCGCCAAACAGAAAAACGTCTACCGGACACTGACCCAAATCGAAGCTGACACGCCGCTCTCGCACACGCCCGGTACCTATGCCGCGATCAGCGCCGTTGGCGTTGTTGGCGCAGGTGGGGCCCCCACAACCCTGTTTGATATGCTAATGCAAAGCCTTGGCCCCGGCGGCAAGCTGGTGTTTTCTTTGAATGATCACGCGCTTTCGGACTCTGCGAATGAAGCGCGCGTAATGGAATGGACCGACTGTGCCGCAGCTGCCTTGCTGTTTCGCGAACATGGCGACCATTTACCGGGCATTGATTTAAAATCAAACGTTTACGTGCTCGAAAAACGGTGAGCTTTGTTACGCGGTTCGCTCCGTCGCCGACTGGGCCCCTACATTTAGGACATGCATACTCTGCGCTCTTGGCCCATGACATGGCGCGAGCGGCACGTGGTCAGTTCCTGTTGCGAATTGAGGATATCGATCAATCGCGCGCCCGCCCGAAATGGGAAGCGCAGATTTACGATGATCTCGCATGGCTGGGTTTAAGTTGGCCGCAGCCGGTTATGCGCCAATCTGACCGACAGCCCGCTTATCTCGCTGCCCTTGATCGCTTAAAGGCATCCGGCCTGATCTATGCTTGCACCTGCAATCGCCTTGACATTGCTCAAGCCGCAAATGCCCCACAAGAAGGTGTGCCGCCTGTTATTGGCCCCGATGGGGTTGTCTACCCCGGAACTTGCCGAAACAAGGGGTTAACGGACGGCGCTTGGCGGCTGAACATGGCCGCGGCCCTTCAGGTTTTGGGGGATACCCCGCTGAGCTTTACAGAGACCGGCGCAGGACCCGAAGGCCAAACGGGAGAGATCACGTTGTCCACTCAAGATGCTCTTAGGGGCATTGGCGATGTTGTTCTGGCGCGGCGAGACATGGGTACGTCTTATCATCTGTCTGTTGTACTGGATGACGCGGCGCAAGGAGTAACACATGTAGTTCGCGGGCAGGATCTATTTGAAGCCACATATATTCACGTTATTTTGCAACGCCTTACGGTACTTTCCTCACCCACATATCACCACCACGCTCTAATCCGAGACGACACCGGCAAACGATTGGCCAAACGAGATGATGCACGGGCCATCGCGACCTACCGGCGCGACGGCATGAAGCCGCAAGATATTCGGCACCTGTTAGGTTTGTAGTTACTGCGGCAGACTGCGCCACGGTTTTGGCATGATGACCCAGCGTTCGTTCACAAACACCAAACCATCAAACGCAAGCCCCAGCGTTTCGCCCTTGGTCACGAATTTAAACCGCACAATCGGAACATCTGCACGAAAATACTGCAGCACGTCTTTGTAGCCGCCGGGGAATTCACGCAGCACCGCTTGCCTTTCGGCCAGTTGACGGGTTGTTCCATATGCCATCAGAACTTCGTTGTGATCAGGTTTCGGGCCAAAGGTAGTACCGGGCCCAAAAGACTCGCCATAGGTTTTCACCAGCGCGCTGGCCAGAGGTTCGGCATAGACAAAACGGATATCTTCGGGCGTGGGTAATAGCGCTTGGGTCAGCGCGTTGCGGTCCGTGCCGGGCTCATAGAACTTCATCAAAAGTGCGCGCGCCTCGGCTTCGGATCCTGGGACATCGGCAGTGTGTTTTGCGCTGCCACCGACCAACGCCAACAGTGTTGTATTTGGACTTGCAGCACATGCGCGGTCCAAATTCCCCAACAGAGTCGTGTTATTTTGTCGATCTACCGGTCTGATATCATTGGTGTTTGCGGCCAAAAATCCAAACGTCCAAGCAGCCGCCATCATCCGGTCCGCATCGCTTGCGTCCATCAGAACTTCCCCACAGGTTTGTCTGGGATCAAATCCGCCTTCTTGCGCGAGCGCAGACGTGCCCAATGTGGCGGCGAACACCGCCGCGCCAACAATCCTAATCCTCATCCCAATTCCCCATCTTTGAATAATGCCCGTGGAGCGTAGCGCAATTTGTCCACAGCGCAAAATTGATCAGGTCATTGGGCTTTGGGTGATTGTTTCGCCCTCGGCCGTGACAACGGTATAAAAACAGCTGCGGCGCCCCGTATGACAGGCAGGACCGCTTTGCGTGACCTGCATCAAAAGGCAATCGCGGTCACAATCCACACGCAGCTCAACCAGCTGCTGTACATGGCCCGACGTCGCCCCCTTGGCCCAAAATTCTTGACGTGAACGGCTCCAGTAGGTGACCTTGCCACTGGCAAGCGTTCGAGTCAGGCTTTCGGCATTCATCCAAGCCATCATCAAAACTTCGCCAGAAACATGATCCTGCGCGATTGCGGGTATCAGGCCCGCGTCGTTGTATTTAAGTGTTTGTGGGTCGAAACTCATTTAGCATCAGCCTCTCTGGCGTAAAAGTTTTTGCATACCGCGCGCGCACGCTTATGTAGGAACATACGCGACAAAGGAACAGTCATGTCGGACGGAACAGACCTGATCAAACTCTACTCAGCCCGAATATTGGCTTTGGCGGCGGATATTCCACATTTGGGCCGGTTGGAGACCCCGCATGCCAGTGTGACGCGCCGTTCACCCCTGTGTGGATCGACCGTTACGGTGGATGTCGTCGTTAACAACGGCAAACTCGAAGCGCTGGGACAAGACGTCAAAGCCTGCGCCTTGGGCCAAGCGGCTGCATCCGTTGCAGCGGCCGCCGCGATTGGCGCGACGTATCAACAGCTTGTGCAAGCCCGAGATCAGTTGCGTGCCATGCTGAAGGCTCAAGGGCCTGTTCCTGATGCACCATTTGACGGTTTTGAGGTGCTAACACCCGCCGTTGAATATAAAAACCGCCACGCGTCTATCCTGCTGAGTATTGAAGCGATGGTTGAGGCCATGGAACAAGCGACGGCTCCCGCCTCCTAATCCACTTTGTTGAAACTAAAAAAAACGCCGCACATCCGGGACAGGATGGCGGCGCAAGAGAAGCGGACCTCATGGGGACCCGGGCTGGCTGTCGTCTAGGGAGATCCTAGATGTGTCTTAGATAGGCAAATCCAAACACCGCATCTAATGGGGATAGATGCGCGACAGACCCGGCATGAGAGCGCAGGCAGAAATCAGGCAAGTCCGGGCATATGCAGCGCCACAACCAGCATTACAACCAACGCGGCGGCTCCGGCCGCGTCTTGCAACAACGTGTCTTGCGAGCGTGTTGCGATGGTCTTCAAAGTGCTGAGCAGTGTCATGTGCGTCTCCCGTTCTTGTTGCTCCTTTGGTCTCATTTTATGAGCGCGCTGTAAAGAACTTTTTAAGAACATTTGTGAACTAAGTGGAACACCATCGACTCGAAAATGCTTAACCGACTGATATTAAAGGAATAGCTTCGTCTTGCCGCATCAACCACAAAAGCAGCCGTGCGGACCGGCCCCGCATCGTTTCCAATTTGGGATCATCTGCCAGTAGTTTTCTCGCGTCAGATTGCGCCACAGCCATCAACCCTGCTTGCCGCTCTAGGTCAGCCACACGAAAGCGCGGAACGCCAGATTGTGCCGTGCCAATCAGATCTCCTGTGCCGCGCATTTTCAGGTCGGTCTCAGCGATGACAAAGCCGTCTTCTGTCTCGCGCAGCACCTCAAGCCGTTGACGGCCTGTTTCAGACAACGGCGCCTGATACATCAGCAAACAGGTCGACGCCGCGGTTCCCCGCCCAACACGCCCCCGCAATTGGTGCAGCTGTGCGAGGCCAAAGCTCTCGGCGCGTTCAATCACCATGATCGACGCATTTGGCACGTCCACCCCGACCTCGATCACCGTTGTGGCCACCAGCACCTTGGTCTGCGCAGTCTGGAAGGCGGCCATCGCGGCGTCTTTGTCGGCAGGCGGCATCTGGCCATGGACCAACCCCACAACACCTTCGCCCAAAGCAGCGCGCAAACGTTCAAACCGCGCCTCGGCCGCGATCAGATCGCTAACTTCGCTTTCCTCTACCAGCGGGCAAACCCAATAACATTGCCGCCCTTCCGCAATCGCCGCACGAAGGCGGTCGATAACCTCATCTATCCGCTCTGTGCTGATCAGGGCGGTGCGGATCGGCTGGCGCCCCGGAGGCTTTTCATCCAGCACCGACACATCCATATCCCCATATTGCGCCAGTGCCAGACTGCGCGGGATTGGCGTGGCAGTCATTACCAGCACATCCGCGAGCCGTCCTTTTTTGCCCAACTCCAACCGCTGGCGCACACCAAAGCGGTGTTGTTCATCCACCACTGCAAGGCGGAGGTCCTGAAAAACCACCGTCTCTTGGAAGACCGCATGGGTGCCCACTAGGATTTGAATATCGCCGCGTTCAAGAGCGGCGAGTTTGGCCTGTCGCTCGGCCCCTTTGTCGCGCCCCGTCAGGATTTCCAACACCACGCCCGCATCTTCGGCCAATGGCCTCAGGCCTTGCAAATGTTGACGCGCAAGAATTTCCGTGGGGGCCATCAGGACGCCCTGCCCGCCCGCTTCAACCGCTGCCAGGAGAGCCATGAACGCGACAAGCGTTTTGCCAGAGCCCACGTCGCCTTGCAGCAGTCGGTTCATGCGCAGGTCAGTCGCCATATCGGCGGTGATTTCGCCAATTGCGCGGGTCTGCGCACCCGTCGGTTTATACGGCAACGCAGCAAGCACACGTTTGCGCAGGTGGCCCTCGCCTTTGCTGGAGCGCCCCTTTTTGCGCCGCTCTGACGCCCGTGCAAGCGCAAGGGTCAGCTGATGCGCAAGCAATTCATCATAGGCAAGGCGCTCGCGTGCAGGGGCTGTTGCGGCCAGATCTTCCAAAGACTTTGGGTCATGCGCCTGAACAACGGCATCCGAAAAACTGGGCCAGTTCGCTTGTTTTTTCTGTTCAGGATCAATCCATTCGTCCATCTCTGGCACACGAGACAACGCAGCACGCGTGGCCTTGTACATGAGCTTTTGTGTAACTCCGCCAGTGAGTGGATAAACCGGTTCAAAGCTCGGAATCGTGTCCGCTTCCGCCTCTGGCACCGCAAAATCGGGGTGTACCATCTGGGCTGTTCCGTCAAACATCTCGACCCGCCCTGACACGATGCGGCGACTGCCTTCAGGCAACTGTCGTTTCCAAAAATCGCCACGTGCATGGAAAAACACCAGCTGAAAACTGGTCTGAGCGTCTTCGACATGAATACGGTAAGCCCCGCTCTTTGTAGGCGCGGCACGGTGGGGCCCTACCGTCACCGCTACGGTCAAGGTCGCGGGAAGCACCGCATCCTTAACGCTGTCTTGAAGGTGGCGATCGATGCCAGAATAGGGCAGCGTAAACAGTAAATCGCGCGGAGCTTGCACCCCGAGATGCGCCAGCAATAGCGACGTTTTTGGGCCAATGCCCTCCAACGTTTCCAACCCTGAGAACAACGGAAACAGCGGTTCAGGACGGGTGCTCATGCGCCGTCGATCAAGGAGAGCCAACCGTCCTCGTCCAGCGTTTCGATCCCCAGTTCAGCGGCTTTTTTTGCCTTGGAGCCGGCGCCGGGACCGGCCACCAATATATCCGTCTTGGCGCTGACCGATCCTGACACTTTGGCGCCTAACCGCTCTGCACGGGCTTTTGCCTCGGCGCGTGTCATTTTTTCCAACGTTCCGGTAAAGACTACCGTTTTGCCGGCGACGGGCGATCCATTGGTGTCCGCGCGGATTGCAGGCTGCACATCAAGTTCAGCCACAAGGCGCTTTATCGATGCGTGCTCTGCTTCTTGCGCAAACGCCCCGACCAACGATCCGGCCATGACCGCCCCCATGCCGTCAATTCCAACGAGGTCTTCCCATGTGGGGCCCTCCAAATCGCGTGCCTCCTCCATCGCCTGATCTAGCGCGTCCCATGTGCCGTAATGCAAAGCAACCATCGCCGACGCGGCTTCCCCAACGTGGCGGATCCCCAGACCAAAAAGAAGCCGGGCGAGTGGGATATTACGTTTGTCGTCAATGGCCTGAAACAACGCACTGGCGGATTTTTCGCCCCACCCTTCCCGGTTTTTCAGCTGTAGCATGCCGGTGCCATAGCGTGTCTGCAGCGTGAAAATATCAGCAGGCTCGGCGATCCAACCATCAAGATAGAATTGCTCCACCTGCTTTGCCCCAAGCCCGTCGATGTCAAAAGCCGCGCGAGACACAAAATGTTTCATTTTCTCAACCGCTTGGGCTGGACAGATCAATCCCCCTGAGCAACGACGCACCGCATCTCCGGGCTCGCGCGGCGCATCGCTTTGACACTCTGGACAGGTTTGCGGGAACTCAAAAGGCTGCGCCGAGTCTGGCCGGCGCGTCAGATCAACATCAGCGACTTTGGGGATGACGTCCCCGGCCCGGTATACTTGGACAAAATCGCCAACGCGTACGTCCTTTCCGCCGCGGATTTCGCCGCCCTTGCTGTCGAGCCCGGCAATGTAGTCCTCGTTGTGCAGCGTCGCGTTTGATACGACGACGCCCCCAACAGTAACGGGCTTTAACCGTGCAACGGGGCTTAAAGCGCCAGTGCGACCGACCTGAATGTCTATGCCTTCGAGAGTCGTCCAGGCAAGTTCGGCGGGAAATTTATGTGCAATTGCCCAACGCGGCGTAGTGGACCGGAAGCCAAGCCGCTCCTGAAGCGCCAAATCGTTCAATTTGTAGACAACACCGTCGATGTCATAGCCCAGAGCCGACCGCGCCGTTTGGATCTTGGCGTAGTGATCAACCATTTCTTGCGGGGATTGGCAGAGCTTTGTGAGTTCATTCGTTGCAAAGCCAAGCGCTGCAAGTCGCTCAATGGCACCCGATTGTGTTTCCGCGAGCGGCGACGACAAACTGCCCCACGCATATGCAAAAAACCTCAAAGGGCGCGATTTGGTAATCTGTGCATCGAGTTGGCGCAAAGATCCTGCCGCGGCATTTCGCGGATTGGCGAAGGTCTTGCCGCCCCTAGCTTCTTGCCTCATATTCAGTGCCTCAAAATCCGCGTGGCTCATGTAAACTTCACCTCGAACTTCCAGCAAGTTTGGTGCATTTTCCAACGTTTTGGGAATATCTTCGATGGTAAATGCATTCGCGGTTACGTTTTCGCCGACCGACCCGTCGCCGCGAGTGGCCGCCTGAACCAAGACGCCATCCTCGTAACGCAACGACAAAGAAAGGCCGTCAATTTTAGGCTCCGCCGTATATGTCAGCGGTACATCTGCACCCATGCCGAGGTACTTTCGAATACTGCTGTCGAATTCAGTCACATCTGCATCGTCAAAGGCATTTGCGAGCGACAACATTGAAACGCTATGGGTGATCTTGCCAAACCCAGATGCAGGCGCCGCGCCAACTTGATCGGAAGCGCTGTCCCGGCGTTTGAGGTCTGGAAACTGCTGCTCGAGGGCTGCGTTGCGACGTTTGAGCTTGTCAAAATCGGCATCCGACAACTCCGGCGCGTCTAGCTTGTGATAAGCCGCATTCGCATCGGCCAAAATTAATGCCAAACGCGCAAGCTCAGTCTTTGCCGCCTCGCGGGTCATGGTTTGGATGTCGCTGTCTATTTCAGATGTCAAAAAACCTGCCCCGGAATTGCCGTTCCACCTTAACGTGATAGGCGGCAGTCCAAAGCAGGTCTAGCAGGTTTTACTCAAATTGCGCTTGCTTAAGGTTTAGGCACTGACGGCCATGCTTAGTTCTGCGGGTTCGGGATCACGGAGCACATATCCACGGCCCCAGACGGTTTCGATGTAGTTCTCGCCACCTGTCGCTACGCTAAGTTTTTTGCGCAGTTTGCAGATAAACACGTCAATGATCTTTAGCTCAGGCTCGTCCATGCCGCCGTATAGGTGGTTTAGGAACATCTCTTTAGTCAATGTCGTACCTTTACGCAGGCTCAACAACTCCAACATCTGATATTCTTTGCCCGTCAAGTGGACCGATTTGCTGTCAACGCTGACCGTCTTGGCATCAAGGTTGACGGAAATCTGACCTGTCTCAATCATGGACTGTGAATGACCCTTTGATCGACGGATGATGGCATGGATCCGCGCGACCAGCTCTTCGC
Source organism: Sulfitobacter sp. SK012 (assembly GCF_003352085.1). Lineage (NCBI taxonomy): Bacteria > Pseudomonadati > Pseudomonadota > Alphaproteobacteria > Rhodobacterales > Roseobacteraceae > Sulfitobacter > Sulfitobacter sp. SK012. Next base: position 2,624,929 of record NZ_CP025804.1, read on the forward strand.
GGTGGAATGGTTTCGTTAAGTAGTCATCCGCCCCAAACCCAAAGCCCTTGATCTTGTTTTCAGTATCATCGGCCCCCGAGAGGATCAGGATCGGTGTTTCAATACGGCTAAGACGCAACTGGCGTAGCACTTCGTGACCGTTCATATCCGGCAAATCGAGGTCGAGGAGGATCAAATCGTAATCATATAGCTTTGCCAGATCGATCCCTTCTTCTCCCAAATCTGTCGCGTATACGTTTAGGTTTGCATGAGTGAGCATCAATTCGATGCTCTTGGACGTCGTCGGATCGTCTTCGACTAGCAGGACACGCATTCTGTTTCTCCACATCAGCACAGGTTAACTTCTCCCGTTAACCGTGAACTTAAAAGGTTAACTACCCTTTAAAAGTGATAACATGAGTAACCGAACAACCTAAAGTTGTCTATATTTTTGAACCGATGTTGCTTTTAATGCGCCTTCGCCATGCTCAGTGACCGCCCGGACCCATTCTAAGAATTCATCTTCGCTGATTTGGTACCGTTCCAACGCCTCTGATTGCGTCATCAAACCGTAGACAACGCCGCGAACGACCGCCGCTTTGCGCGATGCAACCCATCGCCGTGTCTTTACCGATGGCAGGTCTGCCTGCGTCATCACCGACCCGTTGGCCAAGGTCACCGACCTGGGCCCATCCACTCTTTTCAAATACATTTTCTCACCGCCCTTGTTGATATGGACAAAAATGCAACTTGTCCCTTAAGGACATATGAAGCACGCCCTTGAGAATGATTAGGATTTTCCTATATTCTGATGGACCTTCCGGAGAACACCATGGCCCTCGATCAAACCCCGCCCCTCAACTCGCTTGGATTTGCCAAAGCGCCCTCAGAAACACGCGTCGTTGTTGCGATGTCAGGCGGTGTCGACAGCTCCGTTGTGGCGGCGATGTTGGCGAAAGAAGGCTACGATGTAGTCGGCGTCACGCTGCAGTTGTATGATCATGGTGCCGCACTTGCGAAAAAGGGTGCGTGTTGTGCTGGGCTCGACATTCATGACGCCCGTCGCGTGGCCGAGGACATGGGATTCCCCCACTATGTCCTTGATTATGAAAACGTATTCAAAGATGCAGTGATCGATGAATTCGCGGATAGCTACCTTGGCGGTGCGACGCCGGTGCCCTGTATTCGCTGTAACGAGCGGGTGAAATTCAAGGATTTGTTGGAAACTGCGCGCGATCTGGACGCCGATTGCATGGCGACCGGCCACTACATCCAGCGCAAGATGGGCGCACAAGGCGCCGAGCTTCACGCCGCGGCCGATGCCAATCGTGATCAGAGCTATTTCTTGTTTTCCACCACACCAGATCAGTTAAATTATCTACGTTTTCCGCTTGGCCATTTGCCATCAAAGGATGAAACGCGCGCACTTGCGGCGAAATACGGCCTACGGGTGGCGGATAAACCTGACAGCCAAGACATTTGTTTTGTGCCAAATGGTGATTATGCCAGCGTCATTCGAAAATTGCGGCCAGAGGCGGCGGACCCCGGCAATATCGTAGATGTTGACGGTAACATCTTGGCGCAGCATGAAGGCGTCATTCATTACACCATTGGCCAGCGCCGCGGCCTTGGCATCGGTGGGTTGGCTGATCCACTGTACGTGGTTCGGCTGGATGCAGACCGCAAAGAGGTCATTGTCGGGCCAAAGGCGATGCTTGCCACACGGACAATCCCCGTACGCGAGATCAATTGGTTGGGCGATACACCGCTGATGTCGCGCGCGGAGTGGCCGATCTCGGTCCGCGTTCGCTCAACGCGCCCTCCGACGGATGCAATTTTGCGGCCCCTATCGGACACAACCGCCGAGGTCGAGTTGCTGACGCCAGAAGAAGGTGTGAGCCCCGGTCAGGCGTGTGTTTTTTATGATCCCGACAGCAGCCGCATCTTTGGCGGTGGTTGGATTCACCGCGGATAATTAGAGCCGGGCCAGCACTGCTTTGGCAGCGCGCAGGCCCGGTGCCTCGCCACCCTTTCCCAAACGTTCCATGCTCAGCGTCATTGCCGCGCGTTGCGCATCTGGGTTCTGCATCACCTGCGCCAAAGCGTCGGCGATCAGATCGGGGCGGCAGTTTTTGCCAATAAATTCTGGAACGACGCGGGTTTCGGACACCAAATTGACCAGAGTTACCGTATCGATCTTGACCATGCGGCTGATGATGATGCGGCTTAACCAATTCATGTCATAGGCGATCACCATAGGGGTATCTGCCGCTGCAAGTTCCAGTGAAACAGTGCCTGACGCCGCCAAGGCAACATCTGCGGCGCGAAACGCCGCGCGTTTGGTCGCAGTCGCGGCTTCTAGCATTTGAGCACGCGGATCGAGGACAACGGGCGCGCCCGGCCAGTTGGCGGCCATGTCGATCACCGTTTGGGCCACGGGTGCCGCTGCAGGCACCACAACACGCAGGTCAGGTTGGGCTTTGACGACACGCTCAAGCGTCTGGCCAAAGATAGGACCCAGCCGAGCCACTTCGGACCGACGCGACCCTGGCAACGCAAGCAACATCGGCGCATCGCCAATCCCTTGGGCCTCCCGAAATGCCACCCCTTCTTGCGTATCAGAAATAGGCTCGGCCACAACAGGATGTCCGACAAAATCACAGGCCATTCCGGCGGCCGTCATATAGGGCGGCTCAAACGGGAACAGCGCCAGCACGTGATCGATATGGCGCGCCATTTTGGCCGCTCGGCCGGGCCGCCATGCCCACACCGTCGGCGCAACATAGTGAACCGTGCGCGTGTTGCTTGCCTCTTTGACCAGCTTGGCCACACGCAGCGAAAAATCAGGGCTGTCGATCGTGATGAGCACATCCGGCGCGCTTTGCACCACGGCGGCGGCGGTCTCGGCGATGCGGCGTTTGAGGTGGCGATACTTCGGAATAACTTCGGCCAAGCCCATGACGCTCAACTCGGACATGTCAAATCGACTGTCGAGGCCTTGGGCCTGCATCTCTGGCCCGCCGATGCCCTCGAAAACCACATCAGGCCGCTCTGCGCGCAACCCAGCCATCAACGCACCGCCCAGTTTGTCGCCCGAAGGTTCACCGGCCAGAATGAAAACCCGGAGGGTCATTCGCCCGTGCGCACCCACAGCACGAGGCCATGGGCGTTGGCAATCTCGACGCATTTTTCGCGGTGCAGGATCAGCACATCCTCGGCATCGATCACCACACCAACAAGCCCAGAAGCATGGGCTGCATCAAGCGTTTCGGGACCAATGGTTGGCATGTCGATCTGTCTGGTTTGCCCATCCTTTGGGCCCTTAAACAATATCGCATTCTTATCGCCGACGGTCTTCGGCAAGGATTTGATCATCGCATCCGTGCCCCCAACGTCTTCCATTGTTAGCACCTTGCCACGACCCACAACACAGGCTTGCCCCACGTCCTGAGGTGACATCTCTAGTATTTTCGCCGCCCCTACGTCTGCGTCGCTGCGCATCTGCGCGTCAGGCCATGCGTCACTTAGCACGCCGCCCTGCGCAACCAGATCAGGGGCCAGTTCATGCGCGCCTCGCACCACAAAGCCCGTACGTTCAAACAGGTCTTGAACCATGCGCAACGCACCATCGTCACCTTCTTTGAGGGCTGCCATGAACAATGGAACCAACGGCGCTGTTTCATCATCAAGCTTGGAGGGATCAAGGGCGGGTCTGTCCAGCCCGCCGGCAAAACACACCTCGGTGATCCCGCGCTCGCCCAGTTGCACCAAAAGCGAGCCAAGTGTTTCGAGCCGGAACAGCAAATCAGGCTCCAACCCTTGCGGCACCATGCCTTCATAAACGCAAACCAAGGGTGGCTCCGCTTGGGCGCGCGCCACCTCAGCGGCCAAATCGCCGCGTCCTGCTATCAGCGCAAGCATCAACCCGGCGTCAGAAAATGACGACCTGTTTCGGCCAATACAAAATCAACGATCTCGCTTACGTATTCTGACGATGTCTCTTCGCCCAAACGCTCGGCACGCTGGTGGAACGTGCCCTCGCCTTGGGCCAGCATCTGAAAGGCTGCCCGCAAGGCCGTGATATCCGCGCGCGACACGCCGCGGCGTTTGAGGCCCACAAGGTTCAGCCCATCAAGGACGCCTCGTGGGGCCTGTACCAAGCCGTAGGGTATCACATCGTTGGTCACCATGGTGACCGCGCCGATAATGGCCCCGCGCCCGATACGCACCCACTGGTGAATGCCCGCCAGACCGCCGATGATCACGTCGTCTTCGATCACACAATGGCCCGCTACAGCGGCCGAATTCACAACGATCACATTATTGCCGATGATGGCATCATGGGCTACGTGGCAGCCCGCCATAAACAACCCATCATCGCCCACAGACGTCAGGCCACCACCACCTTCGGTACCGCAGTTCATCGTCACATGTTCGCGGATGCGATTGCGTTTACCGATGACCAGCTTTGAGGCCTCGCCCTTGAATTTCAAATCTTGGGGGATCTCACCAATGACCGCGAACGAAAATATTACCGTGCCAGCACCCACCTCGGTTTGGCCGGTCACGACAACATGGGATTTCAGCTCCACATCTGGCCCAAGAACCACCTGCGGTCCGACAACACAGAACGGCCCTACCGTCGCAGAGGCATCAATCTGCGCACCTTCTTCGATCACCGCGCTGGGGTGAATGCCTGTCATTTGGGCAAGTCCAGCATTGCCATAAATTCAGCCTCAGCCGCCATTTCACCTTCGACTGTCGCCACGCCAGAGAATTTCCAGATTTTACCGCCCGCTTTGCCGCGCAGTGTTTTGACATCCATGCGCAACACGTCACCGGGGATCACTTTGCGGCGGAATTTGCAGTTATCGATCGACATGAAGTAGATCAGCATGTCGCGGTCCATCTGTTCAAGGGCCACCCCGATCATGACACCAGCAGTCTGCGCCATCGCTTCGACAATCGTAACACCAGGCATGATAGGCGCGCCTGGGAAGTGACCCTGAAAATGAGGCTCGTTCATGGTGACGTTTTTATAACCGACGGCAGACGTCGTCCCGTCGATTTCGGCGACCTTATCGACCAACAAAAACGGATAGCGGTGCGGCAGGATCCGCTGGATCATCAGAATGTCGGCGCTCAAAAGCTCTTGGGTCATGGAAAATCCTATTTGGGCAGTGGCTTGGGGGAAACGCTAACAAGTCAGACGAACGGGGGCAAGCGGCCCTGCGGCTTAAGGCTTGTCTTGCGGTGCTTCGTTTTGGGGAACACCGGCCTGTGCCTCGTTCAAACGGATCACCGCTTCGTCGGTGATGTCCACGCTGTTAGAAGTAAGAAAAACGGAACGCCGTTCCAGAATGACGGCGGCACCTGCTTCGATCATTAGCTGTTCCAAAATTGGGGCTGCGGCTTGCAAAAATTCGGTACGCTCCACATCTAGCAACTGGTTCAGGCTGCGGGTCTTTGCGGCCTGTGCAGCCCGGAATTCCTGAACCTTTGCGTCAAATTTATCCGCAAGGATCCGAAATTCTTCGGGTGCCATTGTGGGACGCAGATCCGTAAGCTCTTTTTCTTCTGCGGCAAGCTCGGCCTCAATGCGGCGGTTCTCTGATCCCAAGGTGCTGCCTTGGCTTTCGACTTCACTTGCAAGGCGTTGGCCAAATTCGCTGTCGCGGAACATGCGCTCAGAATCGATCGTCAGAACCGGGCTTAATACGGTCTGTTGCGCGGTGGCCCCTAAGGGGACCACCACAAGCGCTCCTGCGAACAGAACTGCGACCAAGAGGACCGCAACACTACGCATAACGATCAGAACCGTGTTCGTAGGGTGAACTCGAAGGTCTGTTCGCGGTCAAACTCTTCTTTGCGGATCGCGTCAGAAAAGTTGAACTGCAATGGCCCCAAAGGCGAGGCCCAAAAGATCGAGATGCCAATAACATGGCGGAAGGACCCGCTTTCACCGGATACGGTTGCACCGTTCAGGTTCACATCAGCCAGATCCCAAAGGTTTCCGACGTCATAGAAAAGACCACCAGTGACGCCGTATTCTTCGGGCAAGCCAATCGGGAATTCCGCTTCCAGCTTGCCAACCACATAGAGGTTGCCGCCCAGCGAGTCATTTTCCACCGCAGAGGTATCGCGCGGCCCGATACCACCCGGTTCAAATCCGCGCAGTTGCTTCGTACCCAGCACAAAGCGGTCGACAACGCGGTTGTTACCACCACTCCAGCTCAGCGCGCCGCCCTCAAGAGTAGCCCTCAATGTGACTTCTTCGCTAAGAACCTGCTTTTCACCAACCAATTTGGCGACCGTTTTGATGTATTCTTGATCGCCACCAATGCCGGCAAGGTCTTGGCTAAACTCAAAGAGCATCCCCGCAGTCGGATTTAGTCCAGCGCGGCGCGTGTCAAAGGAATATTGATACCCGATGGACGAGCTGAGCAACTGACCGGCATCGATGTCGTCTTGAACAACAAGACCGTTGTCGGCGGGGTCGCGCGCTTGGGCTTCAATTTCTTGCGCTGTATAGCGCAGCGACAATCGGCCATTTTCGCTAACCGGGAAGCTGATCGCCGGTCTGAACGTAAGACGGTTGGTGTCGTACGTTGAAAACGAAGAGTTCGTCTCGGAATAGTCGAGCTCCAACGAGAACTCCAAATCCCGACCCAACAAAGAAGGCTCAACAAAACGGATACCTGCACGTGCAGCTTCTGATGCAGTCGCGATATTCAGGTTCAGCCGTTGCCCACGACCAAGGAAGTTGCGCTCAGAAAAGCCAATCGCAACACCAAAGCCGTCGTTGTTCGAATATGCACCACCAAAGTTAAGCGACCCTGTGGGTTGTTCTTCGACATCAACGTCAACCACGACCTGCTCGGGCGTCGAGCCCTCGCGTGCGTTAACTTCTGCGTTCGCAAAATAGCCCAAGGCCCGGATGCGTTCGGCACTTTCGCGTACTTCACGCGGATTGAACGGATCGCCCTCTACACTGTCGAATTGACGACGAATTACACGGTCCAGTGTGGTTGTGTTGCCTTCGATATCGATGCGTTCCACAAAAATGCGCGCGCCGCGGGTGAGCACATACTGGATATCCAATTCTTGACTGCGCTCGTTGCGTGTCACGCGCGGCTCGATGCGCATGAAATCCACACCGTCACGGATCGCTTCGCGTTCCAGCCGCGTAATGTCTGCTTCGACGACCGATGGGGAATAGACCGCACCTGAACGGACCTTAACCAACTTGCGGTATGTTTCACTATCCACATTCGGAAGCTCTGACACCAAAGAGACTTGGCCGAATTTGAATTGCTGTCCCTCAACGATGTTGAAGCCCACGAAATAGCCATCACGCTCTTCGGTCAATTGAGCATTTACCGAATTGATCCGCATGTCGACATAACCGCGCGACAGATAAAAATCGCGCAGCATCTGCTTATCCAGCTCGACACGGTCTCTTACATAGCTGTCTCGTGTGACCAAGGCGCGGAAAAGTCCGGCCTGCTTGGTGCCAAGTACGCGGCGCAAACGCCGATCAGAGTATACGCGGTTGCCGACAAAGCTGATCCGCTCAATCTCAACATTGTCGCCTTCAAAAACTTCAAACACCAAGTCAACGCGGTTTTGGTCGCGGCGGATCACACGCGGCTGTACCCGTGCGGACAGGCGGCCATCGACCGAATATGCTTCGGCAATAGAGTTTGCGTCCTTCTCGGCGTCGGAGGGGTTAAATACACGCCGCTCGGTAGATCTGATAACGGTTGCCAACACCTCATCTTTGATGCGGCGGTTGCCTTCAAAGCTGATGCGGTTGATCGTGGGAAGCTCGACCACGGTAATCCGCAGGGTCCCACCGGCAGGTTCAATCGAAACGCTTTCGAACAAACCACTGGTATTTAAGCGCTGATAGGCGTCATTTAGCTGTCCGGCAGTAACGGTTTGCCCTCTTGCGATTCCGGCCTGACTTAGGATCGCGCTGTCGCCGATCCGGGTGTTCCCTTCGATTTCAACTGAATTGAACCGATATTCCTGCGCTGCAACTGGAGCAGCCGGTGCCATCCAAGCAGTTGATAACAATACAGAAAGACCAATACCCTTAAGTGTTATGCCGCATGATTTCGAAAATGCCCGTGACCGGGTGTTTTCACCCGTGTTCTCCAGTACCATTGCTCTGACCCGCTTTTATTTTTACCTCATTATGTTTCTGAGTACCGAACGCGGGCCCGCTTGTCAAAAACAACCACCCTTTTTGCACAACTATATAGAGCCCGCGCAACACGCAGGCCCCCTTCATCTGGCGATGTCGACTATATTTGAGAGGTTAAAGGCTGCCGACCCATGCGCCGGCGGCGAGCGCGAAACCGATCGTGCAGACATAAAGCACGCGGTCCCAATTGAGATCCATCAAAAGGCTCAGGCCTCGGTATCCTTTGGAAATCGTCTGCATTATATCGCTCCTTTCGCGCACAAGTTGGATACAGGGCGAATACGGCGCATTCTTGAATGAAATGTGGCAAGATTAAGGCGTTGCCGAATTTCAATAGTATCATGGGCAGAAAAGGTCATTCCCGAGTGCAAACACCATCAGCGACAAGATCAGCGCAAGGCCAACAGACATCAGCACCCGCAGGGCTTTGTCGCTTGGCGGCTTGCCGGTCACGGCCTCATAGGCGTAGAAAACCAAATGACCGCCATCCAGTGCTGGGATCGGAAATAGGTTCAGCAGCCCCACTGCCGTACTTAGCACAGCAATGAACTCGATGAACGCCACTGGTCCTTGGCTGGCCACTGCCCCAGAGACCTGTGCAATCCCAATCGGGCCGGACATGTTGCACGTACTGATCACCCCTGTGATCATGTTTGCGAGGCCCGAAAGCGAATTTGTGATGATCGCCCAAACGCCCGCGACACCTGTCATCAGCGATGCCCCTATCCCACGGGATTCCAACGCAGGTTCAAACGGGCTGGAACTGCCGATGCCAATGCGCAGCACTTTTTGAAAGCTGCCATCTGCTTGCTGTTCATCCGTTACCTTTGCCGCAAAGGTAAATGTCTCAAGCGCGCCATCACGCCAAACATTCAACAGCAAGGGCCGGCCGTCTGACGCCTCAACCGTGGTCTTAAGTTCCTGAAAAGTGGAAATTGGCTCGCCGTCGATCCCGGTAATCACATCGCCTTTGAGCAAGCCCGCAACATCTGCCGCAGAGGTCGGCATCACGCGGCCAATCAAAGCCGGAGAATAGTGAGGGCCTACAATATCTTGCTCAACGCCGTCACGCAACACGCGGTACTCGAGGGTTGGCGTTAAGGGCAATGCCTCTAGGAATGCGCGGCCCGCGTCGCGATCTTCGGGATCAGGCAAAATTTCGCCTTCAACCTGCAAAATAGTGTCACCCGGCGCCAACTCATAGGCCATCACCGGCATCGGTTTTAGTTCACCAACGGTCAACGGATCTTTGGCTATGCCAATTGTCATCGCCAGTGCCGCAAAGATCGCAAAGGACATGACAAAGTTAAACGCGGGGCCTGCTGCAACGGTGAGCGAGCGTGCCCATAAGGGAGCGCCGTGCATCGTTTCGCGCAGCCGGACTGGGTCAGCGGCGACATCAGCCATTGCGTCTTCGTCTTTGCCAGAAGCGGCGTTAGCGTCGCCAGCAAATTTTACATATCCACCAAAGGGAAGCGCTGCGATCTGCCAGCGTGTGCCGCGCTTGTCGTTGCGCGCATAGATCACCGGACCAAAACCAAGGCTGAACACATCCGCTTTGATGCCTGTCCAACGTCCGACGATGTAATGGCCGTATTCATGCACCGCCACAATCACCGACAGCGCGATGACAAATGCCAAAATAGTCCAGATCAGCCCGCCGAACTGCGGTATGAGCGCTAAAATATCCAAATGCCTATCCTGCCTTCAGTTTACGTTTTTACGTATTTGTTTGTTGTTTTATCGATCGCAGCTTTTGCTGCCTTGCGTGCCAAATGGTCTATCTGCAGCACGTTATCAAGGGTCATGGTGGCATCAATATGGCCTCCACCGTGCTCCAACGTGTCCAGAGTGGCCGCCACGATGTCTGACATTTGCGTGAACGCAAGCTGTCCTGCTATGAACCCATCAAGGGCTGTTTCTTTGGCGGCGTTGAATACGGCACCCGCCAGACCGCCCCGCGCCATCACCTCACGCGCAATGCGCAAAGCAGGCCATCGACGCATATCGGGGGCATAAAAATCGAACCGGCCAATAGCTGCAAGATCAAGCCGTTCCACAGGCAATTTGCGCCGATCAGGGTAGTGCAGCGCATACCCGATGGCATGGCGCATATCTGGTGGGCCGACATGCGCCATCAACGCGCCGTCATTAAATCCAACCAACGCATGGATCATCGATTGCGGATGAACCAGCACTTCGATTTCCTCAGGCTTAACATCGAAAAACTCACGAGTTTCAATCACTTCCATCGCTTTGTTAAACATAGAAGCGCTGTCGATGGTGATCCGCTGCCCCATGTCCCAGTTGGGATGGCTGGAGGCCTGGGCCAAGGTGGCCTGCGCCAGATCATCCAAGGGCCAATCCCGAAACGCCCCGCCAGACGCAGTGATGATGATCCGCTCAACAGCGGCCATTTCCTCACCGACCAGGGCCTGAAACACGGCGGAATGCTCTGAATCAACCGGCATGATCGTGGCGCCGTGCGCCCTGCCCGTTTCGAGTACCAAACGGCCCGCACACACCAGCGATTCCTTATTGGCAAGCGCCAGCGTTGTGCCCTGCGCCAACGCGGCCATACCCGGTTCAAGGCCCGCAGCCCCGACAATGGCGGACATGATCCAGTCGGCAGGCCGGCTTGCAGCCTCCGTGATCGATTGCGCACCCGCCGCAGCTTCAATGCCTGATCCTTCAAGAGCCGCGCGCAACTCATCCAGCAAATTATCATGTGCGGTCACGGCAATCTGAGCACTTAGCGCACGCGCATCGGCTGCCAACTGCGAGATGTTGCGCGCGCCCGTCACCGCAATGACCTCATATTCATCTGGTGCCCGCAGGATCAGGTCAATGGTGTTCTGCCCAATGGAGCCTGTGGACCCTAGAATGCTAACCTTACGGGGCAAGTCGCCTAACCTGCGCCCGGCGGAAAGCCAATGAATTGGCCAATGATCAGCAAAAAGAGTGCCGCACCCAACATGCCATCAAAGCGGTCCATTAATCCGCCATGGCCCGGGATCAGGTTTGAACTGTCTTTGACGCCCAATTTCCGCTTCATCCCACTTTCAGCAATGTCGCCCATTTGAGATGCCATTGAAATCGCTATGGAAATCCCGACCAATTCGATGCCTACGCCTGTGTTGATCGAAAATAACAAGCCTACAGCTGCGGCACCGACCCAACCTGCCGCCGTTCCCGACCACGTCTTTTTAGGGCTCACCTTGGGCCAAAACTTTGGCCCGCCAATCGCGCGGCCCGCAAAATATCCAACCACATCTGTCACCACCACAACCAGCACCAGCCACAGCATCCAGCCAAGCCCCATGTCGTCGCGCACCTGCATCATGCCGAAGCCCGCCATCAAGATCATCACTGTGAAGGCCATGAAAATTGTGCGGTTTCGTTCAAGCTGACCAAAACCTACAAGTGCCGGGGCCAGCAGCAAAGGCAGGGCAAACCCGATGGGCAGATACACCGATAACAACACCGCAACACCCGTCAAGGCACCCAGTTTCAACGCGACATCGCGCACGCCGGGGCGCAGCATTCCGACAAGTTCCCACACCATCAACCCACAGATAATAGCGACCAATAGGTGAAAAACGTGACCACCCATCCAGATGCCAACAGCACCGATCAAGACCATTGCACCAGCAGAGATCAACCGGGGAGAGAGATCAGACCATCTTTCGGGGTTTGGGGGGGCAGGCGAATTCATAGGGCCGTTCTCCTTAGCCTATAGCTGCGCCAAAACGGCGATCTCGCCCGCCGTAAGCGGCGCAAAGCCGGCCAAACTCTTCGCGAGAGAAGTCAGGCCAAAGCGTGTCAATGAATTCATACTCTGCATACGCCGATTGCCACAGTAGAAAATTCGAAATGCGCGCCTCACCACTGGTACGGATCACCAAGTCAGGATCAGGTAAAACGTATGTATCCAAGTACTTTGGCAGCGTTTCTTCATCTACACTATCGGGATCAAGTTTGCCCGAGGCGACATCTTGCGCCAAACGGTGTGTAGCGCGCGCAACTTCGTCACGGCCCCCGTAATTTAGCGCAATCGTCAGGTGCACACGGGTATTACACGAAGTGGCTTCTTCCAATTCTGACATCAAACGCGTGAGCTTTTTGTCCAGCCGTACGCGGTCCCCAATGAAACGGACGCGCACACCGAATTCGCTCAGCGAACGGGTTTCCTTGGAAATGTAACGCCTAAAAAGGCTCATCAGGCCTGCGATTTCAACTTGGGTCCGCTTCCAGTTTTCGGTCGAAAACGCAAAAATGGTCAAGTATTCGACACCAAACTCGGGGCAGGATTCGACCACTTCACGCACCCGCTTGGCACCCGCATGGTGGCCAAACAAACGCGGACGCCCGCGCTGCGTTGCCCAACGCCCATTTCCGTCCATAATAATGGCCACATGGCGCGGTCCACCTGGAACAGGATTAGTTGGTGTACTCATAGGCTTTCGAAATCCCTGCAAACACAGTTGCGGCTGTTTAGGGCCAGGAGTGGTTCGTTAGACTTGCATGATCTCAGCTTGCTTCTTCTCAAGCTGATCATCAATCATGGTTGTGTACTTCTTGGTGATGTCTTGAACTTCGTCTTCCCAGACCTTTTGGTCGTCTTCGCTAAGGCCGTCAGCTTTGCCCTTTTTGATCTGGTCCATGCCGTCGCGGCGGATATTGCGGATCGAAACACGGGCATTTTCTGCATATTGACCGGCAACCTTGGTCAATTGGGTCCGGCGTTCTTCGTTTAGTTCCGGAATCGGCAGCATGATGATCGTGCCGTTAAGCTGCGGATTGATCCCTAGCCCACTTTCACGAATCGCCTTTTCAACTTTGCCAACCAGACCTTTGTCCCAAACGTTGACCGTTACCATCCGTGGTTCCGGTACGTTCACGGTGCCAACCTGGTTGATCGGCGTCATCGCCCCGTAGGCATCCACCATAATCGGGTCCAGCATCGACGCAGAGCCGCGACCCGTGCGCAACGACGCGAATTCAGTGCGCAAGGAGGCAAACGCGCCGTCCATGCGCCGCTCAAGGTCATCGGTATCAAGTAGAAAATCATCTGCCATTTTGGCACCTTTAGTCATTTTTCGTTTCAACCCGCTATACTTAAGTAACGCCAGCTTGACTAGGGCTGCGTGCGGATACTGCTGCCGCCGGTGTCTGAGGTGCCGACGTTTCGCGCCCAAAGAACCCCTGTCCGTGTTCAGAGCATACGCATATGTGGCGCATGCGTCACATGCCGCGGCAATGGGTTGGGCGCAGTTTCGCCGTTCGAGTGATGATGATTAATATTGGGTATGAAAATTTCTTTAGGCAGCGGCAACATATTATGGCGCGCACCACTGTGCCAAAACCGCATTTCAAGGTAGCATCGTAGTGTCTGACATCATGCAAAAATTCATGCGGCTACACCTCGCGACACGCGTCGGGTGGGGTCTGTTCTTGGGCGCGACAGCTATATCGCTTTTATTCGCACTGGGTGGTGTCCCGGTCAGAGAATTGGTACGCGACCCGGCGGCTGAGTTTAATTACCCCGCTTATGGTGGTCTTTTGTCCCATCTCGGGATCGCACTGATGTTTGGCTGCACAGCGATCTGCGCATTTGCGGCGACCATTGCATCCGGTAGGCGTAATGTCTTGTGGGGTGCTGCTTGGCTCAGCCTCGCGCTCACCCTTGATGATCTCTTTTTGTTGCATGAAGAAGTGCTGCCCGAATTACTCGGCCTGCCGGAAATTCTTCTGTATCTCCTCTATGCGGCAATTGCAGCGTGGCTAGCGCTTTCCCTGCGCCGTGAGGGGGCTGGGATCGACCTTGGAGGGCTCTATGTGGCGATTGCGTTCTTGGGGCTTTCGGTCCTTGTGGATGTGTTCAAAGTCCACGGACCCTTCTCATTCTGGCTCGAGGATTTCTCAAAGCTGTCGGGCTACGGCGCATGGCTAACATTCTGGAGCATGTGCGCCCATAACGCGATTACAGGTGAAACCTCGGACAATCAGTGACTTCCCGGTCGCGCATTTGCCAGTTACACATGCAGGCCGATCACCCGGACCATGCTAGCCTTGAACGCGGGTGTACGTCCCTTTGCCAGCCAAGATGCCTTTGAACCCGCCGGGTTCATCAAGCGAAAATACGATGATTGGCAGGTTATTATCACGGGCCAATGCGATGGCAGAAGCATCCATAACACCCAGCCGCTTTTGCAACACATCGTCATAGCTCACCGTGTCATAACGCTTGGCTTCGGGGTGTTTTTCGGGGTCCATGTCATAGACGCCGTCCACTTTGGTGCCTTTAAAGATCGCCTCGCAGGACATCTCATTGGCGCGCAGCGTGGCGGCCGTGTCTGTGGTAAAATACGGGTTGCCGGTACCGGCAGCAAAAATGCAGACGCGCTTTTTCTCAAGGTGGCGCACGGCGCGGCGGCGGATATAAGGTTCCGCAACTTCGTTCATGGTGATGGCTGAAATAACACGGGTATGGATGCCCAAACCTTCCAACGAAGATTGCATCGCAAGTGCGTTCATCACTGTGGCGAGCATGCCCATGTAATCGGCTGTCGTGCGCTCCATCCCTTGGGCTGAGCCTTGCAAGCCACGAAAGATATTGCCGCCGCCAATGACCATACAAATCTCAACGCCCATATCATGGACTGATTTGACCTCTTGGGCGATCCGCTCAACGGTTGGCGGGTTCAGGCCGTAGCCCTTGTCGCCCATCAGCGCCTCGCCGGAAATCTTGAGCATCACCCGTTTGAAAGAGGTTTGATCTTCGCTGGACATGGGGGCACCTTTCACGGGGTTTTGTTTGGACGCAAAATGTCGCAAACCGGGCCAAGGTTCAATGCCGCCTATTGCTTTGAGGGAAAAGAAATGAGCACGCGCCAAACAGAGCAGCTGCTGGACGGTCTTGATCCCGTCAAACCGGTGCTGATCGCGGGGCCGACAGCGTCCGGAAAATCAGCGCTGGCCTTGGCAATTGCGCAGGCTCAGGGCGGCGTGATCGTGAATGCCGACGCGAGCCAAGTTTACGGCTGTTGGCGGGTGATTTCTGCGCGGCCATCACCGGAAGAAGAAGCACAGGCCCCTCACCGTTTGTACGGGCATCTCTCCGAAGACGCGCCATATTCAACGGGACATTGGCTGAGAGAAGTTGCTGCTTTGTTGGCAGCCGGAGAGCGGGCAATCATCGTCGGTGGAACTGGCCTTTATTTCAAAGCGCTGACCGAGGGGCTAGCAGATATTCCTGCGACGCCGCCTGGGATACGCACGGAAGCGGATGCAATGGCGCTGGACGTTCTAGTTGCGGGACTGGATGCCGAAACCTCTGCGGGGATTGATCTGGAAAACCGGGCACGCGTCCAACGCGCTTGGGAGGTGTATCAGGCCACGGGGCGCGGCTTGGCTGCATGGCAGACAGACACCGGGCAACCTGTGTTGGCCCCGCAAAATTGCACGCGCATCGCGCTTGATGCTGACCGCGATTGGCTCAACGAGCGCATCGTACGGCGCTTTGATCAGATGTTGGAGCAAGGCGCGCTTGATGAAGTTGCGGCCATCGCACCACGGTATGATCCTGCCTTGCCCGCCCATAAGGCCATCGGCGTCCCAGAACTGTTGGCGCATCTACGCGGAACGCTAAGTCTAGAGGAGGCGCGCGAGACGGCAATCATCGCGACCCGGCAATTTGCGAAACGCCAACGCACGTGGCAGCGCAGCAAAATGGCGGATTGGCAACATCTTTCTCTTGGATAGTCGGTATCACTTTTCGGACTGACACGAAGTAGTTTTCAGAATAAACTGCAGGTCAGATCGTATATTTGGAACATTACGGGGGCTTATCAGTGATCCAGGAAGACGTCGCCATAATCACCCTCAGCCAGCTTGGTAAAGGTGAAGATTGGCGGCTATCGCTTGCCCATGATCGTCCCTACAATGTGCTGATATGGGTGACCCGAGGGCAAGGACGCTTGATGCTTGATGGGCAGCGCAGCGGCGTCGGTGCCCATAACGCGGTCTATGTTCCGGCTGGTGCGCTCTTTTCGCTGGAGCTGGGCCGACAGGGTTTTGGGCAGGTCGTGGTGATCCCGCAAGACACAGAATTGCGCCTGCCGCAGATACCGCGCCAATTGCGAATCCGCGATGTTCATTTGCAGACCGAACTCAGCGCCCTGATCGAGGCTGCGCAGCGTGAACAATCCCAAGGCCGCCCGTTAAAGCGAGACGCGCTTGAAGCGCATGCCGGGCTTATGTCCGTCTGGCTGCGCCGCTTGATTGCCGAAGAAGAGCACCTGCCCCCTCCGCGAAATGCTGCGGCACGCCTGTCGTCACGTTTTGCGAAACACCTTGCAGAGGGGTATGCCAGCGGCGCTCCAATGGCGGATTATGCAAGAGCAATGGCGGTCACGCCGACCCACCTCACCCGCGCGATCAAAGCAGCAACTGGCAAAACCGCAGCGGATCTGTTGACGGAACGGGTGCTTTATGAAGCGCGCGATATGTTGGCCGGTTCGTCCCATTCGGCCAAAGATATTGCCCGACATTTGGGTTTCGGTAGTGCGGCCTATTTCACCCGTTTCATCCAGCAGCACGTCGGCAAACCACCCAGCCAATTGCGCGCAAAGCCAATCGCGTGAGCACCCCACACACCGGAAATGTCGCATTCTCGAGAGTTTTTTGTCGCTTTTAGGCAATAAAATGTCAGACCACGACATTGACGTTATGCCTCAAGTGTTGCCTCATGGGGTCAACGCACCTCAAAATTGAGGCTAATTCCCTGAGAAAACGGGGCGTGACGGGGGTAAAGCAGATCACATAATCATCTCGATACTTCCGCATCTTTAATGAACGGGCAAAATGCCCGTCACCCGGTGGGATCAACCCGCCGCAGCCACGTGACAGGGGCACCTCATGGGACTATTCATACTCAGACGCTTGGGCGTGATGCTACTGACGGCGCTTTGCCTGACGTTCATCGTGTTTTGGCTCACCAATCTTTATCCGAACCTCGAAAAACTGGCCAAAACCCAGGGTAACTTTCGCATGTCAGACGAGGCGGTGACGTCTTATCTGGGGGATCGCGGTTATTTGCAGCCAACGCCGGTGAAATTTGGCCAGTGGTTGGGTGTCTTGCCCGGCTGGGAAACGGTTGCCGACGATGGCAAGGAATTCGGCCGCTGCTATGGCAACAGCACGCCCGTCGAAGAACGCAACAGCTTTTGTGGTGTTTTGCAGGGCGATTGGGGTAAATCCACCGTTTTCAAAGATGACGTGGGATCGTTGGTGGCAACGAGGCTAGGCCTTACGGGCAAGCTGATGTTCTGGGTGATGCTGTTAATGGTGCCCTCTGCCCTGCTCATTGGGGTGTTGGCCGGGATGCGAGAGGGATCGCAACTGGACAGGTCATTATCAACCGCCTCGATTGTGACAACGGCGACACCAGAATATGTGTCGGGCGTGATATTCATTGCGGTTTTTGCGTCTTCGGCATTTGGGCTCAAGTGGTTCAAGGGATCCGCGACATCCGCCATGGAAAGCGCTAATTTTGAGAACTTCTTTCTGCCGGTTCTGACGATTTCGCTTTATGGGATGGGCTATATCGCGCGGATGACGCGGGCCTCAATGACCGAAGTTATGACCGCACAATACATCCGAACGGCCCGCCTCAAGGGCGTGAAGTTCAGCGATATTGTTCTCAAACATGCGCTACGCAACGCGTTGATTGCACCTTTCACGGTAATCATGCTGCAAATCCCGTGGCTGTTGAACGGTGTCGTGATCGTTGAGACGTTGTTTAACTATAAGGGCTTCGGCTGGTTGCTGGTGCAAGCCGCGGGCAACAATGACATTGAATTGTTGTTGGCTGTGTCGGTTGTATCCGTGGTGGTCGTGCTGGTCACGCAGCTGATTTCAGACATCGGCTATGTGTACCTGAACCCCCGTATTCGTATTTCCTGAGGAGGGCTAAGACATGGAAAATCTATCCTGGACTGGCTCTCTATCGGGGCTGAATATAATCCTAATGTTGGCCGTTGTGGTCACATTTCTCGCAATCGTGACGCAGCTTTTGGTGGGCATCTTTGCCTCATCGGGCGGGCGCGCAATGGCTGCTGATGGCACGATGGCCGTGAACGAGGGCCTGTCGGGGCTGATCGGCAAGGTCATTTCTTACGCCTTTCTTGCGGTAGTCGCGCTGGTGCTCGTTTACTTGATCGGTGGCATCTTTATGGGCACTGGAGCCGGTATCATCGGTGCGGTGTCGCAGCGCTTATTGCCTGTGTGGATCGCTTTGATCGTGACCTTTGTGGTTTCGATCACCTTCAAAAGGAAACTAGGCCTCTACGGCAAGCTTTTCGACAGCATGGTCGGCATGGTTGGCTTTGGGTTGGTGATGTTCTGGGTCTTTGCCGGGTTCTTCGGTGGCGTTCTGGATATGATCGTAACCCACGACACCCTCAGCCAAGTATCTGGGATGAAGAACAAACTGCCCGGGACGCCTTTGTCCCGCGCTGAGGAAGGCGATTATGCTTACTTCCTTCTGGGCGGTGATAATCTGGCACGCGACGTCTTTAGCCGGCTTTTCAAGGGCGCATGGGTTGTTGTGCAGATCGCACCAATGGCCACGCTTTTCGCCTTTATGGTTGGGATCACGCTGGGTCTGCCTGCGGGATATTATGGCGGCAAGCTCGACACGGTTCTGAGCTTTCTGGCCAACTTGATCCTCGCTTTCCCGGTGATCTTGCTCTTTTACCTGCTGGTCACACCAGAAATCGTTTTGACAGGCATTCCCAATTACATGGCGGTATTTCTCTTTATCTTCCCGCTGGTGTTCCTGACGATCTTGCTTAATTCGCGCTACTACACCCAACCAAGCTTTCGAACGCCTTTGCTGATTGTGGTGCTGTCGATTGGCTTTTGGCTGTACCTGTCGCTGATTTCGACCAATGGCGCGATTGTTCCAGAAAAGATGCCCGGCTTGCCCGCTTACATGGACCTGTTTGATATCGACTCAGGTATTCTGGTTGTTTTCGTCTCGGTTGTTTTTGTGAACGCACCTACGGTTTTCCGGATCGTACGTGGCTTGGCACTGGACATCAAAACCCGCGACTATGTTGCTGCGGCGCAAACTCGGGGCGAAGGCCCTTGGTACATCATGCTGTGGGAAATCCTCCCGAATGCACGTGGGCCGCTGATCGTCGATTTTTGCCTTCGCATTGGCTATACCACCATCCTTTTAGGAACCTTGGGGTTCTTTGGATTGGGGTTAGCGTCAGAGAGCCCGGATTGGGGCACGACGATCAATGATGGGCGCCGCCTGTTGTCGATCTATCCCCATGCAGCCATTGCACCGGCCCTGTCGCTGTTGACGTTGGTGTTAGGTTTGAACCTGCTTGCGGACGGTCTGCGCGAAGAAAGTCTGCGCGACTAATGTGACGGAGGGATCGGGAGCTATTTCCGACCCCTCCGGAGTTTATTTGGAAAGCTAAAGGGACCCCCTTTGCCTTTCGACGAGGAGAGACTGATGCCCAAGACCGAGTATGACGGCCCCATCCTTGAGATCGACAAGCTGTCGATTTCGTTTTTCACACGTCTGCGGGAAATCCCGGCGGTCATGGATTTTTCGGTCTCGGTCAAACCCGGTGAAGCTGTGGGGCTGGTTGGCGAATCTGGGTGCGGTAAATCCACTGTCGCTTTGGGCGTTATGCAGGACTTGGGCAAGAACGGGCGCGTTGTTGGCGGCTCGATCAAGTTCAAAGGCCGTGATCTAGGCAAGATGAGCGATGATGAGTTACGCGATATTCGCGGCTCTGAAATTGCCATGATCTACCAAGAGCCAATGGCGTCCCTAAACCCTGCGATGAAGATTGGCCGGCAGTTGATGGAAGTGCCGATGATCCATGCCGGTATGAACGAAAAAGAAGCTGCCGCACGCGCGTTGCAGGTGGTCACGGATGTGAAACTGCCCGACCCTGAGCGCATCTTGAAATCATTCCCGCACCAATTGTCGGGTGGTCAACAGCAGCGCATCGTGATTGCGATGGCGTTGATGTCTGAGCCGTCGCTGTTGATTTTGGACGAACCGACCACCGCTCTCGACGTAACGGTTGAGGCGGCAGTGGTTGAGCTGGTCAAGGATCTGGGCAAGAAATACGGCACTTCGATGCTGTTCATTTCGCACAACCTAGGTCTGGTGCTTGAGACCTGCGACCGCATCTGTGTGATGTATTCTGGCGAAGCGGTTGAGCGCGGATCAATCGAAGACGTGTTCGACAAGATGCAGCACCCTTATACGCAGGCGTTGTTTCGTTCGATCCCCCTGCCCGGCGCTGATAAAAACGCCCGTCCATTGATTGCGATCCCCGGCAACTTTCCGTTGCCGCATGAACGGCCCGAAGGCTGTAATTTTGGCCCGCGCTGCGATTACTTCGAGGCTGGCGTGTGCGACCAAGGGTTCATTCCAATGTTCCCCGCTGATGACACAGGCAGTCACGAGACGCGCTGCCTAAAATACAAAGAGATCGATTGGAAAGCACCGCTGGAGCTGGCCGAGGTCAAGACCAAGGGCGAGATCGGCAAGATCGTTCTCAAGATCGACAACCTCAAAAAATACTATCAGGTCGCGGCCAATGCGATGTTTGGTGGCGGTGATACCAAGGTCGTCAAAGCCAACGAGACGCTCAGCTTTGAAGCCCGCGAAAGCGAAACGCTGGCGATTGTGGGCGAATCTGGCTGTGGTAAATCAACCTTTGCCAAGGTGCTTATGGGGCTAGAGACGGCGACGGATGGTGAAATCCTGCTCGACGACCAAAGCATCGGCGAAGTGCCGATTGAAGAGCGCACAACCCAGAACGTCGCAGACATTCAGATGGTGTTCCAGAACCCGTTCGACACGTTGAACCCGTCGATGACGGTGGGCCGCCAGATCGTGCGGGCACTAGAGATCTTTAAAATCGGCAAGAACGAGAAAGAACGCTGGCAACGGATGCTGGAGTTGTTGGATCTGGTGAAGCTCCCGCGTGAATTTGCCACCCGGATGCCCCGCCAGCTGTCGGGAGGTCAAAAGCAACGGGTCGGCATTGCGCGTGCCTTTGCGGGCGATGCACGGATCGTCGTTGCAGATGAGCCAGTATCGGCGCTGGATGTGTCAGTTCAGGCCGCCGTTACCGACCTGCTGATGGAAATCCAACGCAAACAAAAAACCACGCTTTTGTTCATCAGCCATGATCTGTCCATCGTACGCTATCTCAGCGACCGCGTGATGGTGATGTATCTTGGCCATGTGGTCGAATTGGGCACGACCGATCAGGTCTTTTCCCCACCCTATCACCCCTACACAGAGGCGTTGCTGTCGGCGGTCCCAATTGCGGACACGTCCGTCAAGAAAAAGCACATCGTGCTAGAAGGCGATATTCCGTCTGCGATGAACCCACCGCCCGGTTGCCCTTTCCAGACGCGGTGTCGCTGGAAAACAGAAGTGCCGGGTAATCTGTGTGATACCGAAGTGCCGCCCGTTCGGCTGCTTGCTGACGGTCATCAGGTGAAATGCCACCTGAGCCAAGAGAAGTTCGATGAGATGGAACCGGTGATCGAAGTTGGTGTGGCCGCCGAATAGCGGTCAGACCATCAACAAACCGATCTAATTGTTCTTAGACATGTGGCGCGCCTCTGATGAGGGGCGCTTTGTGTCGCCGAAGTGGTTTGCAGACCGGCTTTAGCCACCAAGCAAAGCGGCGGCGATCACTGCAGGAAAGTAAGCTGCGGAGCAATAAAAGAAGGTGGGCGAGCGGTGGCGCATCGCGCAACCTGCCATGGCCAAAAGCGGTGCAGCAACAAGGGCCACCAAAACCGGCAGCATGATCATCTCGTGATAGGCAAAACCAGGGCCCCAAAGACTGTCGCCATTGTCGAGACCAGCGGCCACAATGCCGATAATCGCGCCAAGGACCAATCCCATCAGGATCGCCTTATAATGTTTGATCGCTTTGTTGTGCGAACGGCCACGGGGGGCTTCGCGCGCAGGGGAGCTATACATCAAAGTCGCAGTGCCTTCGCCGCGCGCCATGTCAGCGGCACTATACGCTGTCTTGTTGTTAATGCGGGCTATTCGATCGTTAAAATTATTGAGGCTCATTCTGCGCTCCATCGTCACTCGTTTGTGTGAACATGGTTTCCAAAGGGGGCAGAAATTGGGCGGGCGTGGGTTCGTGCAATGGCATCTATAAGGAATTTGATGTCGCATATTGCTGGCTGAGAGCAGTAAAAGGACCTGTGTTGCTCTCGGATTACGGTTTAGACAAACGGTATTGATGTCAAACACGGTACGGGAAAAGCAATCTGAGGGGCATCGTCGCTCAACTAGCGGCTACACTTTAGATTATTATTACAAGCGCTTAACGCCCGTGAATGATCCGAACGTAGTTCTTGGTTTCTTTATACGGAGGGATGCCACCGTATTTTTTAACGGCACCGGGACCGGCATTGTAAGCCGCTAAAGCGAGCCGCCATGTTCCGAACGTGTGGTACTGCTGTTTGAGATAGCGCGCGCCGCCTTCAAGGTTCTCGGACGGGACTGTCGGATCAACCCGCAGCTTACGTGCCGTCGCTGGCATCAGCTGCGCCAACCCCATGGCACCTTTGTGGGAAAGAGCTTTTGGGTTCCAGCCGCTTTCTTGCTGCACAAGGCGCAAAAACAAATCCTCAGGAACGCCATGCTTTTGCGCGGCACTGCGCGCCATGTTCAGATACTGGCCCTTATAACGGCCACGGTATTTTTTGCCCGGCCCCTCGTCATCCCACTTCGTCGGGGTCACGACCTTGGGAGGCTGCAAGCGGACTGAGTTTTTATATTGCTTGGCTGCGCGGGTATCGAGGATACGCTTTTGACTAGCAAACAGCTTAACCCGGCTTTTTGACGAAAAGATTTCAGCAGAAACAGGCGTTCCGACTGAAACCGCAATCGCGGTCATACCTGCTATAATACGGCGCATTAAATAACCTGTACCCAAAACCAACTTGACGCGACTATAGCAAAATGGCTCCACAAGACCAGACTGGAATAATATGTATCCGCTATGTGATGCATTGCTGCGGAAACCTTCCCTTAAGCATGGCTGATCAAGACTGCGCATCGTATAAACACGGCTGAAAAGCGTCGAGGCGGATTCGGAATCGAATCCATGGCGTGCAGGACAGAGTAAAATAGGGGGGCGATATGGCCGGCTCAGTGAACAAAGTGATCATTATCGGCAACTTGGGACGTGATCCCGAGGTGCGCAGTTTCCAAAATGGCGGCAAGGTGTGCAATCTGCGCATCGCAACGTCGGAAAACTGGAAAGACAAAAATACCGGTGAGCGGCGCGAAAAGACCGAATGGCATTCGGTGGCAATCTTTCAAGAAGGGCTTGTGCGCATCGCCGAGCAGTACCTCAAGAAGGGCTCCAAGGTTTACATCGAAGGCCAATTGCAGACCCGCAAATGGCAAGATCAAAGCGGTACCGACAAGTACAGCACCGAGATCGTGTTGCAAGGCTTTAACGGCACACTGACCATGCTCGACGGTCGCGATGGCGGTGGTGGCGGAGGCGGCGGCGGAGGTGGCGGAGGTGGTTATGACGACCGCGGCGCAGGCGGCGGTGGCTATGATCAAGGCTATGACAGCGGCCCATCCTCTTCCGGTGGTGGCGGCGGTCAAGGCGGTGGCGGTCAAGGTGGCGGATCACGCGATCTGGACGATGAAATCCCGTTCTGAAGATACACAAGCAATGGTCCGCGTCCTTACATCACAGGACGCGGACCAGGCGCTTGTTCTCTACAATGAGCTGACCGTAGGCCCGCCGCAGGTTGATCCTGCAGCGTTCGATGCGGTGATTGCACATTCTGGCACGACGGTATTTGGGGCTTTCAGGGCAGACGAGTTAACCGCAATGGTGACGCTGCATCTGCTGCCCAATGCGCTGTGGGATGCACGGCCCTACGCCCTTATTGAGAATGTTGTGACCCGCCGCGCCCATCAAAAATGCGGGTTTGGCCGGTGCGTGATGCAAGGTGCAATAGATGCGGCCTGGGCTGCAAACGCTCATAAAATCATGCTGATGACTGGCACGGGCCGGGCGGCAGCCGGTTTTTACGAAGCGCTTGGTTTCACATCTAAGGACAAGACCGCGATGGTGATGCGGCGGCCCTGATTATGCGGCGTCGCGCAAAACGGCTAGGACCTTATCGGCCGGCACATCGCCAGTGACAAACGCCTCTCCGATGCCGCGCGCGAGAACGAAGCGGAGTTTGCCATCCACAACCTTTTTGTCCTGCCCCATCAACCCCAACAGCGTTTCAGCATCCGGCAGATCCCCGTCAATATCGCGCAGGTCGACCTTCATGCCCATGTCACGCAGATGCGCGCGCACCCGGCTTGGGTCTTCTTGTGAGCACAGGCCCAGCCGCGCTGACAGTTCGAACGCCAGCGCACACCCAATCGCAACACCTTCGCCGTGCATCAAACGGTCGCCGTAACCTGTCGCGGCCTCAAGCGCATGGCAAAATGTGTGGCCCAAGTTGAGCAGTGCGCGCTCGCCCTGCTCGGTCTCATCGCGCATCACGATATCGGCTTTCATCTGAACGGATCGACGCACGGCTTCGACGCGCAAGGCCATATCGCCTGCCGCCAGTTTAGGTCCCTGCCCTTCGAGCCAGTCAAAGAACGCCGCATCGCCCAGCATGCCGTATTTCACCACTTCACCGTAACCGGCCAGAAAATCGCGCGGCGTCAGTGTTTCTAAAACATCGGTATCTGCCAAAACCAACGAAGGCTGATGGAATGCTCCGATCAGGTTTTTACCTTGGGCCGCGTTGATCCCGGTTTTGCCGCCCACCGAACTGTCGACTTGCGCCAAAAGGGACGTCGGCACCTGCACAAATCGCACGCCGCGGCGCAGGATTGCTGCTGCAAAGCCCACAAGATCGCCGATTACACCACCGCCAAGTGCAATGACCACATCGCCCCGTTCAACCTGTTGATCAAGCAGCCAACCAACACAGCGCTGCAGCTGCTCCCAGCATTTGGTGCCTTCGCCCGGTGGCAGTGTCAAAGCCTCCAGAGTAATGTTTTGCGACGCTAGGCCGCTGCGCAATGTGTCCAGATGCAGGGCCGCAACATTCTCGTCACTGATAACCACTACGCGGCTGCGCCGCAGCAACGGACCAATGTGATCGCCTGCTTCGCGCAGCAAGCCCGGGCCAATCTGAATGTCATATTCACGGCCCGGCAGGCCTACATGCACGGTCTCACGCATCTGTTTTCTCCAACACATCCGGGCGCGTTAACAGCGCTTCGATTACCATCTTTGCGGTCGCATCAATCGACCAAGATGGCTGACAAACCACCTGCAGCTCGGCCTTTTGATAGGTCGGGTTACGCGCATCAAACAGATCGGCCAGCGTCGCGCGTGGATTTTCCGTGCGCAAGAGCGGTCGGCTGTCTTTGTGACGGACCCGGTTCCACAACAGTTTCAGATCAGCATTCAACCACAGCGCCACACCGAACTCTCCGATATTATCGCGGTTCACCTCGGCAAAATAAGCGCCACCACCGGTGGATAATATCCCGCGCTCTGCTTGCAAAAGTCGTGCAATCACTTCGGTTTCGCGTTTGCGGAAAAATGCCTCGCCGTCGCGTTCAAATATCTCGGGCACACTCAGGTTTGCGGCCGCTTCGATTTCAGCGTCAGTGTCCAAGAAAGGCACGCCCAATTTTACCGCCACCGCACGGCCCACGGCGGTCTTGCCAGCACCCATCATACCCACCAAAGCCACCGTCTTTTTCAGATGGTAGTCGGGGGGCGCAGAAGGGCCATCGGCCTGAGGTTGCTGAATTTTGCTCATTTCTCTCTGAATGACGTGATCTTACTAGAAAGGCCATATATAGTTTGTGGAAAGGCAGCAAAAGTCAGGCAGGCGAACTCTATGAGAAAATTGCTCAAGTTCTTGATGATCCTTGTGATTATCGGATTTATCGGGCTCGTTGGGTATGCGTATATCGGCCCATTCTTGGGCGTTGATTTCGCGGCACCGCAAAGTGAAACGCGTCTGCCCGTCACCTTACCGGAGAACTGAACCCATGCGGAGCGCCACATTCGGCTTGGCGCTGGGTCTCGGATTTGGTCTGGGACACACGCTGCCTGCCGTCGCGCAAACGGCAATACCTGTGGGGGCAGCACCCTTGTCGGTGATCGATTGGCTTGACGCGCCGACACCGTTGATCCAGCAGATAGGGCCCGAAAAACAAGCGGCCTTCCCGCCCATGAATGAGCCGCCCGTGACCAACAGTGGCACTGCGCCGCAGGTTACCACGAGCGCGCTGGATGGTGCGAGACCGCGCGACGTCGGGTTGGTTCCCTCTTCCGTTACCGGGCTGCCCGCCGATATTTGGTCGGGCAGCGACGCGAGGTCGCTCAAGCGCCAAATCACCCGCCTGCCAGACATGCGGCTGCCGGCGGGGAACGCATTGCTATATACGGTGCTGCTGGCTGAAGCGGGACCGCCCCGAGATGGCAATACAGACCAAGATACCCTAACGCTCGCGCGGATCGAAAAACTGATGATGTTGGGCGCACTTGATCCGGCACAGTCCCTGATCGAACAAGCCGGCACCACTGTGTCACCTGCGCATTTTGATCTGTGGATGCGGATCAGTTTGTTAAACGGGACCGAAGATGCGGCCTGCGGGGCCCTATCGCGCGCGCCGTACCTGTCTTCAGACATTGGTGTGCAGATTTTCTGTGCTGCGCGCGGCGGCGATTGGAACACCGCCTCTCTTACGCTTGGTTCTGCCAAGGCTCTGGGGCTCGGGTCTGCTGAAAAATTGGAACTGCTGGACAGGTTCCTAAGTCCGGGTTTATTCGAAGATGCAGCGCCGATGCAAAATCCGCGCAAGATTGATCCTCTGACGTTTCGGCTTTTTGAGAGCATCGGAGAGCCGTTGCCCACCGGACCGCTGCCGCGTGCCTATGCGGTTGCAGATCTTCGCGATATTGCCGGTTGGAAATCCCAACTTGAAGCAGCAGAACGCCTGACCCGCGCAGGAGCGTTACCCGACAACCGGTTATTGGGCCTCTATTCTGATCGCAAGCCAGCCGCATCGGGGGGCATCTGGGATCGGGTTTCAGCGTTGCAGAAATTCGAAAAGGCGCTGCAGGCCCGCGATGATGCAGCCGTTCAACGCACATTGCCTGTGGTTTGGCAGGCAATGCAATCCGCCGAGCTTGAAGTGGCCTTTGCTACTTTGTTTTCAGGTGCCTTGCAGAACCGCAAGCTTACCGGAGCAGCCGCGGATATCCGCTTTGAGGCAGGGCTTTTATCGCCAGAGTATGAAGCAACTGCTGCCAAGCCCCCCGCGTTCCCCACAGACCGCACCCGTACCGATATGCTGGTGGCCGTGGCCCAAGGAGATGTGCCAAAGCGGCGGCCGAGCGAAACACTGGCCGCCGCGGTTTTTGATGCCTTTGCTACCCCCACCCCGGACGAAGCGTTGTTGCGTAATGCCCGCCAAGGTCGCCTTGGAGCAAGCATCCTGCAGGTGCTGGCGCAACTGAATGAGGGGGCTGGTGGCAACGCAGATACTTTGACCCACGCGCTGTCAAACCTACGCGCACTCGGGCTTGAGGATACAGCGCGCCGCGCCGCGTTGCAGGTCGTCTTGTTAGAACGCAGCCAATGATACCTTCAACGTGGATATCAGCATTCCTTGAGGCGCAGGCAGCTGAGCTTGGGGCCGCGACCAATACGTTGCTGGCGTACGGCCGTGATCTAAAGGACTTTGACGTTTGGCTTAGCCGTAGAGGCCGCGATTTTGCCGCGACCACCCGCGCAGATATCGAAGACTATCTTGTTCATTGTGACGCCCAAGGTTTTGCCAAATCCACCCGCGCCCGGCGGCTTTCAGCGATCAAACAACTGTTCCGATTTGCTTTTGAGGAAGGGTTGCGCACAGAAAACCCCGCGATCCAAATCAGTGGGCCCGGACAAGACAAGCGCCTGCCTAAAATCCTGAGTATTGAAGAGGTGGACCGCCTTTTGGAGGCGGCGCGGAGCTCTGGCCGAAACGCGCATGACCGCATTCGTAACGTCTGCCTGATGGAATTGCTGTATGCGACGGGCATGCGGGTCAGCGAATTGGTCGGCTTGCCCGTGGCATCCGCGCGCGGTGATCCTCGGTTGCTGTTGATCCTTGGCAAGGGTGGCAAGGAACGCATGGTACCGCTGTCGCCCCCGGCGCGCGACGCGTTGGCCGCGTGGTTGACCATCCGAGAAGAAGCAGAGACCAAGAAAACACCCCGCAAAGAACTTCATTCACGCTATTTGTTCCCGTCGCGCGGCGTCTCTGGTTATCTGACCCGGCACCGGTTCTATCTGCTGATCAAGGAGTTCGCTGTGTCTGGCGGCGTTGATCCCTCAAAGGTGACACCACATACATTGCGACACGCGTTTGCCACGCATCTGCTTGCGGGAGGGGCTGATTTGCGGGCGATCCAGACCATGCTGGGCCACGCTGATGTCGCCACAACCGAAATCTATACCCATGTCCTAGAGGCGCGCCTGTCCGAGCTGGTGCTCGAGCATCACCCTCTGGCAAATGACGCTCCGCGCAAGGCCTCGGGCAAGATATCCTCGGACGGCCAGTAACCGCTGAGCAATCCGTCAGCGTAACCCCTTGAGAGTCCTGCCTCGATCATTTCTTGGGACGCCTTTGCAGCATCATAGCTAAGCCGGTGAAAACTGACCTCACCACCCTCCAGCAAGGCGGCGCGGGTTTGTTGATGCCCATCATGAGGCGGCATGCCAATGACCCCCGCGTTAATCCACGGGCCTCTGGCCGCCTCGTGGATAAACGGAATGCCGCAATGACCGGCAATCACCCCGTCAACAGGACCCACTTGCGCCTCAAGCACGCGCCATTCGTGATCAAATAGGTCGCGCTCTGAGTTGGACCAAATGAACCGCGCTACATCTGTCACGCCGCCGTGGATTACGCCGTATCGCCGTCCTTGATGCGCAAAGGTGACGACATCGGGCAACGCGCCCATCCACGCCTTGCTCTCAAGGTTGAGCCGCGCGCGCGCAAAGGCGTACCATTCGACGCTCAGCCGGTCACAAGTGCTGCCCGCATCAAACCCACATCCACAATCATCAGCATCTGCCGCCAGCTGTTTTTCACAATTGCCCGCAACCACCGTACAGCCTGAGGTCCGGATGGCCGCAACGGTGGCTACAGGATCGGCGCAATACGCGACCACATCACCGGTGCAAATCATGTGATCAGTGGCGATTTCTTGTGCCGCAGCGAGGTCAAAAAGCGCGCGCGTTGCCTGCACATTGGAATACGGACCGCCAAACAGCAGGACCGGACCGTTGCGGGCCCCCAAATCAACATGCCTCATGCGAGCACTCCCTTGAAGAACTTCGGCACAACACTCATAACAATGAGGTACTTCACACAAGGTTTCTCACATGGACATGTCCCAAGCAACCGTCGACTCGGCGTTTTGGATCAGCGCAGGAATCATCCTGTTTTTGCTGGTTCTTTCGGGATTCTTTTCAGGCTCCGAAACGGCCCTGACGGCAGCATCACGCGGAAAATTGCGCACGCAGGCTGACAAGGGTTCGCGCGGGGCTCAACGTGCGCTTGCCATTACCGAAGACAACGAGCGCCTGATCGGGTCGGTCTTGTTGGGCAACAACCTTGTGAATATCCTCGCAGCTGCATTGGCTACATCGCTTTTCACACGGCTTTTTGGGGAATCGGGCGTGGCCATTGCCACATTGGTGATGACCCTTTTGGTACTAATCTTTGCTGAGGTGCTGCCAAAAACCTATGCCATCACCAATGCTGAGCGCGCCGCGGCCTTGGTGTCGCGCCCGATCATGCTCGTGGTGCTGGTGTGTTCGCCCTTGGTCAGCGCCGTGCGTTTTCTGGTGCGCGGCATTCTTTCCCTGTTCGGTGTAAAAATTGACCCCGACAGTAACATTCTGGCGGTCCGTGAAGAAATCGCGGGCGCTTTGAATTTGGGCCACTCCGAGGGAGTTGTCGAAAAAGAAGACCGCGACCGGATCTTGGGCGCGCTGGACCTGCGCGAACGTGCTGTCGAAGAAATCATGCTCCACCGCTCAGGGATCGAGATGATTGATGCGGCGTCTGATCCAACTGAAATGTTGGAACAGTGTTTGCAATCCAATCACACCCGCCTGCCCGTCTTTCGCGGCGATCCTGAAAACATCATTGGTGTTATCCACGCCAAAGATTTGCTGCGCGCGATGTATTTGCAAATTGGCCCCACGGGCCGGACGCCCGGCTCACTCAAGGATTTCAACATCGCGGATGTGGCGATGAAGCCGTATTTTGTGCCCGAAACTTCGACCCTAGATGAGCAGATGCGCCAATTCTTGCGCCGCCGCACGCATTTTGCGTTGGTGGTTGATGAATATGGCTCGCTTCAGGGATTGATCACGCTCGAAGATATTCTCGAAGAGATTGTCGGTGAGATTACGGATGAATTCGATCCTGACGCCGATCACCCGGTGAAAAAGGCAGAGGACGGGCAATATATCGTCGACGGTGCCATGACGATCCGCGATTTGAACCGCGCGACGGACTGGACGCTTCCCGATGAAGAAGCAAACACCGTCGCAGGGCTGGTGATCCATGAAGCCCAGATGATCCCCACGGCCGGTCAGGTTTTTCTCTTTCACGGGTTTCGCTTCGAGGTCACAAACCGCAACGGCAACCGGATCACACAGCTGAAAATCCGCGAGCTTTAGGCGGCTCCAACCTTTTAGGTAAACGCCCCCTTGGCTCAGGGGGCGTTAGGATCAAACGCGCAAACGCAGTCCTTTGGGATCAAACGGCGGTTCAGCCAAGACAGTCGCCTTGTGCTCAACACCCAGCACCATCACATCGACACTGTCACCCGGTGAGACGTCCTTCACGAACCCAAGCGCCAGTGATTGCCCCACGCTATAGCCGTAAGCACCCGAGGTGACGCGACCGATACCGACCCCGTCTTTGAAGATAGGCTCGCCCCCAGTGGCGTCCGCACCCGAAGCATCGGTGTCGCCGGCATCCAAGCTCAGAACGACCATCTGCTCGCGCGCAGTCTGCGTTAGGGTTTGCGCCACGGCATCTTTGTTGAGGAAATCCTTGTCCATCTTGCACAACCGCGCAAGGCCAACCTCTTGGGGCCAGTATTCCGGTGAGTACTCCCGGCCCCAACTGCCATAGCCTTTTTCAATGCGCAGTGACATCAATGCACGGCTGCCCACGGGGCCTGCTCCAACGTCTGAACCTGCCTGCAGCAACGCCTCCATCAATCGAACCTGATCGGCCTCAGCGCAATGCAGTTCCCACCCTAGGTCGCCCGTGAATGACACCCGCAAGGCCAATACCTTGACCCCGGCCAGCTCAATCCACGCGGAACGCATGAACGGAAAATCGACCGTCGCCAACGACGTATTTGTGAGCCGCTGCAGCATATCGCGCGATTTTGGACCAGCCACGTTAAAACCGCACATGGCATCCGTTTTGCTTTCAAACGTGGTGCCCATCGGCAACGGCACTTCCTTAAAGAACCGCTGGTGATAACGCTCCGCCATGCCAGACCCGATGATCCAGAATTCATCTTCACCCAACCGCGTCACGGTGAAATCCCCGGCAATCCCGCCCCGCTTCCCGATCAGCGGGGTCAAACAGGACCGCCCGACAGATTTGGGCATTGTATTGGCAAAAACAGCGTTCAGCCATTCTTCAGCGCCTGAGCCTTTGCAGAGGTATTTGGCGAAGTTCGAGATGTCGATGATGCCCGCATGCTCACGCAGCATCCGGCATTCGCGCCCCACAACCTCCCACCAATCCTGACGTGTGAACCCGTGCGTCTGGTCTTGCGCCCCGATCTCGTCTCCGAAATAAAGCGGGTGTTCCCAGCCGTAGTTCAGCCCAAAAACCGCCCCCATCCCGCGTTGTATGTCGTAAGCCGGCCGTGTGCGAACGGCGCGCCCTGCTTCACGTTCCTCGTTTGGAAAGTGGATCTTGAAACGGTTGGCATATTGATCACGCACGCGGGCCTTAGTGAATGCCTTGTCGGCCCACGAACCGAACCGTGCCATGTCCCATGCAAACATGTCGTATCGGGTCTCTCCGGTGACAATCCAATCGGCCGCCAACAAGCCCATGCCGCCAGACTGGCTGAACCCCGGGATGATGCCGTTGCAGCAAAAATAATTCGACAGCTCAGGCGCGGGGCCGAACAGCACATTGCTGTCTGGTGACCAAATCATCGGGCCGTTGATGACCCGTTTGATGCCCGCCTCACCCACCGCTGGGACACGGTCGATGGCGCGCATCATGTTATCTTCGATCCGCTCAAGATCATCGGCAAAGAGCTCATGGCCAAAGCCTTGCGGCGTGCCCTCTTCGGCCCAAAACCGCATGTCCTTTTCATAGGCCCCTACCAACAAACCCTGCCCTTCTTGGCGCAGATAATATTCGCCATCACGGTCAGCAACAGACGGTAAACGGCGGTCCAACCCAGCAATCTCGGCAATGGTTTCAGTCACGAAGTACTGATGCTCTGTCGGTTGCAACGGCAGCGTCAGTCCGGCCAATGCGGCGACCTCGCGCCCCCAAAGGCCTGCAGCATTCACCACCCATTCAGTCGCAATGTCACCCTTGGCTGTGCGGACAATCCATGTGCCATCGGGTTGCTGTTCGGTCCCTGTAACGGGACAAAACCGGATGATCTCAGCGCCGTTCTGGCGCGCACCCGCGGCATAGGCATTGGTCACGCCGGAAGGGTCCACATTGCCGCCCGAGGGTTCATACATGATGCAGCGAATGCCGTCATAATCGACCAGCGGGTGCAGCGCCTCAGCTTCGGACCGGCTGACCTCGTGAAATTTTAACCCGTAGTATTTTGCCTTAGCCGCTTGCAGGCGCAACTGGTGTTCGCGCGCCTCTGTTTGCGCCAGATAGAGCGATCCGGGCTGGAACACGCCGCAGCTTTGCCCGGTCTCTTCTTCGAGCGCATTATAGAGATCCATGGTGTAATTTTGGATACGGGTGATATTGTTGTTATCGTGCAGCCCGTGGATGTTGGCCGCCGCGTGCCAGGTAGAACCGGATGTCAGTTCATCCCGCTCCAGCAAGACAACATCGGTCCAGCCCATCTTGGTCAGGTGATAAAGGATGGAGCAGCCAATCACGCCGCCCCCGATGATAACTGCCTGAGCATGGGTTCGCATGAATGTCCGTCCCGAGATGTGTTTCCTCGCCCCACCCTGCCCCCAGCACGGACCATGTGATAGCCCGTTCCCGACATTCCTCGTCGCGCAGGAACAACGCCGCACACATAAACCGGCCGCGCAGCAACAGCGTCATCTAGCCAGTCGAATGTGGCATCTGCGACGAATTGGGTCGCGAATGCTCTTGCCTCGCGTCCACCATCCCCGCAACTTGCACTAGACAAGAGCTGGAGAACCAACATGCAAACAACAACCCGCGTGGCCGTCATTGGTGGGGGCGTCGTCGGTGCCTCGGTCCTGTATCATCTGACAAAACTTGGCTGGTCCGATGTGATGTTGCTGGAACGCTCCGAGCTGACATCAGGGTCGACTTGGCACGCAGCGGGTGGTTTTCACACGCTCAACGGCGATACCAATATGGCCGCACTGCAGGGGTATACCATCCGGCTTTATAAGGAGCTTGAGGAAATCACCGGCATGTCGTGTGGTTTGCACCACGTGGGCGGTGTCACATTGGCGGATAATCAAGACCGCTTTGACATGCTGCTGGCAGAGCGGGCCAAGCACCGTTTTATGGGGCTGGAGACCGAAATCGTCACGCCCGAAGAGATCAAAAAGATCGCGCCGGTCACCAACATTGATGGCATCATCGGTGGATTATACGACCCGCTTGATGGGCATTTGGACCCTTCTGGAACCACGCACGCCTATGCCAAAGCCGCGCGTATGGGCGGCGCGACAATCGAAACCCACTGCATGGTGCGCGAGACGACCCAACGCGCGGACGGCACGTGGAACGTGGTCACCGACAAGGGCACCATCCACGCAGAGCATATCGTGAATGCAGGTGGTCTGTGGGCGCGCGAAGTCGGCGCGATGGCCGGCATTTATTTCCCGCTGCACCCGATGGAGCATCAATATCTGGTCACCGAAGACGTGCCGTTGATCGTTGAAATGATGCAGGACGGCCATGAGCACCCCCATGTGATGGACCCCGCCGGTGAAAGCTATCTGCGCCAAGAAGGTCGCGGATTGTGCATTGGGTTTTATGAGCAAACATGCCGTCCCTGGGCCGTAGATGGCACCCCGTGGAGCTTTGGTCAGGACCTGCTTGCAGATGATTTTGACAAGATAGAAGACAGCATTAACTTTGCTTACAAGCGTTTCCCAGACCTCGAAACTGCTGGCGTCAAAAACGTGATCCACGGCCCCTTCACCTTTGCACCCGATGGCAATCCACTGGTTGGCCCGGTGCCGGGGGTGCGCAATTACTGGTCTGCGTGTGGTGTCATGGCAGGATTTTCGCAAGGCGGCGGCGTCGGATTGACGCTGGCGCAATGGATGATCGAGGGCGAGCCTGAGCGCGATGTGTTTGCCATGGATGTTGCGCGTTTTGGTCCATGGATCACGCCCGGGTATACGCTCCCAAAGGTGACCGAGAATTACCAAAAGCGCTTTTCAGTGTCTTATCCCAACGAAGAACTACCCGCCGCGCGACCCAACCGTACAACATCGATGTATGATATCTTCAGCTCCATGGGGGCTGTTTGGGGCCAGCAATTCGGGCTTGAGGTCGCTAATTACTTTGCTACGGGCGATGAGCCGAGTTTTGAAACACCATCCTTTCGCCGCTCAGACGCGTTTGATGCAACGGCCCGCGAGGTCCGCGCAGTGCGCGAGGCCGTTGGCATCAACGAAGTACAGAACTTTGGCAAATACCTCGTGACCGGGATCGGTGCGCGTGCGTGGCTTGATCGGATCATGGCGGGCCGTGTCCCACAATTGGGGCGCCTGAGCCTGACGCCAATGTTGTCGCCCAAGGGCAAGTTGATCGGGGATTTCACGATCTCCTGTTTGGCGCCGGACCGCTTTCAGCTGACGGCATCTTATGGCGCGCAAGCCTATCATTACCGTTGGTTTTTGCAGAACCTTGATGAGGGTGTCGCGGTTGAAAACATCTCTGACAGCCGGACCGGATTTCAGATCGCCGGGCCGAATGCGCGCAAGGTCCTTGCAGCCTGCACCCGCACCGATATCGCAGAAATGAAGTTCCTCGATGTCTGGCCGATGACCATTGGTATGTCTGAGTGTCTGGTGCAGCGCGTCAGCTACACTGGCGATCTGGGGTTCGAGATTTACTGTGATCCGATGGCCCAGCGACAACTGTGGAACACGCTTTGGACCGCCGGGCAGGAATTTGGGATGGTGCCTTTTGGCATGCGCGCGATGATGTCCTTGCGCCTCGATAAGTTCTTTGGCGGCTGGTTGCTGGAATTCGGGCCGGATTATACGGCGGCCCAAACCGGGCTGGACCGTTTTATCAGCTTTAAGAAAAACACCAATTTCATTGGGCGTGCCGCTGCAGAGGCAGAGCGCACAACGCCGCCCGCCCGCACCCTTGTGGCGTTTGACGTCGCCGCGACGGATGCGGATGTCCAAGGCTATGAGCCGATATGGCTGAAGGGTGACGTTATCGGATTTTGTACTTCAGGGGGGTATTCGCACCATGCGGCCAAGTCCATCGCGCAAGGGTTTGTACCGCGTGATGTTGCGCAAGATGGATTGGAAGTAGAGATTGAAATTCTAGGTCAGATGCGCCTTGCAACCTTGATCACCACGCCGCTGTTTGACGCGGATGGCGCTCGGATGCGCGGATGAGCGACCCTGCGATTGATCTGCCGATCATCGTGCTTGCCGCCGGGCAATCGCGCCGAATGGGCCGGGATAAACTGCTGTTGGAGATAAACGGCGTGCCGCTGGTGCGGCGTCAGGCAAAAATAGCGCGCAGCGTGACGCAAGGGCCGGTCATTGTTGCTGTGCCGCCGTTTCCCCATGCGCGGTATGCGGCCCTCGAGGGGCTGGATGTGACGGTTCTCCCGGTCAAGGATGCGGCAGAGGGTATGGGTGCCAGTCTGCGTGCTGCCTTTGCGGCTTTGCCCCCGGATGCGGTGGCGGCGATGGTATTGCTGTCAGACCTGCCTGATCTGCAAGAGGAAGACTTGAGGTCTGTCGCCCAAGCCGTTGATCTAAATTCAGATATCTTGATTTGGCGTGGGGCGACACAGGACGGAAAACCCGGCCACCCTGCCGTTTTTGCCGCCAGCCTATTCCCGAAATTCCAGGGTATTTTGGGTGACAACGGTGGCGAGAAAGTTGCGGCAGAAGCGATGCCTCACATCAAGTTGATCCCTCTGCCCGGCAACCGTGCACGCCGCGACCTTGATACGCCCGAAGATTGGGCCGCGTGGCAATCACAGTCCTCTTAAAACCAAAAACGGAGCGATTTCTCGCTCCGTTTCCGAACTGCCAAGGTCACTAACCCCTAGCAGTAGCTGCATTTCTTGCGCTTTATGATGCGCTGTTATTTTGTCGTAATCAACCGCGCTTCGTGCTTTTTCAAGGAACGGCGTGCGGAGGTGTATCCGTCTATCCCGGTGCGGGTGGCGAGTTCTGGAAAGATCTCCAGAATTTCTTGACGTTGAGCGTTGCCCACGCCCGCCAGAGAATTATCACCAGGCTGAAAACTCTCGGTCCAGGTACCGTCAGACAGGATCACTTCATGCTGTTCAAACATGATGTGAATGTAGGTTGTGCCAGAAGCATCCACGACATCCACGCCCTCAAGACCGGTGAGGTGCTTGGCTGCGACCAACACTTCGCGTTCCTCGAAATAAAGCGCCGTTTTGTCGTTGGCCACCAACACGCGGTGGTTGGGAGAGACCATCATATCGCGCTCGGGTAGATCGTTGCCAAGCGCGCCTTGCCGGATCAGCACAGGGCGCAGATGTTCGGCTCTTGCGAAATCTTCACCGGAGAATTCCTGAGCGCCGACCCAGCGAATTTCTTGAATGCCGTTGTCACGGGTGATGACCCGGTCGCCTAACTGCAGATCCTCGACCGAACGCTCGCCCTTGGGCGTGGCAATGCGGGTACCGGGCGTAAAGCACGGCACCACTTTTTCGATGTTGGTGAATTCAAGTTCGCCTGCAGGATTATCGTCTTCATCAAAGTAAAAGACCGTGCCGTTTTCACCATTCAAGGGATCATATTCGATCTCAAGGCGGCCCCCTTCAGGGGCAGAACCGGTCAGATCGAGGCAATCAAAATCGTCGCCGGCTTCGTTGCCGTTGACCACATCGCCTGCATTCACGCCGGTGAACTCATCGCGGTCCGCGCCCCCCAGCATGGTGTCATCGCCGTCACCACCCATGAAGCTGTCGTTGCCGCTTCCGCCCAAGAGGCGGTCGTCACCATCGCCGCCGTTCAGTGTGTCGTCGCCGCGATTGCCGCGCAGGGTGTCGTCACCGATGCCGCCATCTTGGCTGTCGTCGCCCTGCCCGCCGATAAG
Source organism: Sulfitobacter sp. SK012 (assembly GCF_003352085.1). NCBI lineage: Bacteria > Pseudomonadati > Pseudomonadota > Alphaproteobacteria > Rhodobacterales > Roseobacteraceae > Sulfitobacter > Sulfitobacter sp. SK012. The sequence continues at coordinate 2,662,758 of NZ_CP025804.1, forward strand.
GCTGTCATCGCCTTGCCCACCGATCAGCGTGTCATCGCCTATGCCGCCGCGCAGCGTGTCATTGTCGATTTCGCCGTCCAGAAGATCATCACCTGCGCCACCGAACAGCAGGTCATCATCATCCGCGCCAAAGATCACATCATCGCCCGCACCACCTTCAACCGTGTCGCGGCCATTGTCTGGGCGCAGATCGGGGCCAAAAAACGGGTTGGTGCCATCATCTTCGATATTAAGGATATCGAGGACACCAGGGGCATTGCCGGCATAGATCGTGTCGTCGCCTTCGCCGCCTAGGATGTCGTCATTGCCTTCGCCGCCAATAATAAGGTCGTCGCCATCATCGCCTTGCACGATGTCATCATCGATGCCCGCGTTGATCACATCATCGCCGTCCCCACCTGTGATGGTGTCACGGTCATCGCCTGTGATGATGGTGTCATCACCGTCACCGCCGTCGACGGAATCGCGGTCATTCTCAGGATCGGGATCAGGTGGGAACAGACCGGGGTAGCCACGGTCAGGTAATACTGCGCCAGAGCCGCTGTTGATAAAGTCATCGCCTTCACCGCCAACAACCGTGTCATTTCCCGAGCCGCCAATGATGGTGTCATCGCCTACTTCGCCGAACAGCTCATCATCGCCCAGCTGGCCCAAAACCACATCATCGCCTTCGCCGGCAAAGACAGTATCGTCCCCACCGCCTGCGCGAATAAAGTCGTCATCGGGACCCGCACCCGGCAAGAGCGCGTCGCCCGCATCAACCATGTCGCCCTGAGGATCGCCTGTATAGGCTATGTCGATCAACTCACCGTCATCGGTGCCGTCAACAAAGCCGTCACGCGGGTCTTCGCCAACTGTGACGGTGACCACGGCCGTATCTGTGCCGCCGTTCCCGTCAGAGACGGTATAGCTGATGGCCGCGTCACCGGAGAAGCCATCTGCAGGGGTAAATGTAATTGTACCGTCGCCGTTTATCGCAACCAAGCCATCATCGCTGGAGGTCTCTGCGACACTCAGCGTGTCTCCATCAACATCTGTATCGTTGCCAAGAACCGGAATGGTCACCGGCGTCTCGAAATCGGTCAGATCAGCATCATCAACAGCGACAGGATCGTCATTAATAGGCGCGACCGTCACGATGACCTGGGCAGTATCAGAGCCACCGTTGTCATCTTCGATCGTATAAGAGATCGTCGCGTCCCCGTTGGAGTTTTCAGCTGGCGTAAAGGTCAGCGTGCCGTCGGCGTTTATGATCACGTCGCCTTCGGAGCTTTCTGCTGAGACCAAAGTGATCGGATCGCCTTCTGGGTCGGAATCGTTGCCCAAGACCTCAATTATCACCGCGGTATCTTCATCCGTGCTGGCAGTGTCATCTACTGCAATGGGGTCACCGAGTGCATTGCCACCGGCACCATCGGGCAAAATCAGGGTTTCGATCTCGTTGAAGGCCAGCGTGCCGGTTACGCTCCCATCCGCACCAAGGAACCCGATCGTGCCAGAGGTGGAATTGCCATCAGCGTCATCAGTCCGCGTCAGCACCCGCAGCGGGCCTTCGCCCGAGAGATCAAGTGTATCGTTGTCATCACCGCCGTCGCCGCCAGACACAACATCGCCTGCGTTGCCGCCAATGAATAAATCCGCATCATCGCCGCCCGACAGGCTGTCTTGACCTTCGCCACCGGTTAGCGTGTCATTGCCGGCCTCGCCAAATATCTCATCGTTGCCATCGCCACCGCTGAGGTCGTCGTTGCCGGCCACGCCGTCATCGCCAACAATTGCGGCATCAAAATATACGTCCGTGACGTTGATGGCAGAATTTGCGGAACCATCTTGGCTGTGCTCAATCACAATGCGCGAAACCGGGCCTTGGATGTCGACCAACACAGAATATGCAGGGCTTGTATTGGGCTCATACCCGCCATCGCTGTCAGCGGTGTCATTGCCCGCAACGCTGTCAGTATCCGAAAGAGTTAGATCAGAACCGCCTGTCAGAGTGACAGGGATCGCATTTCCATCCGCGTCAAACGCCAGGACGCGCACCACGCCGTCGCCATCAATGTCATTGATGCGAAAGTCCACGTTGTTTACGGCAGTGTCAAAACCAAGCTGATAACTGGCCATCTGGCCGAAACCGCGGGTTTCGCTGTCCAACGAGCTGTTGGCGTCAATTGCGGCACCATCGTCTTCGATGTCATCAATGAATTGATCAGCATCGGAAAATTCCGTCAGAACACGCGGTGTTTCGGACAAGATCGAGAAAGTGACGTTTGCATTGCCGGTATCTTGGCTAAAGCCGCCCTGCGCCGCGCCGTCGTTTGTTCCGGCAAGGTCCCACTCAAAGCTTTCGCGGACTGTGCTGTTTTCGTTGACGCCGCCGGGCAGATTGCTGTCGCCGTAAATCACGTCGTCGCCAGCACCACCGTCAACCACATCATCACCACTGCCTGCATAGACATCATCATCGCCTTCAAGCGCTGTCACGGTGTCATTGCCAGCCCCTGCATCAACGATGTCGTCTTGCGGCGCTTCGCCAGCAAGCAATGCGTCGTTGTTGTCGATCCGGTCGCCTTCAGCGTCGCCGGTATAGGCAAGATCGATCAGATCATCCCCATCGGTCCCCGTCACGATCCCGTCGCCATCACCAACAGCTGGAGCACCCTCATCGTAGATCAGATTGTCGATCGCGCCAGACCCGTTAAGCACAACCTCAAGCCGCGCGACGCCAGATACGTCCAGTTGCACAGTCGTCTGGCCATTATTGTCCGTTGGCCCGACAAATTGCTCACTCAGGACGTTGCCGTCTGCATCGTAAAAAATCATGCAGGCCGTTTCTTCGATATCGAGGAAGGATAGTTCTTGGATAAGCGCTGCATTCTCAAAATCAAAAACCAGACAACCACCGTTGGCGTTGTCATCGGGATCATTGCTGTCGCCATCCTCAGATACGATAAGAACGTTGCCGAGGTTCGACGTTTCAAGGTCAGTATCGCCGCCCGTTGGGTTGGCCGTGTCAAAGATCATGGCGTCGCCGCTGCCGCCAATGGCTGAAACAGCCACACCGTCGGCTTGATACTGGCCGTTTACAATTGTTCCCGCAGTCAAGCCATTGAAATCAATAGTTCTGATCATTGAAAAGTCTCCCGATCATCTTTACTCACAGGCGCGCAATGCGGCCGAACTTATTACAAACTTCACCATTTTGGCTGGTCTCGCGGTAAACGCACCATTCGAAACAAACCCCAAAATCAGAATCCTGATCGCTGGACAGCAGATCAGGGCATTTCATTTGGTCGTCTTCATTCACTCAAACCGTCTTGCGACGGGTATTTCGCAGATCACGAGCAACACGCACGAGAAACACATCAGATCAACATGGGGGAAGACAGCCAACAAACGGCCTTAGTATGCGTCAAATTTTGAGCACACCTTGTGGTACGGATTGCAAAATAGCAGCGTACACACGTCTCCCACATCGCAATGACGCGTTCGAAATGCAGCCGCCCCCGTAACCTATTTCCTTTACCCCCCAGTTGGGCAAGCACAGTGATACCGGAGTGTCAGAAGGCCACAAAGGGAAAAATGTCCCAAAAGTGTCACGAATGAGGAACAATGAGGCACAATTGGGGCGAGAATATTTCACGGCCCTTCCCCCATGGGTAGTTCATTGTTTCTTCTGCACTTTTTTCATTGGGGTCCAGCATCATGAAACTAGGGTGTTTTTTGTTCACTTCACGACAAAGCCGCTGAGAACGACTGCAAACTGCGTTTCCATGCTCGAACCAATTGCCACAAAATCGGCACAACATATGGCCTCAATATCACCAAAAATTGAGGAAATATGGCGTTTTTGACTTGGAACCAATTGGCGTGATCTTGCAGGACTAGGCGCCATTTGCGCATCAATCCGCCTCAATTGAAACGAATCAAACGTCCCATAGTTTTAGTCGAAACTGTTGTTTTTTTGGGGTTTGGGCGCGACGATCGCTCCGAACTGGAGCAAATCTGCCAACGGTACACATTCAAGACCGTACGGCCGGCTTCAGGTACCCATTGAAGCCCTCATAACCACAGCAATAAATGAATGGCTCATGACGAGCGCCGCAACGCGACAAAGACTTTCCACGCATGGCTTTCGCTTCGATGAAACAGAAACGCACCGAAGCAGCGCTTGGCCGTTGTACTGGCGTTGGTTCGTTATCCCAATATGCCCCCTGTTGCGTCCCGGTAAAGTCAGAACCAATTGATCTGTATCAAAGTTCTCCAGACGAAGTAGCATAAACGGAACTCTCGCAATTCCGAGAGAAGTACCTATTGAATATTGAACGCCTCACCAAACTAGCCGATTTCATTCAAACCAACTCTGATCCAAAATTTAGGTTCGACACGACAGTCAGTTTAGACACTTTCGGCACCGCTGGGTGTATCGCAGGTACAGCGGTGCATCTCTTTGGTGACACCCGAGGAATGCGATACCACGATATGGTTGAGGGGTATTTCTGGGAAGACATCCAGGCCCAAGCCCGTGATCTACTTGGGCTTCCACAGGATGAACCTGATCTTTTCGATTACTTGTTAGCTCCGGCCCCCTGCACCCTCAAAGATGCCGCCGAGGCGATCCGCCGGGTGATGGTGGGCAAAGAAGCATGGACGACGAGGAGCGATGACACCCCCGCCCGAACATGACATTATCGGGCGCTGATAGATTGGAGCGAACAATGAAATTTGCACTTATAGCCGCAGCGCTGATTATTGGCGAAGGGAGCGTGTCTGCGGAGGGGGTGACTGGTGCGGAGCGGCAAGCCGATATTGCAAAGATGAATAGCAGGCCACTCGCGGAAAAGTGTGAGGGTGCGGGAAAGACAGCATCTATGCTTGTCCATGACCACCACACCGGGGATACGATGCGAAAAGGTATCTTTGATCTCGGTAGGGAAGAAGCCGCAAAAGGACGCTCCGGCTTTTTAGACCATATTGGCCGCATCTACGGCCTACCTATCCCGCCCACCGCAGAGGGGCAAAAGAAGCAGCGGGAAGACGAGGGTGCGAGAACAAGAATACGCTGCCTAATAAACGGGGAGCGATCAAACGATCCAGACCCATCATACACAGAAAAAGCCCCCACCAGCTAAGGCAGGGGCTTGTTTTGATGTGGTGTGACGACTTGCGGGATAAATTCGCCCCCTGTCAGGCCGTCCCTATCGATACCCCCGCCCAAGGCAGAACTGGCGGTTCTCGGCATCACCGTTTCACCAAAACACTACATGATGCATGCCGCATGATCTGAGCCGCATATGCTCCAAGTGTGTGAAGTTTAACTTCAGGTCGGTGAGCATTGACCAATATTAGATCTGCCTTGATTTTATCGGCCAGCAATATGGCTTGCTCGCCTACGCCTCCGCGCAAAACATGTTCAATCGAACTAACGCCCGCATTGACACAAATGCCGCTCAACTCTTCATGAGCACGTGCTGCGGCAGACTTGATGCTTTCCTCTGATACGAAGGGTTCGACGTAGCTGAAATGGCCGTAAGGCATAACATAGGCCACATGCAGCTCGTCGCCTGAACGACAATGGGCCATCGCTTCTTTGCAGAGCGCGATGGCATTGTCGCGGTGTGCGATGTCTACCATGGCCAAGAGAATTCGTTGGGTCATTTATCAGCTCCTATTTACTGAGTAACTCAGGCAACCACGTCGCCAAGCCCGGAAAGAAGGCTAGGATGATGATGAAAACACCCATCACGCAGAACATTGGAAATGACGCTTTTGAGATGAAGCCCATGTCCTTGCCGGTCATGCCCTGCAATACAAAGAGGTTGAAACCGATTGGCGGCGTGATTTGCGCCATTTCGACAACGATCATCAGGTAGACCCCGAACCAGAGCATGTCGAAACCAGCGGAACGCACCAACGGTTCAATCACGGCCATCGTTAAGACGATCGATGACAGGCCATCCAAAAAGCATCCAAGGATGATGTAGAAGATTGTCAAAATCGCGATCAACGCGAAGGGTGACAAATTCCAAGCACCGATGGTTTCAGCCAATGCACGTGGGATGCCGGTAAAGCCCATTGCCAGCGACAAAAACCCGGCCCCCATCAGGATCAACATGATCATGGCGGTTGTGCGCACAGACCCCATGATGCTTTCGGAAAAGCTGGATAGTGTGAATGTGCGTTGCGCCAGCGACAGCAGGATCGAACCTAACACGCCAAGGGCAGCAGCTTCGGTTGCGGTCGCAACACCTGAATAGATCGACCCAATAACAGCGCCGATGAGCAGGAGCACAGGCAAGAGATCAAACATCCGTTTGCCCAACGGTTCAGAGCCAACATCATCAAAAATGGGCTTGAACGTCTTTCGATTAATCAGGGACCAGATCACGATATAGCCCATGAAAAGCAGCGCAAGGCACAAGCCCGGGATCATCGCCGCCATAAACAGCTTTGAGATGCTTTCGTTCACTGTGACGCCAAAAATGATCATTGCGATGGATGGTGGGATCAATAACCCCAGCGTCCCTGCGCCTGATAACGTCCCAATGATCATGCTTTCGGGATAATTGCGGGCACGCAGCTCGGGGATCGACATTTTGCCGACTGTCGCCACCGTCGCTGCCGATGATCCTGAGATTGCTGCGAAAACCGCTGATGCGCCGACGTTGACGTGCAACAAGCCACCGGGAAGGCCGCGCAACAGCGGTGCGAGCCCCTTAAACAGTGTTTCTGACAGCTTCGTTCTGAACAGAATTTCGCCCATCCAGATAAACAAGGGCAACGCTGTCAGGGTCCAAGAAGACTGTTCTGACCAGATGGTGACGGCCATAGCGTCACCAATGGGTGTTGATGTGAATAGCCACATGCCCACGATTGCCGTGGTCAAAAGAGCTGTGCCAACCCAAACGCCTAATCCCAAGAGGACAAACAGCGTTGAAAGGAAAATTACGACTGCAAGAACTTCGCTCATACCTCATTAGGTCCTTCATGTTCACTGGTTTCTGGGTTCACTGCATCATAATCAAAGACGGCTTGGATCAGCGTGTGCACGACTGAAACCGCCAAAAGGAATGCACCAACCGCGACCGGCAGCTGAGGAATCCACATCAAGATTGCATCGGCCCCTTCGCTACGCTCGCCAAAGTCCCAGCTGTCATAGACAAGGCGGTACATGTAGAATGCGAGGAAGGTCATCACGATAGACATGACACCTAGGCCAAGGATTTCGACCATGCCGCGCCGCGATCCCTGAAGGTTCTGAATAAGCAGGGCGACGCGGATATGGCCTTGGGTGCGGAAGGTATAGGCAAGGGCCATAAATGTGCTTGTCGCCATCACATAGCCGGCCACATCAGTGGCACCGCCAGCGTAGAACCCGAACATCCGTGAACTGATGCTGTACAGCACGAGGCAGCACAGCAAAATCAGCAATGCACCGGATACCACAGCCCCAATCCGGTAAATTCCGTCAAGGATCTTTGAAATTGATCTCAGCATATTTCCCCTCCCAAAAACGTGCCGACGGGCAATCACATGACTGCCCATCGCTGTTTTTTAGTTTGCGTATGCGTCCAGGACGGCGGCACCAGCGTCTCCCGCGCGCTCAAGCCACGCGGCTTTCAACTCTGCACCGACTTTTTCGAACTCGGCCTGCATGTCCGCGTTCAACGTCTTGACTTGCATGCCGTTGGCTTCGAACTGCTCAACGTACCAGCCGTCCAACTCCTCTGCCTTGGTCCAGCATGTGGCCTCAGCATTTGCTGCTGCGGTTTCGACAGCGGCTTTGTTATCGTCGCTCAGACGGGCCCAGGCTTTGCCATTCACAATGACCATGTTGCGCGGCAACCATGCTTTTACGTCGTAGTAGTAGCCGACGTGTTCCCATAGTTTGCGGTCATATCCGGTAGACCCAGACGAAATCATGGACTGAGCAACACCGGTCGCAAAAGCTTGGCTGAGTTCAGCCGCTTCAATCTTGGTTGGCAGCATGCCAAGCCCCTCAGCCATTTTCGAAGTCGTCGCATTGTAGGCGCGGAATTTCATGCCCGAAATGTCGTCCAGCGAATTGGCCTCTTTGACCGAATAGAAACCTTGCGGTGGCCATGGGCAGGAATAAAGAAAGTGCAGACGGCTTTCTTCCAGCGCTTCGATTAAGGCTGGTTTAGACGCTTCATAAAGTTTCTTTGACCCCTCAAAGCCGGTCGCAAGGAACGGCACGGAATCGACCTCAAAAAGCGCGTTGTCGTTGCCCAATGCCGAAATCAGCCGCTCGCCAATGGGTGCCAGACCCTTGCGAACTGCGCCAAAGATTTCGGAACCGCCGAACAATGATCCACCGGGGTGCGTTACGATTTCTAAATCCCCAGCGGTCGCTTCCGTGACAGCTGCCGCAAACTCCGCGGCGATTTCAGAATGATAATTGGTTGAGGAATAGGCCAATGCCATGTCCCATTTTTCAGCTTGCGCTGTGGATGCCGCTGCAAATAACGCCGCTGACCCGGCCAAAATTTTGACGAATTTCATCATGAACTCCCTGATATGACTCTTAGAGTTCGAGTGTTTGGTGAGGGTCTGACGGGTTCTGCCTACCATTTTGCCGGATACCCGAACAATTAAGACAAAATGCTGGAGCTCACGATCAATATTTCGTTTCTGCGATCAACGTCGTCGCGCTTGCAACATGCGTTACAAGCCAAATCGTTTTGGATTAAAGGGGCTTTCATCGATACGAGGTAGCGAATTACACATCAAACAGGCCAGCAAATCGGCGGTGCCTGCGGATGTACTTAACCCCACATGCTGGTGCCCAGCCGCGATCCAAAGCCCCGGAACTCGACCAATCGGTCCAATCACCGGCAAACTGTCAGGCAAGGTCGGACGGTTTCCTACTGCGACTTTGGGCTGAACGGCCGTCCCTAGATCAATCGCGTCCCGGGCAAAGGCAACCGCTTTGGTGAACTGATTTAGATCCGGAGGCGTCGCCAATGTAGTGAGCTCTGTTCCTGAGGATATCTGAACCCCACCAGATCGTGGAGACGCGACGTAGCCGCCATCTGCGTCAAAGAATGGGCGGGTCAACGCAGATTTGGTTGGGAATTTTTGGAGATATCCCCGTTCAATCGCCAAAGGTATCTTCATTCCAAGTTTGGCGAGCAAGCTGTTGGTCCAAGGTCCCGCTGTGAGGACGACGTTGTTGAATTCGGCCACGCCATCCATTTGCAGACGAAGTGAGACCCCAGCGCTGTTAGGCGTGACGTCCAGAACCGTGTCTTTGATGACGGTAACTCCAAGGTTTTTGGCAAGCCTCAGATACGCAGCCAACAGCGTTTTAGGGTCCGTATGCATTGAATCGCAGACATGAACCGCGCCTGTAAAAACACCAAGCAAAGCGGGTTCGACCTTGGCAATTTCCTCAGTTTGCAACGGGCGTGTGCGAACGCCGCGCCTTTCAAGCAAATCGGCATGCGCCTTGGCACGCTCAAAACCGTCGGGGCCGCGATACGAAATGAGCCACCCTTCAGATTTCCACAATTCTCCCCCTGCTCGTTCCGAGAGTTCCGCATGACATTTTCGGGAGTGCTCAATCAGATCACAGAGTGCTGCTGACACGCGGTCAGAAACCGCTGGCAAAGCGTTTCGTAGAAAACGCGCGGCCCAAGGGATTGTCGTAACTGCGGCTTTGGGATTGAGCCGGAAACCGGGATATCGGCCCAACAGCATACCCGGCAACTTTGGAAACAAGCTGGGGTTATTGATCGGGATGATTGAACTGGTCGCCAGAACACCTGCATTCCAGCGAGATGTCTCGGATCCGGGGGCTTTGCGGTCTATCAGCGATACTTGATGGCCTCTGTCAGCCAAGGCGATAGCAGTGCAAATGCCGACAATCCCCGCGCCGACAACTGCTGTTTTGGTCATCCGCGAGTGACCAAGGAACGCTGATCATCTCGGCCTATTGAAACCAGGATAGGATCCTTTTCCTGACGTTTTTGAAAGTCGTCTTTGCTGGAAATGCCGTCCCACTTCATCGCAATCAATGATTGCGCGACGGCACCTCCCAACGTGGTTCCCGGACCGGTGGTGATGAACACGTCTGGTGCAAATGTTTTGGCCGCGACCTGAACAGCCGTTGTGAAATCATAAGTTTCCACGACCTGATGGCCCAAGGTGTATCCCCATAGGTCCGAGGCCCTGCACGACCTAGGGTGCCAAACTGCGCCGCGCCCATCAACCAAGGGAATGTCGGGCGGGCTAAAATTGACCTCAGACAAAAGCGATTGCCCTTGCTTCGCTATCGGACATTGTAGAGCAGTGTGAAAAGCTGCGTGATTGGGCAAACGCATCGGATATCTGCCGCCCAAAGGTGGCACCGCACTTTCAAACGCGCGCAATCCCAGCTCATTTCCCGCTACAACCAACATGCCACCAAGGTGGATCGAAACGGCCAAATCGTGGTCTTGACGTGTGGCAATATCAGCCACCATTTCTAAAAGGCTCTCTTTTTTTCCCGGTTCAGCGATCCAATTGTCATCAACAAACGGATATAGGGTTTGCCCCCCAATCATGCTGTCTTGCATCAATGTGCCCATGGTGTTCACGACCTCAAAGGCCGCTAAAGAAGCCAAAGCGCCAGCCACGGCCAACGCGATATACCATCCCATAGAATTTCCGGTGGCAGCAAGGACGTCATACTCATTACTAATGGCCTGTGCGTCGAAGTAGGAGGAGGCGAAAATAAGTGGCGACGCATTGTCGCCGCGGGTATGTTTCACACCGGAAAACCGTGCCGCGCTGTCCAAATCCCTAATCGTCTCTTGATTTCGCGCTGTCCTCAATTCATCAAATTGCGAGATAAGATCTGATTGATCCGCATGGTGGCGGCCCAGGTATCCAAGTTCGCCTTTGTTATAGGTGCCCCGCCCGGGGCAAATGATAACCGCTGTTTTCTTCATGATTTACTCCCACACAGGTCCACTGCCGCCTCAACGATCCCATTCGTCGATGGCAATGTTGCCGCATAAGCTGGGCCTGTTGCGATGAAACAATCGTCTCCTGTCAGCCGTGCAATCTTGCGACGTCCGGCTTCTGTGAAAAGCGCCATAAGCGCCTCAGATTGACTGCCGGTTTTTCGGCATTCGTCAACGATCAAGACCGCTTTGCAATCTTTGGTCTTTTCCAAAAGCGCGGCTTCGGGCATCGGGGCAATCCAGCGCATATCAATGACACGGGCATCTATGCCTTTACCCTTTAGAATGTAGGCAGCCTGCTCCGACAGATATCGGCCGTTTCCATAACTGACGATGGCAATGTCGGTGCCGTTTCCTTCAACACCAACCTCGCCCAGCCCAATGCGGCGATCAGGTTCGGGATATGTGCACATCCACGCTTTATCTCCGTCGGCATGAAGGTCCCGCATCGGATAGAGCGCGATGGGTTCGACAAAGACAACAACGCGTTGTTCTCCGCGAGCCAGCCGCACACATTCGCGTAACATACAGGCGGCATCGTCACCGCGCGATGGGCAGGCGATGATCAACCCCGGTATGTCGCGCAGCACCGCCAGCGAGTTGTCATTGTGGAAATGCCCACCGAAACCCTTCTGGTATCCTAACCCGGCGATGCGCAGCACCATGGGGTTGGTGAATTGCCCATCGGAAAAGAAACTCAGCGTCGCGGCTTCCCCGCGCAGCTGGTCCTCAGCATTGTGCAGATAGGCCAGAAATTGGATTTCGGGGATAGGCACAAACCCGTTGTGGCCAAGCCCAATGGCGAGACCCAAAATGGATTGCTCATCCAGCAACGTGTCAATGACGCGGTCCGGCCCAAAGCGTGCCTGCAATTTCTGCGTAACGCCGTAGACGCCGCCCTTTCGGCCGACATCCTCTCCGGCAAGAACCACTTCTTTATGGGCAAGCATTAAGTCGGCCAGCGCCCACCCAATCAGCCGGTTCATCGGTTGAGGGCCTTTCATCGCGCGCAGATCGTTGCCGAAAACCTCCTCGCGCTTGTCTGTGGTTGGCCCGTTGGTTGCAGCGCATTGTCTTGAAGGTGGAATGAGGCTGGCCTTAACTTCCGCGCGGGTACTCAGACGGCGACGTTTAACCACCTGCCCTGAAATGCGAGCGCAAATATTGCCTGTGTCCTCATAAACGTCCAAAGCCTGCGCGGGCGTGCACGCATTTGCATCGCGCAACAGCCGCACCGACTGCAGCAATGGATCGTTTGCCTCGTCCGCCTCGATTGCTTTTTTATCCCTGTAGGTTGCCTCGACGTCAGAACCTGCGTGGCCATACAATCGAATAGTACGAATATGCAGGAACGCAGGTTTGCGATGCTCGCGGACATAAGCGGCGGCCTGTTTTGAAACGCGCAACGTTTCGACCATATCCAGCCCATTGCATGTAAAATATTTTAAACCCGGGCGATGCGCAAAGCTGGATGCGATCCATCCCTTTGGTGTTGGTGTTGAAATGCCGATACCATTGTCCTCACAGACAAACAGCAATGGCAACGTCGCCGACTGGTAACTTGCCCAACACGCGGCATTGATTGCGCCTTGTGCAGTAGAGTGGTTGGCGGATGCGTCACCAAAAGAACACATGACCAACGCGTCAGATGGCATTTTCACATGCTCGACCTCAATCCGCCTTGCGAGGCCGATTGCGTAAGCTGCTCCGATGGCTTTGGGCAAATGGCTAGCAATCGTGGAAGTTTGCGGTGGAATATTCAGGGACACTGATCCAAGAACCTTGTGCCGTCCGCCCGAAATGGGATCGTCGGCCGATGCTGCAAAACTAAGCAAAATGTCCCACGCGGGTGTTTCGCCCGGGACCTGACCTGCGCGGGCAATTTGGAATGCCGCATCGCGGTAATGCAGGAATGCCATATCCGTAGGTCTTAGCGCCGTTGCGACGGCCGCCATGCCTTCGTGGCCACTGGAGCCAATGGTGTAAAACCCCTGCCCTGCCTTTTGCATGTCCCGGCTGGTTCGATCCAATTGCCGAGACAGACATTGCGCCCGAAAGATTTGCATTAGAACATCCGGGGCCACATCGCTTGGGGCGGGCCCATCCGGTAGATCGCCCGCCTTAACGCGGCGTAGAAAATTCTCATGAACGATGAGCGCTCGATCCATCCGGGGATGCTCCTAATAGAATGCCTGACGGCCAGTTTGTGTTCGCACAAAAATCAATGAATGGGCGTCGTGTAAACCTTCATTGACCTTGATCGATCCAAAGTTCACCATGTGACGCATGAAGACACCGCGTTGTGCCCCATCGCACAGTGCTGGGTTGGCGCATAGGGGATCCTGCCATCTCGATTGGGACAAGCTCGGATTGTCTTTTCGTTCAAGGTTCGAGCCATAATACATCCCTTCGCTCTTGGTTTGGCTACTATGTCCGATGAACTGCGCAAACGTAACTTGACGATTTGCCGGAAGATATGATTTCTTCGGCAATATGACAGATTCCAATTCAAAATGGCTGAAGGACGAACTCGATCGAAGCATCATTCGTGAGCTTCAGCGCAACGCGCGCGAGTCGACCTCCAATATCGCCGCCCGTCTCAATGTTGCACGCTCGACCGTTCATGAGCGCATCGCGCGGATGGAAAACTCTGGTGTTATCTCCGGGTATTCTGTTGTTCTCAGCCGAAACCCAAGTGCAGAAAATGTGCAAGTCATGGTGTTTTTAGAGATAAAACAGCAAGAAACGCGCAAGGTTTTACATCGCATTTCTCAATATTCTGAAGTGCGCGTTTGCTTGTCGATCAATGGTGATTTTGACTTATTCGTCAGCGTTGAGGCACCTCGCATCGAAGATCTTGATCTCGTTATCGATGAAATTGGGATGTTACCCGGCGTTCTGCGCACAAAATCCTATGTCGTATTTGGCCGACGATTTGACAGGCGATATAAGGAGACAGCTCAACGGATTGCGGCGCAGGTCTTCTCAGATACTCCGTAATACCAACAAACGAGCTCGACAGTTTCTAGTAAAATGCTGACAGACCTGCAATTTGTGCAGAGAAATCGCTTCGTTTGTCGAACAAGTTGCTGAAGGAGCCATGCGAAATGCAAAGAGACCGTCCGTTTCTCGGCGTGCTAATGTTAGACACAGCCTTTCCACGCATTTTGGGTGATGCTGGAAACCCCAATAGCTACCCTTTCCCAACTAAGATCGAGACCGTAACAGGTGCCGGTGCACCAGATGTCGTTGCTGCACATGGTCCGCGCGCCGAATTGACTGAATCGTTCATTGGTGTTGCGCAAAAGCTGGAAGCAGATGGCGCCATTGGCCTTGTTTCGACCTGCGGGTTTCTAGTGCATCGACAGCATGAGATCGCAGCCAGCGTAAATATCCCTGTGATGGTTTCCGCATTGTCACTTTATCCCATTTTGAAGATTGCGACGGGCGGCGCACCTATAGGTGTGCTAACCGCATCAGAACCAAACCTTGTCGACGGAACATTGCAGGCAGCAGGCATTGATCCTGGCGGCGTGGAAATTGCAGGGCTTGATGGCTGCAAACCTTTTTCAGATGCGATCCTCGCTGAGAAGCTATCACAGCCCAGTACGCTCGATGCGCAAGAGATAGAGGCCTTCGCCATCAGCCAGGCGAAATCACTGCTACAGCGAAATCCGAGTATCAAATGTTTCTTGCTCGAATGCGGGAATTTGCCGCCCTATGCAGAGCCCATTCGCGCAGCGACAGATCGTCCTGTCTTTAGCATCCTCGACGCTGCGCAAATGATCTGGAATGGGTCAGAACGGCAAGGATTCTGAGGTTAACGACAGCGGATCACGTCCGGTTTTCTTCAGCCACGAGAAGACCGGGGGAATGCGTTCAGCTAGAGATTCCACAATGACATCTATGAAGCACGGACCATCGTGCAGAAGCGCTGCATCAAAGGCCCTCTCGAACTCCTTCAATGTCTGAACACGCCAAGATTTTAAGCCAAACGATTCAGCAATTGCGGCGGCATTGGCCTTGGTAAAATCGACCGAATAGCAATCATTCACACCTCGGCCCTGCATCCTTTGAAGACCCTTGATCCACCCGAAACACCCGTTGTTGAACTGGATCAGCGTGGCCGGGCAATTCAGGCGGACAAGTGTTTCCAACTCGCCGACGCTCATGTTGAAAGATCCATCACCAAACAACCCAATGACCGCCTTTTCGGGCTCGGCTTTCCATGCCCCGACAACGGCAGGGATCGCATATCCCAATCCTCCATAAGCACGTGGAATAATGAATGTGCTGTCGGTGTCACCCATCCGCAAAAACCGCGTCATATAAGGCGTGGGCGTACCCGCATCCGAGAGAATATTGACCGGATGGGTCAGCCGCTCAGAGAACGCGCGCACCACGGGTTCGGGCCGCAATGGCAAAGTGGTGTCGTGAAACAGGGGCTCTGCCCCCTCCCAAAATTCTGTGCGGTAGCCATTCAGCGTTTCAATCCACACATTCCCTTTGGGTGCATGATCTTTGGCGGCCTCAGTCAATGCTCCAAGCACCAAACGCACGTCTCCTGCAATCGATAATGTGTTGTTCGTCACATTGGACAAGGCCTGCGGATCGATATCGACTTGCGCGACCAAACGATCAGGATTGTGGGACGGAAAGGACCAGCCAATCGACACCACTGAGCCGACCTTTGAGCCGAGATACACAAGCAAATCGGCTTCTTCCATCGCCATATTTGCATGCGGATGATAGCCATTATCGCCAATGACGCCGATCGCAAGAGGGTGATTATCGGGCATCGTGCTCTGGCCCGTAATCGTCGTTACGACAGGGATATTCATCTGCTCAGCAAAGCGCCGCAGCTCTGCGCGTGCTTGCGACCGATTTGCGCCACCACCTGCGATCAGCAAGGGCCGCTTGGCGTTGTCGATCAGATTAACCAAAGCCTCAACCTTACCGGGCTCAGACATGGTTGGGTATGCAGGGAACGACTTGCATTCCTCCTCACCGTGAAGAGAAAATTCTCCAACCGGCACTTCTGCAAGCAACATGTCCTCGGGAATTACGATGTGCACAGCGCCAGGTTTGCCAGTGGTCGCGATACGGAAGGCACGGCGGATAATTTCGGGAATTTTCTCTGGGGATTTAGTTTGAATGGACGCTTTGGTCACCGGTTCAAACAATTTGACGGTGTCCAATTCAGTGATCACACCGCGCCCTTCGCCGGGCAGCGGGACGTCAATTGTCATCAAGATAACCGGAACAGAAGATGCATGCGCCTCGGCCACTGGTGGTAGTGAATACATCGCACCCGCACCTGACGGCGCTTCAAACACGCCGACCTTGTTAGAAATACGCGCATAGGCGTCTGCCATATAACCCGCGCTGCGTTCATCGCGGCACATAATTTGCTCGATGTTGCCGACCCGCCGCTGCAAGGCAGTATAGAGCGGAACATTGGTATCACCCGGGACGCCAAAAATGTGCTCAACGCCATACAGCTCCAGCATTTCGACAAGTATGTCTGAACCTAACATCATAATCTCCTTTGTTGATCTGACATTGCGGAACCAGTTGATCGAGCATGATCCAGCAAAATGTCGGAAAATTCCAAAAACCTGGCAATTTACTGGGATGCGCCGAGGGCGCGGATCGGTTCATCTCAGGCGAACAACAAATCAAAGGAAAACCACATGTCGTTTCAAGAGATTTTGACTGCCTGCGGGCTGACCGAAGACGTCACAACCGGTGGATCATTGTCTGTCACTACGCCCGTTGACGGGTCTGAAATTGCCAAAGTGAAGACGCATTCGATCGAAGAGGCCGCTGCCATGATCGCCCTAGCAAACGATGCGTTCAAAGCATGGCGGTTGGTGCCCGGTCCACGCCGCGGCGAACTGGTCCGTATTCTTGGCGAAGAGTTGCGCGCTGAAAAAGAAAACCTGGGGCGTCTCGTGACGCTAGAATGCGGCAAGATCTATCAGGAGGGGCTGGGTGAAGTCCAAGAAATGATCGATATTTGCGACTTTGCCGTGGGCCTGTCGCGGCAACTTTACGGGTTAACTATTGCGTCAGAACGGCCCGGTCACGCGATGCGTGAAAGCTGGCACCCTCTTGGCACGTGCGGCGTGATAACGGCCTTCAACTTTCCGGTTGCCCCCTGGTGTTGGAATGTGGCGCTAGCGCTTGTGTGTGGTGACCCAGTCATCGCAAAACCTTCCGAAAAAACACCTCTGACGCAAATGGCTGTGCAGATCATTTGCGAACGCGCCATGTCACGGTTTGGTACAGACGCACCTGCAGGTCTGATCCAATCCCTCATTGGCGAGCGCGATTTAGGCGAGGCACTCACAAATTCGGACGATGTGGTGCTCATTTCTGCGACAGGATCCGTGCCAATGGGCAAGGCCGTCGCGACAAACATGTCAAAGCGCCTTGGCAAAACGATCCTCGAGCTGGGCGGGAACAATGCGATGATCGTGGCTCCTTCAGCGGACCTGGAAATGGCATTGCGCGCCATCGTGTTTTCAGCAGTTGGAACTGCCGGGCAACGATGCACCTCCTTGCGGCGCCTAATTGTGCACGAAGACATCTATGAAGAACTGATCCCGCGCTTGATAAAAGCCTACTCAACCCTACCCGTTGGGGACCCCCTTGATGCCAAGACTCTTGTCGGCCCGCTGATAGATCAAGGCGCGCTGACAGCGATGATGACATCGCTTGAGACAGCAAAGTCGCAAGGCGGGACAGTGCACGGTGGCGGGCGAGCGTTGGCGGACGAATTTCCTAATGGGGCCTATGTCGTACCCGCAATCGTCGAGATGCCCGAACAATCTGCCATCATGCATCACGAGACATTTGCGCCGATCCTCTATGCGGTGAAGTACAAAACCCTTGAAGAGGCAATCGCACTGCAAAACGATGTCCCCCAGGGTCTGTCCTCCTGCATCTTCACCACCGATCTGCGCGAAGCTGAGACGTTCCTATCTGCCTCCGGCTCCGATTGCGGCATTGCCAACGTTAATATCGGACCGTCCGGCGCAGAAATTGGGGGGGCATTTGGCGGTGAAAAGGAAACAGGTGGCGGGCGCGAAAGCGGCTCGGACGCGTGGAAGGCCTATATGCGGCGCCAGACTAACACGGTTAATTACTCTCGCGAGTTGCCGCTGGCGCAAGGCATTAAGTTCGACATCTAGATATTTTGAGAAAGGACAGGCGCCAGTTATTTTGGGCAAGGCGCTCCATAATTTCTCATCCAAAAAAAAGGTTAACAGTATGAAAAAGATTGCAGTGCTTGGTCTCGGGAAAGTGGGGAAACTGGCGGCAGATTTGCTGCTTGGTTCGGGGTTTGAAGTAACGGGCATTGATTTGTCCCCCAGCGCCCCAGACACACCCTATTCCGTCAAGGCTTTGGATCTGTCCTCTGATGCTGGCGTTGCCGAAGAATTCGCGGAACAAGACGCGGTGTTATCTTGCTTGCCGTTCATGTTGAACAAACGCCTCGCAAAGATCGCGCATGATGCTGGCATCCATTACTTTGACCTGACTGAGGATGTCGCTACCACCAAGTCCATCATTGAATTGAGCGCGACGTCCAAAGGCCTGATGGCACCGCAATGCGGGCTTGCGCCCGGGTTTGTTGGGATTGTGGGTGCCGATTTGATCGCCTCTTTGGATGACTGCCGCAGTTGCAAAATGCGGGTAGGTGCCCTGCCCCAAAACCCGACGGGTTTAATGGGATACGCGTTCAACTGGTCGCCTGAAGGCGTTGTGAACGAATACCTTAACGATTGCGAAGTCATTGAAGACGGGGAAATCAAATGGGTGTCCGCAATGGAATGGCTCGAGGACATATATATTGATGGCATCAAACTTGAGGCTTTCACGACTTCAGGCGGGTTGGGCACGATGTGCGAAACCTACCTCGCGAAGGTCAAAAATATTGATTATAAAACAATGCGCTACCCCGGTCATGCCGCGCAAATGAACTTCTTCTTTCATGAGCTATTGATGCGTGATCGCCGCAAAGAAGCTGGCGAAATCCTGATCAACGCAAAACCGCCAGTGGATGATGATGTCGTCTATGTCCACGTCGCCGCAGAGGGCACAAAGGACGGCAAACTGGCGCGCCGAGAATTTGTACGTGGTTACCGGCCAATTGAGATCGCCGGAAAATCTCGAACAGCCATTGCATGGACAACTGCCGGATCGGTCGTTGCCATCATCGAGATGGTGCGCGATGGCAAACTGCCCAATAAAGGGTTCCTGAAACAAGAGGATATCTCCCTTTCAGACTTTCTGGCGACACCAACCGGTGCGCTTTACGTCGCCTAAATCAGGCGTTCCAAGAGGGTCGAATGCCGTTCGAAAAGCTGACCGCATTGCCAATCTGGCCTTGTCCAAGTGTGTGAACGTATGCACAGAGGCCAAGCAGGTGATCATTCCTGCGCCCTGTTGGACACCCTACATCGATGTGATCACCCTGTTCGAGGGCACCCCGAGTTATTGTCAAATCTGGTGTTTAAGGGTTTCTGGTCATGCGGCGATCTGGCTGTTTTCAGTGGCTTCAATTCCGTCTTTGAATGCGACGCCGGTGATGACTTTGGCGAGGTAGTCAAAGCCGCGTAGTTTCCTCCAGTTTTGCTCGGCGCATTGCCCCAGCTTGAACATCATGTGCAGCATGCCGTCGCGTGAGAGGCAGCCCTTTGATCGTTTGGTGCGATGACGGATCGTGGCAAAGGCGGATTCAATTGGATTACTGGTGCGGATGCTTTGCCAGTGTTGTGCTGGAAA
This sequence comes from Sulfitobacter sp. SK012, assembly GCF_003352085.1. Lineage (NCBI taxonomy): Bacteria > Pseudomonadati > Pseudomonadota > Alphaproteobacteria > Rhodobacterales > Roseobacteraceae > Sulfitobacter > Sulfitobacter sp. SK012. Next base: position 2,682,515 of record NZ_CP025804.1, read on the forward strand.
GTCGAAGAATGCCATGAGTTCCTCGCGGTCCTTTTGCAGGCACAGCGTCGCCTTGGGGTATTTGGGTTCGTAGGTTTTGATGAACAAATCTAAGGCCTTGCCCGCATCATCTTTGGTCTCAGCCTGCCAGATGTTGTGGATCGCAGCTTTGGCCTTTGGCTGAGACAGCTTGGGCAAACAGTTGAGCACATTCATAGTTTTGTGTTGCCAACAGCGTTGATGACGGGTCTCAGGATAGACTTCATCTATGGCGGCCCAGAACCCCATGGCACCATCTCCAATAGCAAGTTTCGGGGCGTTCATTCCCCGGCTTTTGAGGCTGAGGAGAGCCTCGCGCCAGCTCTGCGTGGACTCGCGCACCCCGTCCTCAATAGCCAAGAACCGCTTCTTGCCACGGGCTGTTACCCCCACAATCACAAGGGCGCAGAGCTTGTCATCCTCGCCCCGAAGGCCGCTGTGGACACCGTCAGCCCAGATGTAGACCAAGGGCTCATCGTCCAACGCTGCCTTTCTCCACTCGCCGTATTCGTTGGCCCAATCGCGCTTGAGCCGTGAGACCGTATTTGCCGACAATCCCGCCGCATCAGGGCCCAGAAGAACCTTGAGAGCCGAGCCCATTTCACCGCTGGAGATGCCCTTCAGATACAGCCATGGCAAGGCCGCTTCCAACGTTTTGGTTCTGCGCACGTACGGTGGCACCAGGGCCGAATGGAATGTCACGGGCTGGCCGTTTTTTGAGCGAACCTTGGGAATGCGCACGTTCACGGGGCCGATGCCCGTTTGGAACGGGCGCTCGGGATGATGCCCATTGCGCACAACAGTCGCATGACCGGCCTCAGTGCGCGCGGTGGTAAACTGAGACAGATAGCTTTCAAGCTCAGCTTCAACGGCTGTTGCGATCAATTGCTGCGCTCCTGTTCTCAATAAATCCGTCAGCGCGTCCGTGATCCCGTCTCGACGCGAAAAATCAACAATGTTAGTCGTTTCCATGGTGGTGTATCTCCTTCGGTTGGGCTGCTGTCTCGCAACAACAAATCAACCAGATACGCCGCCAACCTTCAAATCCCCCAAACACCAGATTCAGTCATAGCTCGGGCACCCCATAACTGTGATCTGCGGGCCCTAACAGAACTTCAAAATCACACCACAGCAGCTGGATACTGCCATTAAGCCAAAGACCAAACGTACCATGCTGAACTCGCCATCTAATCCCAGCGGTATGATTTACTCTGCGCAGAACTATCCGTGCTGGGAGAAGTGATAAAAACTCCCTCATGTTTGGCTCCTGTCAGATGGAATATACGAACATATCAGTTATTCATAATTCCCTTCTTGCGCAGATGCTCTATCCGCCGAAGTTAAGTTTGGCGATTGATTTCGCAAGGCAACCAAGCCGCTTTGCAGGAACTGTACAGATCTAGGTGGTCGACCCGGGCACCAACAAATACCCGATGTCATGGACATTCTGGGTGGGGCTACCTTGCAGCGCGTCAAGAAGCACTTCAGCCGCGGTCTGACCAAGTTTGAGATGTGGGATGCGAACAGTCGTCATGCGGTATGGTTGGATAGAAAGAACCGGCAGGTCGCCCCACCCCGCAATTGCGATATCGTCAGGCGTCGCCATGCCCCGCGCTTGGCAATATTGCATACCACCAACGGCCATGTTGTCGTTTTGATAAAACACCGCTTCGACATTCGGAGCCGACGCCAAAAGCTGCTCCGTGCCATAATATCCGGGATAAAAACCGGGAACATCGTGTAGGCACAACTGCTTGGTCACTTCCCCACCAGAATCCGTCACGGCCTTTGCAAAACCATCCATTCGCGCAGATGCAGCGTTTGCCGAAATATGAGATGTGCCGACATAGCCAAATTTACGGTAGCCCTTGGACAGCAAATGGCGACCCATGTCATACCCGCTATCATAGTGATCCAGCCCGACGCACATATCCATCGGAGACGAATTGAGATCCCAAATCTCGACGATCGGTATCCCTGCAGACCTCAACATGGATTGCGATTTTTGAGAATGCGCACGGCCTGTCAGAATAAGGCCAGCGGGCTGCCAAGAAAGGACCCGTTCGATCCATTTCTCTTCTTGATCAAGCGCGTGCTGGGTAACTCCAAGAACCGTTTGATGAGAGAAAGCGCCCAGCTTTCGATCAACCCCCTCCAAAATCAAACCGAATACTTCGTTCGCCAACTCAGGAATAGCGACCCCGACAAAGGTAGATCGCGTGTCGCCTGCAAAAACAGCGGCGAGTCGATTCGGCAGATACCCTAATCGTTCGATTTGCGTCATCACTTTGACACGCGTAGTTTCTGAAAAGCCGCCTTCGTCACGCAGAACGCGACTCACTGTCATCTTGGAAACGCCTGCGGCCTTGGCCACATCATTTACACCTACTCGATTGTTCTTAATAGAAATAGTGTCTCTCCACGGCCGCTTACGTTACCCGTAACATTTTGCGTTGACAGCGACGGGTTCCACCACAATGATAGCAATACGTTACGGGTAACTCAACAGTCTTGGGAGAGGCAGTTGAGTGTTAAAAACTCGAACGGGGGGGGATTCTGGTGCAACGTTTGCAAGGCGGCTTATTTTTTGATTCAGTCGAAAAGCACTTTGGGGGCACCTACGCTCTTAAGTCGGTATCGCTCGCTGTTGAGCGCGGCGAGATTGTTGCTTTGCTGGGCGAAAACGGTGCCGGAAAATCGACCCTCATCAAAGTCCTCGGAGGCATTCACGCACCTGATGCCGGCCAGATTTTAATCGATGGCCAGCCCTATGCACATCGCCCCAGCGGCTTTGGAGAACGTCAAAAAGTAGCGTTTATCCACCAAGATCTGGGCTTGATTGAATGGATGACCGTCGCCGAGAACATTGCTCTGGCTTTGGGATATTCGCGCAAAAACGGGTTAATCAAATGGAGCAAGGTCAACGAATTCGCACGGCAGGCTTTGGCCAAGGTCGACTGCACGTTTGATCCGACAACCCGTGTTCAAGATTTATCACGCACGGAAAAATCGCTCGTCGCGATTGCCCGCGCATTGGCTGTCGATTGTGACTTTCTTGTTTTGGATGAACCAACGGCGTCATTGCCCGCGGACGAAGTGGATCGATTGTTCAAGGCCCTGCGCCCATTGCGCGAACAGGGCGTTGGGATGATCTACGTTTCACATCGGTTGGACGAGATTTTTGACATTGCGGACCGCGTTGCAGTTTTACGCGACGGCCAGGTTGTTGGTGTGCGCGCCATCGACCACACCTCGCCCGAGGAATTGGTCAACATGATTGTTGGTCGTGCGACACGCGAAGTGCACAAGCCGACCGAAGCGCGCGGCGAAAAAACATTGAGTGTTCAGGATCTTTATGTGGGCGAAGCTGGGCCGGTCGACTTTGACTTGCACCGCAATGAAATTGTTGGGCTGGTTGGATTGCGCGGTGCAGGTCATGAGGATGTGTCCCGTGCCCTTTTTGGTGTTGAGCCATTTCGCGGCACCATCGTTCTGGACGGTACGATACCTGATCTAAGTTCACCGCAGTCAGCTTTGGATGCCGGTATCGGCCTCGTTGCCCGTGACCGTACCGGCGAAGCAATTGCTATGAACCTCACAATTCGCGAAAACACGTTTCTTAATCCGGCAGCCGTTGGCCGCAAGGCCTTTTCCTTTATGTGGGGAAGCGACGAAACAAAAGCCGCTGTTCAAATCGGCAAGGACATCGCCCTGAGCCCGAATGATCCAACCCTCGCAATCGAGGCCTTGTCTGGTGGAAACCAACAAAAGGTGGTGATGGGTCGTTGGCTTGCGACAGACCGTAAATTGTTGATTTGCGAGGATCCAACAGCGGGCGTAGACGTTGGTGCTAAGGCAGAGATTTACACCTTGTTGAACAAGGCTTTGGAAGCTGGCGTTGCAATAATAATCGTCTCTACAGATTTCGAAGAAGTAGCCGCTATCTGCCATCGCGCGATTGTGTTTAGCCAAGGCCAGATCGTTGGCGAGCTCAAAGGCACCCGACTAACATCAGAAAACCTGATCCAAGCCGCCTCGGCAGGCAATCATGGATTGGCGAAGGAAAACCCCCATGCAATCTCTTAAGTCTAATGCCCTTGAACCGACGCGGGCAGAGCTCAGTAAGCTAACCTTGGCCGGCCGCATGATGCGCCTGTTGCCGGTCTACGGCTTGGTGATCATCACTGGGGTGCTGATCCTTTTATTCTCAATCTTGTTGCCCAACACATTCCCAACGATTTTGAACCTGCGCGCGATCATTTCTGACAAAGCCATCATCGCGTTGCTGTCGTTGGGTGCGATGATCCCGATGGCCGCGGGGCGGATTGATCTGACAGTCGGCTATGGCATCGTTTTATGGCACATCCTCGCCATCTCCTTGCAGACAATTTACGGAATTCCGTGGCCAATTGCGGTTGGCATTGTCTTGACGTTGGGTTTGTTCACCGGTTTCTTGAACGGCCTTCTGGTTGAAGTGGCCCAGATCGACAGCTTTATCGCGACGCTGGGTACCGGCACTGTGCTTTATGCCTTGGCGCTTTGGCACACGGGGGGGCGCCAGATGGTTGGCCTGCTTCCGGACGGCTTTTATGCAATCAACGGAACGTTTGTATTTGGGCTGCCCATCACTGGGTTTTACGTGGCGGCCATCACCATCATCATGTGGATCGTATTGGAATACACCCCGATGGGTCGCTATCTTTATGGAATTGGCGCGAACCAAAAGGCCGCCCAATTGAGCGGCATCCCAACACGCAAATACGTCATCGGCGCGTTCATGAGCTCGGGCTTTTTGACGGCTCTTGCCGGGGTCATCTTGGCATCCAAATTGCGTATCGGACAAGCCAGCGTGGGCCTAGAGTTTCTGCTGCCTGCATTGGTTGGTGCCTTCTTGGGATCGACCACCATCAAGCCCGGTCGGGTCAACGTTTTTGGAACGATCATCGGTGTTGCGGTGCTTGCGGTGGGTATCTCAGGCATCCAGCAATTCGGCGGATCGTTCTGGGTTGAGCCAATGTTTAATGGCGTAACCTTGCTGATCGCCATCGGGATCGCAGGCTACGCGCAACGCAACAAGGGCGCGAAATCATCATAATTCACGACATGCATATAGGGAGGAATATTATGCAACGACGAACAACAATGAAGGTGCTTCTTGCTACGACGTTACTTGTCAGCACGGGTGCATCAGCGTTCGCCGAAACAGCTTTTGACGGACCCTCATCAGGTCCAGTCGCTGCCGAAGGCAAATCAATTGTTATCTTGGCGGGTGACCTGAAAAACGGCGGCATTCTTGGTGTGACGACAGGCATCGAAGAAGCAGCGGCAGTGATCGGATGGGACGTTCGTGTCTTGGACGGCGCGGGTTCAATCCAAGGCCGCACTGGCGCAATTGGTCAAGCCATGGCGTTGCAGCCAGATGGCATCATCATCAATGGCTTTGATGCAGTGGAACAGCAGGCTGCGCTGGAAGGCGTTTCTACCGCCGGCATCCCAATGGTTTCTTGGCACTCTGGCCCCAAAATCGGGTGTGACGCGCCGGGCGGCATTTTCGCCAACGTGTCCACAAACGCAATGACCGTTTCTGAAGTGGCCGCAAAATGGGCCATAGAAGACGGTGGCGACAATGTCGGTGCGGTAATCTTCACAGACTCCACCTACCAGATTGCGATCGACAAAGCGGACCGGATCAAAGAAACCATCGAAGCGATGGGCGGCACAGTTCTTGAATATGTCGACACACCGATTGCAGATACATCCAGCCGGATGGGACCACTAACAACCAGCCTTTTGCAAAAATATGGCAGCAGCTGGACACACGCGTTAGCGATCAATGACCTGTATTTTGACTTTATGGGCCCTGCCCTCGCCGCTGCTGGCATCAAAGGTGACGGCGCGCCACTTGCCGGATCGGCCGGCGATGGCTCAGAAGCTGCGTTCCAGCGGATCCGTACAGGCCAGTACCAAGCAATCACAGTGGCCGAGCCCTTGAATCTTCAGGGTTGGCAGCTTGTGGATGAGTTGAACCGAGCGATTTCTGGGGAAGCATGTTCGGGTTACATCACCTCACCGGCCTTGGTGACTCAAGAAGGACTAGCCAAACTCGGCGACAGCAATTCGTTTGATCCAGATTCGCCATATCGCGCTGCGTACGGTGCGATCTGGGGCAAATAAGGAACCTCCCCTGAACTGGTGGCGTCGAAAGGCTTTCTTCGCCACCATTTTTTAAAAATTTCAAAGCGTTCTGTTTTCCGGACTTTCCGGACATGGCGGAGCTTTGCAAACTCAAGAAAGGTGCCGTTATGTCGTCTGAGCCATTGGTCAAGATGCGCAACATTTCAAAACGATTTGGTGGGGTTACCGCGCTATCCGATGTCGACCTTGATGCATACGCTGGCGAAGTTCTCGCAATTGTTGGGGATAACGGTGCGGGCAAATCCACACTGATCAAAATTCTGACAGGCGTGTATCAACCTTCCGAAGGCCAGATCATGGTTGGCGGTGAAACACTGGAGATGACCAACCACTCCGATGCCATCGCAAAAGGTATCGATGCGGTTTATCAAACGCTTGCTTTGGCTGATCATCTTGATCCAGCCGCCAACATGTTTTTGGGCAATGAACTGACCAAGAGCTTTTTTGGCATTCCAGTCCTCGACAACAAAAAGATGCGATCCGAGACCGAGCGTGTGTTGTTTGAACGCCTTGGCCTGACACTTCGTTCCATGGATGCCGCGACCGAAAGCCTGTCTGGCGGTCAACGCCAAGCTGTGGCTATTGCCCGCGCGGTCTATACCGAAGGGCTTCGGGTGCTGGTCATGGACGAGCCGACTGCGGCCCTCGGCCCACAAGAAACAGCACGTACTTTGAAATTGATCGAGGCGCTCAAGGCGCAGGGGCTGGCCGTTATCTTGATCAGCCACTCGCTGGATGACGTCTTTCAGGTTTCTGATCGCGTCCATGTTCAACGGCGCGGCCAATGTGCCGGTGTCGTCAAGACGTCTGAAAGCAGCCAGCAAGAAGTGCTCGGTCTGATCGTTGGCGCTGAAGAAGCAGCCTGAGGGAAATACAATGACAACTACAACAACAAACCTTCCGCCGCGCAGCTTTGGCGAACGGATCGAGCCCTATCTGGCAATCATTGGCCCCATGGTCATGATCCTTGCCATCCTTTTGTTCATGGGCGCGGTCGAACCCGCCCGCTATTTCCGCATCAGCAACATGAAGCTAATCTTGATCGACGCGGCGCTTTATATGCCAATGGCAATGGCGATGACTTTTGTCATCACGCAGCGTGGCATCGATTTGTCGATCGGCTCCATCGCGGCCCTCAGTGCTATCGTGATGGCCTTTTTGATCAAGCAATATGGCTTTCCTGCCTGGGTCGCTATTCCGATTGCGATCATGTTGGGAGCCACCATGGGTCTAATCAACGGCTTGGTTATCACAAAGCTAAAGGTGCCTGACTTGATTGGTACTTTGGCAATGGACCTTGTTTATCGTGGTTTTGCTTTGGTTCTTGCCAAGGGGCTGGTTCTCGCAAGGTTCCCGGACCTTTTGACGGACATCGGCCGTGGCCAAATCCCTGGATTTCTACCTATTCCTGTCGTCATCGGGATCGCGACAATGATCGGGGGATATTGGCTGCTGAAAAAGACCTACTTTGGCCGCTACACGGTTGCCATCGGGTCCAACCCTGAAGCCGCTGAAATGACGGGGATTTCCGTTAACAGACACAAGATCTATGCGTATGTTTTGATGGGCGCGACTGCAGCACTTGCTGGCCTTATGTTGACCGGCAAATTGAACGCCGTGCAGGCGACATCAGCGCCCTACTTCAACCTTCACGTTATCGCGGCCGTGGTTGTGGGTGGCACATCACTATTTGGCGGACGGGCGTCCATCATTGGATCATTTGCTGGCGTGCTTTTGCTGTCAATGATGATCAACGCGCTGGTCACTTTGCGTATCGAGTTCTTTTGGCAATCCGTCGCCTCTGGCGTCGTCATCGTGAGTTCGGTCGCGCTGTACACTTGGATGCAAAAGAAAGACCGCGATGGTGCCAAAGGGTTGCTATCGGGCCTGAGCACACCTGAAGGCAAAAAGATGCTTCGATTTGTTCTAGGCATCCTTGGCCTTTTGGCCCTGTTGCTGGTCTTGGGATCGCTGCTTGCAGTTGACCCAACACCCAGCGGTTAAGAGATAAAAAGTGGTGCGCCGGGAGGTAGGATCCTCGGCGCACCGTGTGACACCACCATTTCATCAATAGGGAGGAACCACGATGAAAGCCTTTACGACAACTTTACTTACAACAACAGTGCTCTGCGCTGGTATGGCGATGGCAGATGGACATTTGCCACTTAAAGAGATGGCCGGGATTGCGGACCGCGATCACTGGCTGCCGGGCGAAGTTAACGCCGATGGTAAACTTGAAGCGTTGCAAGCTGCGGTTGGCGCAGAAGCCATACCGTTCACCGGCTCGATAGATAATCCTGTTCAGATTGCTCTGATCTACCCTTCTGCAGATACTTCAGACTTTTGGGCGCGCAACTATCTTGCGATGACCAAACGGCTTGAGCAGTTGGGTATCGCGTATGAAACAACCGAGTTTGCGAGCCGTCAGGTCGAGCATTCTTTGCAAGCGACATACGCCAACCAAGTCGAGCAAGACGCAGATCTGTACGACTATGTGATCTTCGGACCATCCGAGCTCGCCATTCAAGGCGATAACATTGAAAAACTGTCCGGAAACGACGGCTTTAGCACCTATGTTTGGGCTTTCCACACGCCGCTCAAGTATTTGGCAACGCAACCAGCAGCTTGGTTTGACTTCTCCTCTGCCGCAGGCGCTTTGACCATGTGTGACTACATGCTTGGCCGTTTGGGCAATGATGTCACTATGGCCATGAACCGCGGTATTCCAGGCATCACCGACAACCAACGTTCAGGTGATTTCAAGGAATGCGTTATGGAAAAAGGTAACTGGAGCGTCGCCTACGAACACTACGGCGAATACCAGACCGAAGGTGGATACGAAGGCACAAGCCTGATCCTCCAAGCCTATCCAGAAGCCAAAGTCATCCATAATGCCAACACCGCGATGGCAATGGGCAGCGTTGAGGCACAGGTAGCGGCCGAGAAAACCAAAGATATCTTCTCGACCGGTTGGGGTGGCACAGGCCTTGAGTTGGATGCGATCCGTCGTGGCGATCTAGACGCGACACCTATGCGCATGGGCGATGATGTTGGCGCGGCAACAGCCGAAGCCATCAAAGCAGATCTGGAAAACCGAGGCGATGAACTGCCTTTGGTCTTCTTGGGCCGCATCACTGTCGCACATGATCAAATGTCAGCTGACGAGTTGAACGCGTTGGAAACAGAAGCCTTCCGCTTCTCCGGCGTTGGCGCATTGAAGCGATAAAACCACTGCAAGGCCCGGCGTTGCTGGGCCTTGCACATTCACAACAATGGCTTGGTGATAGCGGGTTTGAAGCAATCCGACGAAACCAAGATTGATTTTTTTTGGAGGTTCTCTTGGCACAATCGATGATGCTTATCGAAAAATGCAGTCACTGTGTAAGCTGGTATGATATTGAAACGGGTGCCCGACAGGGCCGTGTTGAATTGCCAGACTACCCTCATGAATTCGTTGTCGATGATGCATTTGAGTATGCGTATGTCGGCCATTACGGCGTTCAGAATTCTGGCATCGACGGCACTGACGGCCGCTCTGTGATCGTGATTGACATCCGCAAGCAACAGATCGTGCATACATATGATCTTGGCGAGCATGCCAGACCTCATGGAATTGACCTCGATGCGAAAGGCCGTCTGTATGTTCTATCGGAATGGACCGCGCATCTGCTGATCAAAGAAAACCCCCGGGCCTTTGATCAAGGTTGGGACCACATCACGCCGACGGGCGGCACCAAATCTCACCTCTTTGCACTGACCGCGGACGGGGAAACGGCATATTCCATGAACCTGACGTCCGGCGACGTGACTATGTTCAAACCATACGATCCAAGCGTTGCACCTGTTTCAATCAAGACAGGAGAAAAACCCGAGGGCCGGGCAATGCGCGCCGACGAGAAGTTGCTTTATACGACAAACCGGATCTCAAACACTGTGACGATGATCGATACCGAGACTTTGAAGGTGATCCGCTCGTTTCCAACGCCAAATGATCCTTGCCGCATTTACCACGATACAAAACGCAATCGCTTGGTGACGATGAACCATCTTGGCGGATCGTTCAGCGTGTTTGACGAAGAAACCGGCGAGGAATTGCACCGTCAGGATACACCTGCAAATCCGCTCGCGCTGTGCTTGGATGCAGAGCAAGATTTTGCTTACATCGCGATTGATTGCGAGCAAGTTCAGCGCTTTAGCCTTGATACTTTTGAGGTCGTGCAGACCTTTGAAACCGGCAAAGAACCCGATGTCATGGTGATTTTACCAGACGGATTTTCTAACCATTGGAAGGGCTTGTCATGAGCAAACCACGTATCGCAATTGTACCAGGGGACCCTTCGGGGATCGGCCCTGAACTGATCGCAAAGCTGTTGAATGATACGGGTGTTACGGAGGCCGCCAACATCGTTTTGGTCGGCGACAGCCACTTGTGGGAACAAGGCGCGCAGCAGGCTGATTTGCCGGTTCCGTTGACCCCAATTACTGAGGCCGAGCTAGCCGCCCAAGAAGGTGTGCATCACCTTGATCTAGAAACGATTTCTGCTGACGAAATTCAGATTTCGACAGTGACAGAAGCCGGTGGGCGTTCGTCGTTGCGGTGCCTTGACAAGGCCATGGACCTTGCGCAAGCGGGCTTGGTTGATGGGATCTTGTTCGCGCCGTTTAACAAGGCTTCGATGACCAGCGCAGGTTTGAATGCCGAGGACGAGCACAGGTATATGGCCCGCTACCTTGGTTATGAAGGCTATCACAGCGAGCTCAATGTCCTTGATGACATGATGACAACGCGCGTCACCAGCCATATCGGCTTGAAAGAGGTCGCCGAAAACATCACCCAAGAAGCCATTCTGAAAGCAATAAACCTCGCGAATGAGACTTTGCTTCGGGCGGGAAAATCACGGCCATCAATTGCTGTCGCAGCCCTTAACCCACATGCTGGTGACAACGGTAAATTTGGTCGCGAAGAGATCGACATTCTGGAACCCGCGATTGCCAAAGCGCAGGCTAAGCAGATGAATGTTACAGGACCTTGGCCGTCTGACACCGTATTTTTGAAAGCAAAACGTGGCGAAGTGGATGCGGTTGTCACGATGTACCACGATCAGGGCCAAATCGCGATTAAGCTGTTGGGGTTTGAGCGGGGTGTGACCGTTGCGGGCGGTTTGCCCATTCCTGCGGCAACCCCTGCCCACGGCACCGCCTTTGATATCGCAGGCCAGAACAAAGCCAACGTCAGCGCAACACGACAGGCCTTTAATCTGTTGGTGCGCATGGCCAAGACGCACCACGCCGAACGATCCCAGGAGACACAGCTATGACCAAAATCAAATCAATCCGCACGCGCGTCTGGAACTGGAAAGGTCCGACCGTGCCGCCATCGGGCAACTTTTGCACTAATGCTTCTGATGCGTTGTGGGATAAAGGTGACGCAATGTCATCCTTCCGGTTTCACCAGTGGTTAACCTGCGAGATCGAAACAGATGACGGCACCATCGGCATTGGCAATGCGGCCCTCGCGCCTACCGTTGTTAAGAAGGCCATTGATGATTGGTACGCGCCGATGGTCATCGGGGAAGACCCGTTCGATTACGCCTATATCTGGGACAAGATGTACCGGCGTTCCCATGCTTGGGGCCGCAAAGGCATTGGTATGACAGCGATGTCTGCGATTGATCTGGCGATTTGGGACTTGATGGGCAAACTCACGAATAAGCCGGTATTCAAACTCTTAGGCGGGCGCACCAAAGAGAAGATCCCAGTTTATTATTCAAAGCTATATTCGGGTTCGATTGAATCCATGCAAGCTGAGGCCGAAGAGGCGCAAAAGCACGGCTACCAAGGGTTCAAAACCCGCTTTGGCTTTGGGCCCAAGGACGGCATGAAAGGCATGCGCGAAAACATCAAACGGGTCGAAGCCCTGCGCGAAGTGCTGGGTTATGACGTGGATTTGATGCTTGAATGCTACATGGGTTGGAACCTTGATTACGCCAAACGCATGCTTCCCAAGCTGGCCAAGTTCGAGCCGCGCTGGCTGGAAGAACCTGTTATTGCAGACGATGTTAACGGCTACGCCGAACTGAACGCGATGGGGATCATTCCGATCTCGGGCGGAGAACATGAATTCTCCGTCATGGGGTGCCAGCAGTTACTCGAGAAAAAAGCCGTCAGTGTTTTGCAATATGATACGAACCGTGTCGGCGGAATTACGGCAGCCCAAAAGATCAATGCGATCGCTGAGGCCTACCAAATCCCCGTCATCCCGCATGCAGGCCAAATGCACAATTATCACCTGACAATGGCCAATGTGAACTGTCCAATCGCCGAGTATTTCCCCGTCTTTGACGTCGAGGTAGGCAATGAGTTGTTCTATTATATCTTCGAAGGTGATCCCGAAGCCGTGGACGGTTTCCTGCAGTTGGATGACAATATTCCGGGGCTGGGCATCACCATCTCCGACAAGCACCTACACAACTTTGATATCGAGGAATAAAGCAGATGAGCGCTGTTTACAGAGGCATTTGGCCTGTCGCACCGACACCTTTCAATCCCGACGGGTCGCTTGATCTAGAGGGCATGAAACGGGTGCTTGATTGCATCATCGATCAAGGCGCGGATGGCATCTGCATCCTCGCCAATTTCTCAGAGCAGTTTTTGATTTCGGACGCAGAACGCGAAACGCTTGCCCGGCTCTCGGTTGAGCATATCGCGGGGCGTGTGCCGGTGATTGTTACGATCAGTCACTATGCCACCCAAATCGCGGTGGAGCGTGCGCAGTTTGCAAAAGACCTTGGCGCTGACATTGTGATGTTAATGCCGCCCTATCATGGCGCATTGTTAAAAGGGACTGCACAGCAAACTTTTGAGCAGTTCCAAGCCGTTGGCGAGGTTGGCATCCCTATCATGATCCAAGACGCCCCTTTGTCTGGCGTTGATTTGCCTGTGCCGCTCTTGGTCAAAATGGCCCACGAGATCGACATGGTGAAGCTCTTCAAGATCGAGTGCCCAATGGCCGCAAATAAATTGCGCGCACTGATCGCCACAGGAGGCGCGGCGATTGAAGGGCCATTTGATGGTGAAGAAGCCATAACATTGCTGGCTGATTTGGATGCCGGTGCCACGGGTTCTATGACCTCGGGCATGATTGTGGATCAGATCAAGCCGGTGATCGAGTTGCACAACGCAGGCGATATGGAAGGTGCAACAGCGGCTTACGGTCGTGTTGCAATGGCTATCAACCACGAGAACCGGCAGTGCGGTTGGCGTTCAACAAAGGCTGCGATGGTCGAAGGTGGCGTGATCAAATCCGAGTTCTGCCGCCATCCGATTGAACCGCTGCATCCTGAAATTCGCGCGCGTTTGCTAAGCTTGATCAAACCGCTTGATCCAATTGTTTTGAAATGGGGAAAATAACCAATGCTCACAGGTAAAAATCTAATCGATGGCGCATGGCAGGGATCAGACAAAACGCGGGTCAGCGCCGATCTAGACGGTATGGCTTTCGCACAGGCGACAACCGCACAGGTTGATGCGGCCTGTAATGCTGCGCGCCGTGATTTTCGTGCTTACGCCAGTGTCTCACGCGGTGATCGCGCAGCGTTCTTACGCACGATTGCTGAGCAGATCGATCTGCTGGGCGAAGAAATCACCAAGACAGGTTGCGCCGAATCTGGCCTGCCAGAGGCCCGGCTGAATGGTGAAAGAGGTCGGACAATGGGTCAGCTGCGCATGTTCGCGGACCTGATCGAAAAGGACGAACATCTTGATGTCCGGATCGATGAAGCACTGCCAGATCGCGCCCCTCTGCCGCGTTCTGACCTCCGTTTGACGCACCGGCCAATTGGTCCAGTTGTGGTGTTTGGTGCCTCTAACTTCCCATTGGCATTTTCTACGGCAGGAGGCGACACAGCCAGCGCTTTAGCCGCAGGTTGCCCTGTTATTGTAAAAGGCCACGAAGCACATGCAGGCACCGCCGAACTGGTGGGACAAGCCATTGCTAAAGCGATCGAAATCTGTGGCATGCCTGCGGGCACCTTCCAAATCCTCCAAGGGCCAGGTCGCGTCATCGGTGCGGCGCTGGTTCAACACCCTGAAATTCGTGCGGTTGGTTTCACGGGATCATATGGTGGCGGCAGAGCGCTGTTTGATTTGTGCCACGCCCGCCCCTTGCCGATCCCTTTTTATGGTGAGCTTGGGAGCGTAAACCCAGTGTTCCTGCTTCCGCATGCGATTGAAGCGCGCGGCGCTGCCCTTGGTGCTGGCTGGGCTGGATCGCTCACGATGGGTGCAGGTCAATTCTGTACCAATCCCGGTATCATCGTCGGGGTGCGTGGTGCCCATTTTGACAAATTTGCAGATGCGACTTTGGCGGCCCTGAAGGACGCTCCAGAGCAAAAGATGCTTACGGATGGGATACATGATGCTTACCAAAAAGGGGTTTTGGGTTTGGCGGACCTGATGGAGGAAATCTCATCTTGTGGGCGCTCGGACACCCCCCGCCATGCCCTGCCCGCTGTGTTCAAAATTGATGCCGCAACATGGATGGCGACGCCCGCTTTGCAACACGAAGTCTTTGGGGCGGCTGGGATATTGGTCGAATGTAACGACGTCGATCAGATGAAGGCAGTCGCCGAAGCCTTGGAAGGTCAGCTAACGGCCACGCTACAAATGGACGACGCCGATATGGATGTGGCCCGCGAACTGGCCGTCGTTCTGGAAGAAAAAGCAGGCCGATTGTTGTGCAACGGTTTCCCGACCGGTGTCGAAGTTTGTTCAGCGATGATGCACGGTGGGCCCTTCCCCGCCAGCACCGACGTCCGGGCAACGTCTGTTGGGACCTTGGCGATCGTTCGCTGGTTGCGTCCTGTTTCATATCAGGATTTTCCTGCGGCCCTGTTGCACCCCGAATTGCAAACATCCTGACTGGTCGCGGAACATACCACAAAACTGGCGCAGCGCAGGTGGAACCCTGCTTGCGCCGCACACACATAGAAAAGGACATAAGATGTACGGCTTGTTAGAAGGCACAGGATTTGAGGCATTGGACCCGTCTTTCAACAACTGCATCATCGGGCATGCGCGGGTCGAACGGCTTTGGACAGGTGCACGGTGGTCAGAGGGCCCCGCCTGGTTTCCTGCGGGACGCTATCTTGTCTGGTCTGACATTCCCAACAACAGGATGATGCGGTGGGACGAAACTGACGGGTCCGTTTCAACTTTCCGCCAGCCGTCCAACAACACCAATGGCAATACTGTTGACGGGCAAGGCAGATTGATCTCTTGCGAGCATTTGACCCGTCGCGTGACGCGGACGGAACACGATGGATCTGTCACGGTCATTGCGGACCGCCATAAGGGAAAGCCGCTCAATTCACCCAATGATGTGGTCGTGAAATCCGATGGCTCCATCTGGTTCACCGATCCCTCCTACGGCATCATGATGGACTATGAAGGCGACCGTGCAGAGCCCGAACAAGCCGGGTGCCATGTCTACCGCGTTGATCCTGTCGATGGCGTTGTCACCGCAGTGGCAACTGATTTTGTGAAACCCAACGGGCTGGCCTTCAGTGCTGATGAAGCGGTTCTGTTTGTATCTGATACCGGTGTGACGCACGATCCCGACGGACCTGCGCATATTCGCGCGTTGACCGTAAAATCCGACGGAAAATTAGTTGGTGCAAGCAAGGTATTTGCGGATTGCACAAATGGCGTATTTGATGGGTTTCGGCTTGATGTGGACAGGCGCATTTGGGCCTCCGCGGCAGACGGCATCCATTGCATCTCACAAAGCGGTCAGCTGATTGGCAAAATCCACATCCCCGAAATGGTCGGTAATTTGTGTTTTGGTGGACCCAAGCTCAATCGTTTGTTCATCGCGGGAACCAGTTCGCTCTACTCCGTTTACTTAAATGTAAACGGCCTGCAATAACCCCCTGCGCCGGATGCCGAAGTTAAACTCGGGGTAGACCAGGCTGTGAAACTTTACCGAAAAGATACTGACCGACACGCCTACAAGCGGGCGTAAATCAGCGTGGGCGCGGAACATGTAAAGAAAAGTAGGTGGGTGTCGGTGGGAGTAAGCAATTCACCTACACCACCGACACCTCGTAAACCTTGGTACCCAAGGCCGGACTCGAACCGGCACGCCTCGCGGCGGGGGATTTTGAATCCCCTGCGTCTACCATTCCGCCACTCGGGCCACGCGACGCATGTAGCGCGCAACGCGAGCCGTATCAAGCGCAAATTCCCTTGACCCGATGCCATAATGGTGGTGTCCCTTCCGCAGTTTATTCCAAGGAGCGCCCACATGATCCGCCGTCTCTATGATTGGACGCTTAGTCTTGCAGATCACCCGCATGCACTGTGGGTTCTGGCGCTTGTCGCATTTGTGGAAAGCTCCTTTTTTCCGATACCGCCAGACATCATTATGATCCCTATGATCTTAGCCGCACCCAATCGTGCGTTTCTGATTGCAGGCGTTGCGCTTGTCGCGTCTGTTCTGGGTGGAATGCTGGGCTATGCCATCGGCGCACTGGCTTTTGACACGCTGGGGCAACCGATTCTAAGCTCGCTGGGTAAAGAGCACGCAATGGAAGAGTTCTCGACCCGTTTCAACGATCTGGGATTTTGGGCGGTTCTGGGCGCAGGCATTACGCCCTTTCCCTACAAGGTCATCACCATCATGTCAGGTTGGACGGGAATGCCGCTGGGCGTGTTCATCACCACATCAATTCTTGCCCGTGGCTTGCGGTTCTTCATTGTCGCAGGTCTGCTCTGGAAGTTTGGCGCACCGATCCGCGACTTTATCGAACGTCGTTTGGGAATCGTGTTTACCGTATTCCTTGCCTTTCTCATCGGCGGCTTCATCGTGGTGAAGTACTTATGAACCCGCGCATCCTGATCATACTGGCAACTTTGGGTTCCGCGGCCCTGCTGCTGGGGGCATTCGGCTTTCAACATTTGGGCGGCATGGCCCCGTGCAAGCTGTGCTTGTGGCAACGTTGGCCGCATGCGGTGGCAATCGCCATTGGGGTTTTGGCACTTGTCCTGAACCGCGTACAATTGGCATGGATCGGTGCCATCGCAGCACTCGTGAGCGCAAATATCGGGCTGTATCACACCGGGGTTGAACAAGGCTGGTGGGAAGGTCCAACCACCTGCACATCCGGTGCCATCGGCGGCCTTAGCGCGGATGAGCTTTTGAGCCAAATTATGGACGCTCCGCTGGTACGTTGCGACGACATCGCGTGGCAAATGGCCGGCCTTAGCATGGCGGGATGGAACATGGTGTTGTCGCTGATCCTAGCTGGATTGTGGATCGCAGCCGCCCGCCGTTAGACTGTTCCCGATTTACGCGTACTCAGAAGCAAGCTGGTTTCACTTGTCGTCACACCATCTAATTTGCGGATGCGGCTTAGTACGACATCAAATTGCGCAAGTGTTTCGGTACCAATTTCTACGATCACGTCCCAGCGGCCATTGGTCGAATGAACCGCGCGCAGCTCTGGCATGCCAGAAAGAACGCGTGTGATGCGGTCGGCGCCGCGCCCTTCAATACCGATCATCATCAGCCCGCGCACCGGATCACGCGCCACATCGGCACGCGTCACCACGGTAAAGCCCACAATATCGCCGCGCGCCTGAAGCCGCGCAATCCGAGCGCGCACTGTCGCGCGCGACAACGTCAGATTGGCAGCAAGCGTGGACAAAGGTGCCCGCGCATCATGACGTAGCGCAGAAATCAGCCGTTCGTCCGTTTCGTCCATTTTGGCTATCCATTTTGCATATCTTTTGACCATTTTGATCAAAAATATATCTATTCATACACTCCTTTTGACGCGTATCAAGATAAAAACCAAGTTGGAGATTTGTTGTGACACACCGCAATTGCATTTTGATCGGCGCACCTATGGACAGCGGCAAACGCCGTCGGGGCTGCCTGATGGGTCCGGACGCCTACCGCACTGCCGGTCTGGCCGAAGCTTTGATTGATTTGGGCCACACCGTCCAAGACCGCGGCAACGTCGCACCGGCCCCCTTTGTTGAAACCCCGCATGCCAAACTCCACGCTTTGGTTGAAACGATCGGTTGGACCGAAGCGTTAGCAGATGCCAACGACACCGCCCTTGATGACGGTTTGCCTATTGTGATGGGCGGCGATCATGCGCTGGCATTGGGGTCTGTACTGGGCTCAATGCGCCATGCAAAACGGATGGGTCGCCCGCTGTTTGTCCTCTGGCTTGATGCGCATAGCGATTTCCACACGCCCCAAAGCACCGACAGTGGCAATCTTCATGGCACACCCTTGGGCTATGTAACGGGGCGAGAAGGATTTGATGGGTTCCCGGCCCTGCCCTATGATTTACCCCAAGAAAACATTGCCATCATTGGACTGCGTTCTGTAGATGCAGCGGAGCGCGCAGCATTGCAGGAAACCAAAATCCAGCGTGTCGATATGCGCGAGATTGACGAGACCGGCATCGCCCGCCCGCTGACTGAGTTCTTGGAAAAAGTCACCGCCGCAAATGGCCTGCTGCATGTGTCGCTGGATGTAGATTTTCTGGATCCCGCAGTTGCGCCTGCGGTCGGGACCACGGTGCCGGGCGGCGCGACGGTCCGCGAAGGTCATCTGGTAATGGAGATGCTCTATGACAGTGGTCTCATGACAGCGCTGGATCTGGTCGAGTTGAACCCATTTTTAGATGAGCGCGGCCGCACTGCACAGCTGATGGTGGATCTTGCCGCGTCGGCCCTAGGCCGCAGTGTCTTTGATCGTCCAACAAGGGCGTTTTAACCCCCCCTTCCCCAAAACGCGCTTTTGATCCGGCGGCCTCATTTTCGTACAGCCCCGGAAACTCCCCGAATTTAGAAAGACCTGAACATGAACAGCCCATCCGCCAAGGCCCTCGTGCCCTTCGTATCCGTTGATCACATGATGAAGCTTATTCACCACGTCGGGATTGAGCCGATGCTGCGCGGGATTTGCGACGCCATTGAGACAGATTTCAAACGCTGGGAGCAGTTCGACAAGACACCGCGCGTCGCCAGCCATTCTGATGTTGGCGTGATTGAGCTGATGCCGACCTCTGATGGGGACGTCTACGGTTTCAAATATGTGAACGGCCACCCTGATAACACCGCAGACGGCTTGCAGACGGTCACCGCCTTTGGTCTTTTGTCCGATGTGGCCACGGGATACCCTGTTTTACTTTCCGAGATGACCATTCTGACGGCGCTGCGCACGGCGGCGACGTCAGCTTTGGTGGCGCGGACGCTGGCCCCCAAAGGCGCCCATGTCATGGCGATGATCGGAAATGGCGCGCAGTCCGAATTCCAGAGCCTTGCAATGAAAGCCATCGTCGGCATTGACGAAGTACGGCTTTATGACATTGACCCAGCGGCCACTGCGAAATGTGCTGAAAACCTTGCAGGCCATGGGCTTAAGGTCGTGCAATGCACCTCTGCTGAGGATGCGATGCTGGGTGCACAGATCATCACGACCTGCACGGCGGACAAGCAATATGCCACGATCTTAACCGACAACATGGTCGGGGCCGGTGTGCACATCAACGCCATTGGTGGCGATTGCCCGGGCAAGACCGAGCTTGCACCCGCGATCCTGCACCGCGCGGGCATCTTTGTAGAATACCCTGAGCAAACCCGCGTTGAGGGCGAAATCCAACAGCTGGAAGCCGACCATCCCGTGACCGAGATTTGGGAAGTCCTGACCGGCAAGGCCAAGGGGCGCACCGACGACAAGCAGATTACTCTTTTCGACAGCGTCGGCTTTGCAATCGAAGATTTTTCCGCCTTGCGCTATGTGCGCGATCAGATCCGCGGGACGGAGTATTTTCACCCGCTGGATTTGCTGGCCGATCCCGATGATCCCCGTGATCTTTTTGGCATGGTGCAGCGCGCCAAAGCGTAACGAGACTGGGCCGCCGCATTTGTGGCGGCCTATTTCGTGACGTCGGTCTTATAGAGCCAATCAAACGCGCCCAGCATCACCCCCGGTGCAAACGTGCTGCCCAGCCGAAGGCCGGTATGCGCGGCCCAGCGGACCGGACCGGGGCGCAAGTGATAGCGCCGCGCGTTGCCCTTGGCCGTACGAATGACACGGGTGACGCGTTTGTGGCGGCGCGACTGATAGATTTCAAGCGGCAGGCCCTTTGTGATGCAATCAGCCAGCACCCACGCATCTTCGAGCGCCATATTGGCCCCTTGCGCCAAAAACGGCAGCGTGGGGTGTGCTGCATCCCCAACAAGCGCCACGCCCTGCGCGGTCCACTGTTGCGCTACGGGATGATGATGCAGGCCCCACAAAGTCACGTCGCGCACAGCGTTCAGCATTTTAGCCGGCATACCGCCAAAATCTGCAAAGGCAGCGCGTAGGTTTTCGGGCTCGTCCGCCTGCATCCAGCCTTCTGCGGCCCACTCTTTGCACTCTTCCACGGCAACCAGATTAACCAACTTGCCACCGCGCAAAGGATAGCTCACCAAATGGCGCCCCGGCCCCATCGTCACCTGCGCCACATCTGGGTGATCGACACTGTTTGGAACAACCGCGCGCCATGCCACCTGACCTGAGAATGTTGCCGCATCTGCCCCGTTCAACACGCCGCGCGCGACTGAACGGATACCGTCAGCCCCCACGATCAGCTCTGCTTTGCGGGTGGACCCATCGTCCATGTGCAAGGTTGGCATCGCACCGGGGATAACGCGGGCGACATGAGCGTTCATCTCAAAACTGACATTGGCCTGGCGTGCGGCATTTTGCAGGCAAGCGATCAGATCAGCGCGGTGCACAAAAAGATAGCGGTGCTCGGCGCTGTACCGGCTCAGGTCCAGCCGCGCGACGGGGCCTGAATCCGGCTGGTCAAAAGCACGCAGAACCACAGCCTGCGCGGTAACGGGATGGTAAGCTGCCAACACGCGGGTCAGCCCAAGTGCGCGCAGAACAGCAAGGCCATTGGGGCTGATTTGCAAGCCTGCACCGATTTCACGGATGGCGTCTGCTTGTTCAAGCACCGTCACCGCAATGCCTTGCCGCGCCAGCGCCGTGGCAGTCGCGAGCCCCGCCACACCGGCACCAATCACAATCGCATTGCTGATTTTCATAGCATCCTGCTTTTGCTTACGAAAAAACGCCGCAGTTTTCACTACGGCGCTTCTTTCTGTTCTTCAAAGCGCGATCAGTCGTCGCGGTGTACTTTTTCGCGGCGCTCGTGCTTTTCTTGGGCCTCTAGGCTCATCGTGGCGATGGGCCGGGCATCAAGACGCTTGAGTGAAATCGGATCGCCAGTTACTGAGCAAAAGCCGAATTCATCTTCGTCGATGCGGCGCAGTGCGCTGTCAATTTTACTGACCAATTTGCGTTGGCGATCCCGTGTCCGCAACTCAAGTGCGCGGTCCGTTTCTTCGCTTGCGCGGTCCGTGACATCGGGAATATTGCGGGTACCGTCCTGCAATGCTTCGATCGTATCACGACTGCCGGCTTGCAGTTCAACCTTCCAGTTGAGCAGCTTGCGGCGAAAATATTCGATTTGCCGATCATTCATGAACGGCTCGTCATCGGCCGGGACGTAATCATCCGGCAGAAACACTTCCTGCTTCATTTTTTTCCCCTTAGCGTACTTCAAATCTGACACGAGGACCTGTCCCTTCGCTATCTCTTACTTGAGGCTGCGTCTAACCTAGGCCCCAGCGATTGTCACTACACAATTGGTGCGTAATATGGCTAAAAGACGGAAAGCAACGTCGCCTCACAGGAGATTGAAACCGTTATGAAATTCCAAGGCACAGATGACTATGTCGCCACAGATGACCTCAAGATAGCTGTCAACGCTGCTGTTACGCTGGAGCGCCCTTTACTCGTCAAAGGCGAACCTGGCACCGGCAAGACGGAATTGGCGCGTCAGGTCTCCTCCGCGCTTGGACTACCTATGATTGAATGGAACATCAAATCCACCACAAGGGCGCAACAAGGACTCTATGAATATGATGCCGTAAGTCGTCTGCGCGACAGCCAGTTGGGCGAAGAGCGCGTACATGATGTGTCCAACTACATTCGCAAAGGCAAGCTATGGCAGGCGTTTGAGGCGACGGGCAAAGTTGTGCTGCTGATCGACGAAATCGACAAGGCCGATATCGAATTCCCCAACGACTTGCTGCAAGAACTCGATAAGATGGAATTCTACGTTTACGAGACCGGCGAGATGGTCAAAGCCGTGCACCGCCCTATCGTCATCATCACCTCTAACAATGAAAAAGAGCTGCCGGACGCGTTTTTGCGCCGCTGCTTTTTCCACTACATTCGCTTTCCAGAGATGGAGACGCTCAAGCAGATCGTGGCCGTGCACCATCCGAACATCAAACAAGACCTGCTCACCACTGCCTTGACCCAGTTTTACGATATTCGTGAACAACAAGGGCTCAAGAAAAAGCCGTCGACATCCGAAGTACTTGATTGGCTCAAGCTGCTCTTGGCAGAGGACATGGATGCTGAAGACCTCAAGCATGATGGAAAGACCGCATTGCCCAAGCTTCATGGGGCGCTGTTGAAGAACGAGCAGGACGTGCATCTTTTTGAGCGGCTCGCCTTTATGGCACGGGGGCAACGATAGGGCACGCATCCGCCAACTGCCGGTTTTGTCGTTGTTTTTCCTAGATTCGCCCCTAAGCTGGGAGAGTACGGAGGCGATAGACCTCTGACAGAGGCGAAAAGGCAGGCTCTATGATTATTCTCCCGGCGCGGGTTATGCGCTCGATTTTTGCGCGGTGCGCAGCTTCGATGACGTGGCCTGACCGCAAGGTCACCGCACGATGAAGGGGCGTATGGCGCTGTCATTTGTGATGTTGCTGGCAGCCTGTGTGCCTTCAGCTGAAACGGGCGTGACGCGGCGCGCAGTTATTGCAGAAACCTCTCTGCCACCGGTCAAAGTGTTTGCGGGCGAGGCGCATCGGATTTCTCCGCGTGCCAACAGCGATTTGGCGCGTGATTTTCTGGATCTGTCATTTTCATTGGAAAACGGGCGCGCCCTGCCCGTCTTTACCCGCTTTGAAGGGCCGATTTCTGTCACGGTCACCGGCACACCGCTCCCAACGATGCAGCATGATTTAACCCGCCTACTGGAACGGCTGCGCAACGAGGCCGGCATTGCAATCACCCAGTCCTCCCGTGGGCCAGCCAACATCACCATTCAAGCAGTCACTCGAGATGAAATCCGCAAAATACTCCCCAATGCGGCCTGTTTTGTGGCCCCTAACGTGTCATCATTGCGCGAATACCGAAAAGCCCGGCGCAAGGACAAAACCAACTGGGCGCTGCTGCGCGAACGCAAAAAGCTCGCGATTTTCCTTCCTAGTGATGTCAGCCCCCAAGAGGCGCGCGATTGCCTGCACGAAGAACTGGCCCAAGCGCTGGGACCGCTCAACGATTTGTACCGGTTGCCGAATTCGGTTTTCAACGATGACAATGTTCATACCGTTCTGACCGGCTTTGACATGCTGATGCTGCGGATTACGTATGCGCCAGAACTGCGCACCGGTATGGACCGCAACGCAGTGGCAGCTGCCCTGCCCGGCATTTTGGCCCGGATGAACCCTGGCGGCGCGCGTGTTGCAGCGCTACGCGTGGGCCCAACACCGCAAGCATGGAAACAAGCGATCGAAAAAGCGCTGGGACCTCAGACATCCAGCGCCAACCGACGCAATTCGGCCGCGCGCGCGATCCAAATTGCTGAAGCCGAGGGATGGACGGATCACCGGCTCGCTTTTTCGCATTACGCCATGGGCCGAGTGCTGCAATCAAGCGACTCTGTCGCAGCACACAGCCATTTTCGAACGGCTGATCGTGTTTACAAGGCCGCCCCCGAAACCAGCCTGCACCGTTCTTATGTTGCCACCCAATTGGCGGCACAGGCCGTTTCGCAAGGCGATGGGGACGGCGCGCTGCGGCTGATTGCCCCACATACACAAGCCGCGCGCAAAGCTGAAAACGCCGCGCTGCTTGCCACACTGATGATGTTGCGCGCCGAAGCGCTTGAACTGCAAACCAGACCGCTTGAGGCCAGTTCGGTCAGACTGGACAGTCTGGGATGGGCGCGCTACGGCTTTGGACCTGATTGGGCTGTGCGGGCAAAACTCAACGAGGTCGCCTCGCTGAACCCGCGCAAAGGATAAATAGGACATTGCAATGATCGTAATTGCGGCTGCACTTCTTGGGGCGATTATTGGCGGGACAACCGCAAAACGCAGGCGCGGCAACCGCAAGGATATCGCGCAATACGCGGCCGGTTACGGCCTTGCTTTTGTCATTGTCGGCATGTTCGCAACCGTAATCATTGACCGTCTGACCAGCTGAGGGGACGCACATGTTCCTCCCCTTTTTTGATCAGCTACGCCGACATAAACTACCCGTTTCTTTGCGCGAATTCCTCGCATTCCTTGATGGAATGGCCGCTGGCATTGTGACCTACGACGTTGATGCGTTTTATTACCTCGCGCGGGTCGCGATGGTGAAGGACGAGCGCAACATCGACAAATTCGACCAGGCTTTTGCCGCCGCGTTCAAGGGGATCGAAAATATCCAATTGGAAGATGTGCTTGAGGCCGTTGAATTACCCCGCGAATGGCTAGAGAAAATGGCCGAAAAGCACCTAAGCCCCGAAGAAATGGCCGAAATTCAGGCCGCTGGTGGGTTTGATAAGCTGATGGAGACGCTGAAGAAACGTCTCGAAGAGCAAAAAGGCCGGCATCAGGGCGGCAGCAAATGGGTCGGCACGGCGGGTACCTCGCCGTTTGGGGCTTATGGCTATAACCCCGAAGGAGTGCGGATCGGTCAGGACGGCTCGCGCCACCAGCGCGCGGTCAAGGTTTGGGACAAACGCGAGTTTCGCAATTTTGACGACAGCGTTGAATTGGGAACGCGCAACATCAAGGTTGCGCTAAAACGTCTGCGCCGTTGGGCACGTGATGGCGCGCAAGAAGAGTTTGATCTGGGCGGCACCATCCGCGCCACGGCCGAACACGGATATCTCGATGTGAAAACCAGGCCGGAGCGGCGCAATGCTGTGAAGGTTCTATTGTTCCTTGATGTTGGCGGATCCATGGACCCGCATATCAAAGTGGTCGAAGAGCTTTTTTCTGCCGCGCGCGCAGAATTCAAGCATCTGGAATATTTCTATTTTCATAACTGCCTGTACGAAGGCGTATGGCGCGACAACCGGCGCCGCTGGGATGCGCAACTGCCAACCCACGAAGTACTTCGCACCTATGGGCCCGATTATAAGTGCATTTTTGTGGGTGATGCGTCGATGTCACCTTATGAGATCGCTTACGCTGGTGGTGCCAGCGAGCATTGGAACGCCGAAGCAGGAGCGACGTGGTTGACCCGCGCGCAAGACCAGTGGCAAAGTAATTTATGGATCAACCCGATCCCGGAAAAATACTGGGAATACACCCAGTCCATCGCGATGATCCGCGAGATTTTTGGGGCTGATGCAATGGTTCCCATGACCTTGGAAGGTTTGTCGCGCGGAATGAAGGCGCTGACCCGGTAAGCGGCCGGAAATGTTGTCTTTTTCGCGATACGATACCCTTGAAATCAATGAGAGGAAATTCAGATGGCGATCAAAAAAACGGGCTCTGCCAAATGGTCAGGCGATCTAAAGACTGGCAAAGGCCAAGTGTCGACGCAAACAGGCGTTTTGGACAACCAACCTTACGGATTTAACACCCGGTTTGAAGGCGGCGCTGGCACAAACCCAGAAGAGCTGATTGGGGCGGCACATGCGTCTTGTTTCTCAATGGCGCTGTCGATGGTGCTGGGTGGCCATGATCTGGTCGCTGATAGCATCGAAACTACGGCGACAGTATATCTGGAGCAAAGTGACGGTGGTTTTTCGATCCCAAAAATCCATTTGGACGTAACGGCGAAAATCCCAAACGCCACAGAGGAGCAGTTCGCAGAGGCCGCTCAAACAGCCAAAGAAAACTGCCCGATCTCAAAGCTGATGACCGCAGAAATCACCATGGATGCCAAACTTGTCTAATCTCTAGTTTGGCTAACGTTAAAAAGAGGTGGGGCAATCGCTTGCCCTGCCCCCCTTACGGACCCATATAACATACATGATACGCGTCCTTCCCATCCTGCTGGCAATCGCCTACGGCGTAGCAATGTACCGCTTTTCGGCCTGGCGTACAGCCAAGGAGCTTGATGAAAAATCCACCGTGCTTGTGGACCCCAAGCTTAATGAGATGAGCAACAAGATGGCGCGCGCGCTGGATCTAGACCGGATCAAAGTCCATATTTATGAGATTGAGCCGGTAAACGGCCTTGCGGCACCTGATGGGCGGATTTTCATCACGCGCGGCTTTTATAACAAATTTCGCGCCGGCGAAGTAACCGCAGAAGAACTTGCCAGTGTTATCGCCCACGAGTTGGGACATGTCGCCTTGGGTCATTCACGGCGAAGGATGATCGATTTTTCGGGACAGAATGCGATGCGTATGGCGCTTGGCATGATCCTAAGCCGGATTATTCCGGGGATCGGAATGTGGATCGCCAATACGCTAACAACGCTGCTGGCAGCAAAGCTTTCACGCAGCGATGAATATGAAGCGGACGCGTATGCCGCAGCCCTTTTGACCAAGGCCGGGATCGGCGTGGCCCCACAGATTTCGCTATTTGAAAAGCTTGAAGCCCTGACACAGAGCAACCACGGGCGCGCGCCAGCTTGGTTACTAAGTCACCCCAAGACGGACGAGCGCATTGCGGCACTAACGACCCTTCAGTCGAAATGGGATAAATAATTCAATAGGTTACGCGGCGCTACTTATGTTGTACCCGAAGTTCTAATTCTTGTTGCTCAGCGCCTTGGCTAATCTCGGAAGGCGCGCCTTTTTCAGCAACCGACGCATTTCCCAAGGAAGTCCGGATAACCGTTGCGCCTCTGCCAAAACGCTATCAGCCACACTTTGCACAGCCTCAGGGCTGGCTTGCCAATGGCCGAATAAAAAGGCATCGGGGTCTGCGCGCGACACGCCCTCTTCGGCCAATATATTGCGCGGAAAATCTTTGGCGTTCATGGTGACGATCACATCCGCATAGCCCGTTATCGCGGCCCCCAGCACATGAATGTCATTTGGATCGGGCAACCAAAGCCGTCTGAGCACCCCCTCGCCGGGTTCAATCGCTGCCTTGGGAAACGCCGCAGAAATGCGCGCAACTTCGCCGCGTGCCTGAATTTCGCCTTCTGGGCCGATCTTGCGTGCGGCACGGGCCCATTCTTCGAGGATGCGCGGTGACCAGAGCGGGGTATATGCCCCCTGCGCCGCGACGCCCAAGAGCATTTCGCGCATCACCGTGGGGTAAAGCACACATGCGTCTAGCAGAACTTTCACGTCAGATCCGGAAGAACAGCGATTTAAGGTAGCCCGATTCTGCCAGCTGCGGCAGTTGTGGATGATCGGCACCGGCAGATCCGGTGTGGATCAACGTTGCATGCCGACCCGCACGGCCAATGCCGCGCACACATGCGCCACGGAATTGCGTCATATCAGCAGCATGCGAACAGGAACACAGAACCAGAATACCGTTTTCCGCAACAAGTGGAGCTGCGAGACGTGCGACGCGTTCATAGGCGCGTAAGCCTGCTTCTAACGAAGGTTTGGCAGGTGCAAAAGCTGGAGGATCGCAGACCACCACGTCAAATTGCTCCTCTTCGGCCCGCAATTTGGCAAGCATATCGAATGCATCGCCTTGACGGATTGTCAGTTGATCCGACACGCCCATGGCTGCCGCACCTTGGCTGGCAAGCTCAAGCGCTGGGGCAGAACCATCAACGCAAACCGTGCTCACCGCGCCATTTGCAACAGCGGCAAGGCCAAAGCCACCGACATGCGCAAACACGTCCAGCACCCGCGCACCGCGTGAAAGCGACGCTGTAAACGCGTGGTTGGGGCGTTGGTCATAAAACAGGCCCGTTTTCTGGCCACCTGTCAGATCGGCCATGTAGATTGCGCCATTCATCGGTACAGGCACTGGCCCATCGGGTACGGTGCCGGCCAAGACGGAGCTGACATCATCAAGCCCCTCAAGGCTGCGGGTGCGGCCAGCGGCGTTCTTGAGCACGCAAGTGACCCCAGTCACCTCGATCAACGCGGCCGTCAGCGGTTCAATTAACGCATCAGACCATGCTGCATTGGGTTGGATCACGCAGGTATCGCCAAAGCGGTCAATAATAACGCCCGGCAGGCCGTCAGCTTCGGCATGTACCAACCGGTAGTATGGCGCATCATAAAGCTTGTTACGCAGGTCCAAGGCGCGGGCCAGGCGTTTAGCCATCCACGCTTGATCGATTACGGCTTCTGGATCTTGATCCATCATCCGCGCGATGATCTTGGAATTGTTGTTGACCGTCACCACACCCAAAGGTTGGCGCAGTTCATCTTCAAGGAGCGCTATCGCACCGGGGACCAGCCCTTTAGTGCGGCGGTCGGTGACCAGCTCATTGGCATAGACCCAAGGCGCGCCATGCCGGATGGCACGGGCATTCGTCTTGGGCCGAAGCCGGACTACAGGAAGAGGGTGAGACGTTGAAAAGGGCGCTATTGTCATAGCGCCCCTCCTATGGGTTTCGTTCGTCAAACAAAAGGTTAGATTTTGTTGACGGCCTGAAAGAAACCGAGATTGGCGTTTACATAGCCTTCGGGGCGCGACAATTCTTGGCGAATGACTTCCGCAAGATGGTTGCTGATGCGCACTTTCTGGGTCACGCCACGGGCTTCTGCGTTGATCGCCTGCTGGCCACCAAAACCGTCCAGATCAGCGCGAACAACCCGTGGGGCCGAAAGCGCCTGCCCGGTTTCGGCATCGCGGATCACCATGTTAAAGCGGATCGAGTGTACGCCGCCAACGGTATAGCGGGCTTTTTCGGTCAGGGCGTGAAAACGCTCGACCACGACATCGATTACGACAGGCACATCGCCATCCAGATTTTGGGTTCCAGCGGCCAGTGCATTTTGAAAGATCTGCTGGACTTGAGCGTGGCGGTTACCGATGGGGTCTTCACGCCACACGATATCACCGCTGGGGTAATAGCGGTTTGCTTCCGAGACGCGCAGGCTTTGCGGTACAAGCACGTTAACTTGCTGCACGCTCACGCGGTTCAGGATTTGGACCGGCATTTCCGTCGGCTCTGTGGGTGCTGTCTGGTACGCCTGCGCTGTACCGGCCTCATACGGGCCTTGAATTGTTGTTGTGTTGTTGTCTGCAAAGGCCAGGCTTGGCGCATTATGTACTTCAAAAGGCGCGTTGCGGCTGGCAAAATCTACGCTTCCACAAGCGGACAGAGCGACACCAACAGTAAGGGCTGCAATCAATTTCATACGCATCATCTCAACTCTCCTCTGGGGCTGTTCAAAGCGGCCCCGTATGTTTTTTTCTGAGATTCACGTTGAGGGTGAAATAAGGCTGCACTTAGGCAATTGCATGAAATTCACAGGACCATTTAGGGGCTTTTTCCCCCAATGGTAGTGGATTTAGTCCCGTGCGCGGCTTCGCCAACCGCCCCGGCGGCGCGGTGTTGCGATGCTGATCAATCCTTCGGACAGCACGTCATTCATCGGGTGATCGCCGCTCGTGCCATAACGCGCCAACAGCACCCGGATCGTCGCGGTGGTGTCAAACTCAGACGGCAAGCTGAGTGCCCAATCAAGAAATATCGTCCGGCATTCGGGTTTCGTGATGCCCTCAATCTGGTAGGCTTCAAAAATGAGGCCTTTGGGGTCTTCCGCATCGCCTTTGCTCACGGTTCATTCTCCTGCTTAGGCGCGCCTAACGCTGACGTAATGATCTGTGCGGCGGCGTCAAACCTCTGGCTCAACAGCGCCTCCAGATCAGCCAGCGTGTCGCTTTCAGGCGTTTCGGACAATGCGCGAATGATAAACGACCGTGCCGCTTGGCCCAAATTCTGCGCCTCCAACGGCGTCGCAGACAGCAGGCGCGACACCGATTGAAGCGCCCAAGCTTGGGTATAAGCGTGCTGCAGCGCTTCAGTATCCTTTGGTCCTAACAGCCCGGATGATTCTGCTGCTGCGATCCCAGATGGAATGTCGCGTGTTGCGGCCCCAGCGATCAGCGTTGCGGCTTGGGCGAACAGCTCAATATCTTGCAAGCGGCCCGGGCCAATCTTGGCATCCAGTACCCCGGCGGGGGATTTCGCGGCCGCGATCCGTTCGCGCATCTGAGCCGTTTCAGACAGGATATGCACCGGATTGCGCTTTTGCGACAAAAGTTCTAAACGGAAAGCCTCGACCTGTTTGGCAAGTGCATCCGGCCCAGCAACCACCTGCGCACGGGTCAAGGCAAGATGCTCCCACACCCAAGCTTCGGATTGTTGGTAGTTGCAAAAGGACGAAAAGCTCGTTGCTACCGGTCCTTTGGTGCCGGACGGGCGCAAGCGCATGTCGACCTCATAAAGCCGACCTTGCGACATAGGTGCAGTCATTGCCGTGATCATCGCTTGCGTCAGGCGCGCATAATATTGCCGCGAAGGCAGCGAGCGCGGACCGGTCGAGGCCTCTACATCCGCCGGGTCATAAATGACAATCACATCCAAGTCAGAGGTTGCCGTCAATTGCCCAGCACCCAGTGAACCCATACCAAGGATCACAGCACCCTGCCCCGGAGGAGGTCCAAAGCGTCTGGAAAATTCAGTAATCACAACTGGCCAGATCGCTGCAAGGACAGCACGCGCCAAGTCGCTGTATTGCACCCCAGCCGCCTGCGCATCAGTCAGCCCCCGCAGGTGGTGAACCCCGATACGGAAATGCCATTCGCGGGCCCAAACACGAGCACTATCAAGCTGGCTTTCGTAATCCTGCTCGGCTTCTAAGCGGGTTGTGAGGTTTTCCGTCAGGGTCGCCTGCCCCGGCCATTCAGAAAAGAAATCCCCACCGATAACGGCGTCTAGGACGGCAGCATTGCGCGCAAGATACG
The DNA here is from genome assembly GCF_003352085.1 of Sulfitobacter sp. SK012. Classification (NCBI taxonomy): domain Bacteria; kingdom Pseudomonadati; phylum Pseudomonadota; class Alphaproteobacteria; order Rhodobacterales; family Roseobacteraceae; genus Sulfitobacter; species Sulfitobacter sp. SK012. The sequence continues at coordinate 2,713,725 of NZ_CP025804.1, forward strand.
TGGCCAAGGCCGGAGAAGCCGTGACAATATCAATCAGCAAATCCGAAAGTTGAGGATTGGCACGCAATAATGAAAAAAGTTGCACCCCGGCGGGCAATCCTGCGAGAAAACCGTCAAATGCCAGCAATGCTTCGGCGGGTTTTCCGGCTTCGGCCAGCTTGGCCAACAGCGTGGGTTTTAACCGTTCAAAAATGGCAGAGCCACGCTCGCTGCGCAGCGCGGGATAACTTGGCCACCGGTCCAGAACCGCAGCGTCAAAGACATGTTCGGGTGGCTCGGCTTCGGGTGTGGCGCGCGAGGCAGCAAAAAAGCCTTCGGTCAGCCCGTGCACCGCCCCGAGCCGCTCTGTCAGTTCGGTGCGCAGCTCTGTAACGTCACGGTCCATCATCGCCGCCAGCCGATCAAAGCCTTCATCCGTCTTGGGAAGTTGGTGGGTCTGTGCGTCCTGAACCATCTGCATACGGTGCTCGACCGTGCGGTGAAACGTATAGTGATCTGCCAACTCAAGGCTTGTCGTGTCCGGCACCCAATCCTTGGCGGCAAGAACCGACAGTCCTTGCACGGTGCCACGCACGCGCAACTCCGCATCGCGCCCGCCTGCAATCAATTGCCGGGTTTGCGTGAAAAACTCTATTTCGCGTATGCCGCCCCGTCCCAGCTTCATGTTATGGCCCGGCAGCGTGATCGGACCGCCAAGACCTTTGTGCTCACGGATCGCGAGGCGCATATCATGGGCGTCTTGGATGGCGGCGAAATCCAGATGCCGGCGCCAAACGAAGGGCCGCAACCCCTCCAAGAACCGATCTCCCGCTGCGATATCGCCAGCACAGGGCCGCGCTTTGATATACGCGGCGCGTTCCCATGTGCGGCCAAGGCTCTCGTAATAACGCTCCGCGGCTTCCATCCCCAGACAAACCGGCGTGACAGCAGGGTCAGGGCGCAAGCGCAGATCAGTCCGAAAGACATAGCCTTCAGCGGTCAGATCGCTCAGCAAGCCACTCATCGTGCGGGTTGCTTTGATCAAGGCGGCACGGGCATCGTGAAAATCAGCGTGCTCAAAGCGAGTTTCGTCAAAGAGGCAAATCAAGTCGATATCAGACGAATAATTCAGCTCGTGCGCGCCCATTTTCCCCATCGCGAGCACAACCATGCCGCCTGCCTGTTCGAGGTCATCCTCGGTCATGCCAGGTAGTTTGCCGCGCTTAATTTGTGCCGCCACACCTGCGCGCAGGGCCGCGCCGCAAGCTGCATCCGCATAATCCGTCAGGGCACCAGTCACTTCAGCAAGCGACCATGCGCCGCCCAAATCGGCGAGTGCCGTGAGCAACGCCATGCGTCGTTTGCCTTGGCGCAAGGTGTTGGCCAACTGATCTGGGGGCACTTCGGGCAAGGCGGCGATCTGGGACGCCAGCGCCGTTTTGGGTGCATTCACAGCGGCCTCAAGCCACGCGATTTCCTTCGTCAACAGCTGCATAAGATAAGGTGACGTCGAGGCCATCCCGATTATGGCATCGTGCAAAGCAGGATCAAACCCGGCGGCAAGGACCTGCGCGTCTTCGGCACGGGCCTTGTTAAAAATACGCGGACAGCGGGTCAGCGCGCGGGAAAGGGCAACGTCAGTCATGAAGTTAGCATTGCGGGCTGTGCCGGGGGGCGTCAATGGGCTTGCACACATCCTGCTCGATATGCAGGTTAACGGCCATGAGCAAAAGTTTGAAACGTGTACGTGCGGCCCTTGAAGCCGCGGGGATCTGCCCTGACATTCGAGAGACAGCGATGGCTCGGACGGCAGCCGACGCCGCTGCGGCCCTTGGCTGCGATGTAGATCAGATCGCCAAGTCGATTGTCCTGCGCGGTGAAACGTCGGGCGACGTTGTCCTATTCATTACCTGTGGAGGCGCGCAAGTTGATCTCGAACTTGCGGCGGCCCTCGCAGGAGAACCGTTAGGCAAAGCGCAAGCGACAGACGTACGTGAGCAAACGGGCTTTGCCATCGGCGGCGTATCGCCGGTGGGTCACATCGGTGACACACGCAAATGGATGGACGCCAAATTGCTCGGATTTGCTCAAATTTGGGCTGCTGCAGGCACGCCGCACCATGTTTTCGGGCTTGAACCGGCGAAAATGTCAGAAATTTCTAACGCGCAACTATCTGAATTTACTACCAATTCAGAGTTAATGTAAATTACCTTCACATAACCACTTGTCGAATGCCCTTCCAATCCCAATATTGGTTGATGTGAAGGGCATTTACATTAACAGCCTTTCCTCAGAAAAACTGAACCGCCAACAGAAAGGCTACAAACATGTCTACACTGACACAAAATGCTGGCTACACCCCTCGCGGAGGCTGGTTTTCACGCGCTGAAAACTGGCTGGATGACAAAGGCAAAAGTGCCTGGATTGCCGCAATGGTACTTGGTTACATCTTCTTCTGGCCAGTCGGCCTCGCCCTTATGCTATATATGATCTGGAGCAAACGCATGTTCTCATCCTCGTCCTGCGCCCGCCGCACCCGTGCTACATTCTCAGCGGCACGCCCAACCGGCAACAAGGCTTTTGACACCTACAAAGCCGACACGTTGCGCCGCCTTGAAGAAGAGCAGAACAACTTCGAGAGCTTCCTTGAGCGCCTGCGTGAAGCCAAGGACAAGTCTGAGTTTGATCAGTTCATGGACGAACGTGCCAAGCGCAATGACGATGCCGCAACGGCCTAAACCATCTTGAAAACGCCGGCCTCCCGTATCAAAACGGGGGGCCTTGTGACGCCCACCTACACCGGAGCCCTACCCCCGTGTCCCCAGACCCTATTGATCAGCCGCAATTCTACGAAAATGTACCGACCAAGCGTTTTTTCGCTTGGGTCCTCGACATGGTGCTTATCGTGCTGCTCTGCCTTGTGATTATCCCTTTCACGGCCTTTACGGGGTTGTTCTTTTTCCCCTTTCTGATGCTGGTTGTCGGCTTTGCTTATCGCGTCATATCTATCTCGCGGATGTCAGCGACACCGGGTATGTGGCTCATGGCGATTGAGCTGCGCGACAGCGACGACCGCCCCTTTGATTTACCAAAAGCTTTCTTTCACACGTTGGGCTATTCGATCTCGATGGCACTACCGATCCTACAACTGGTGTCGATTGTACTGATGTGCACAACCGAGCGCCGCCAAGGCCTGAGCGATCTGGCATTGGGGACGGTTGCGATGAACCGCCGCGCACAAGGTTAAGGCACAGCGCGGCAAATCAGAGCTTGGCGCGTTGCAACCGCCTTGTTATGCTTTGGGCATTATAGACGGATTCTAATGCGCCATTCACTTCCCATAGCTCCGCAATTTTATGTGACGGCTCCACAGCCTTGTCCTTACCTTGAAGGACGGATGGAGCGTAAGCTGTTCACCGCCCTACAGGGCGAAAACGCCGCGCGTTTGAACGACAGCCTATCGGGCCAAGGGTTTAGACGCAGCCAAAATGTACTTTACCGACCATCGTGCACCGATTGTGCCGCCTGTTTGTCGGCCCGGATCGATGTCAGCGCGTTTGCACCGACCAAAAGCCAGCGCCGCACCATCCGGCGCAATGCCGGTCTGACGCGCAGTGCGACGTCACCTTGGGCCACTGAAGACCAATACACTCTCTTTCGTCGCTACCTCGACAGCCGCCACGCGGATGGCGGCATGGCGGATATGGATGTGTTCGAATTCGCCGCGATGGTCGAAGAGACGCCGATCCGCAGCCGAGTGATTGAATATACGGATGCCGAGACAGATGAACTGGTGGGTGTCTGCCTGACAGATGTTCTGGGGGACGGGGTGAGTATGGTGTATTCATTCTACACCCCTGACCGGCCGAGCGACGGGTTGGGCAATTATATCATCCTTGATCACATTGAAATCGCCCGCGCTGCAGGACTGCCCTATGTCTACCTTGGCTATTGGGTCCCAGGCAGCCAAAAGATGGGCTACAAGGCCAAGTTCTCAGGCCTCGAGGTCTATATGGGCGGAAGTTGGCAAAAGATGCGCAACCCAGAAGAATTCCAAGCAAAGGTGCACCCCTTGAGCAATGATCCCATTGCAGAACAAGTGGCGAATATATCTTTGCCCGATTTGGCGCGTCCAAACCGCTAAGCTTTTCCTAAAATTTTCACGACCGGGTGGTGGGATGTTCCCCCCTTGAAGAGGCGCGTTCGGCGCTTGGCTCGCATTGGGTCCGAGCCGGCTTGCGCGGCGCACCAGCGGATTAATTGCCGCCAAACTTGGAGATCTTCACAAAAGAATGAGGCCGCCCGTCAGGCGGCCTCTCACTTGGATCAGATGGATCGGGTAGATCAAATCAATTCGGGATCAAATCCGGAATGATGGTCACGATGGACGGGAACGACCACAAGATCGCGAGCCCAGCCACTTGGATCAGCACAAACGGGATGATGCCACGGTAGATATGCGCAGTGGTGACACTTGGCGGCGCAACACCGCGCAAGTAAAAGAGCGCAAAGCCAAAGGGCGGTGTCAGGAACGATGTTTGCAGGTTCACCGCTATCATGATCGTGACCCATTTGGGATCGAACGTACCGCCATAGATGACCGGGCCGACGATCGGGATCACGATGTAGATGATCTCAAGGAAATCGAGCACAAAGCCCAAGAAGAACAACACCAACATCACGATCAAAAAGACGGTGAGTTCATTGTCGAAGGACTTGAGGAACTGCTGGATGTAGTGTTCCCCGCCAAAGCTGATGACCACAAGGTTCAACAGCTGCGAGCCGATCAGGATGGTGAACACCATCGAGGTTACCTTGGCCGTTTCACGCACCACTGGTGTCAGGATGCCAGAGGTAAAGAGGATCCAGCAGGCGAACAGCAGACCGAACACAGCGTAGAGATACGCACCATAGGCCACAAAGAATGCGACCCATGATTCAAAGCTCACCCCGTCTTGGTTTATGCGCAGATCAAAGTTCACCCCCACAAGAATGCTGATCACGATTGCTAGGGTGGACCAGAGGATCACCTTGGGTGAACGGTCCAGATCCTTGAGCTTGCGGTAGGCCGCCAGCATGATCGCCCCGCCTGCCCCAAGTGCCGCCGCTGGGGTCGGGTTGGTGATCCCGCCAAGGATCGACCCCAGCACGGCCACGATCAACACCAGTGGTGGAAAGACCACGCGGATAAGTTCATTCGCGGCGCAAAGTTTGGCCGCATAGATAACGCCGTACATCACGGCAGCAAACGGCAACGCCATCAACACCACCATGGTGCCCGGCGTTGTGTTCGCCGAAACCAGCAAGATATCGACCAACAACAACAGCACAACACCAATGCCACCGATGATCAGGGGCCTCACTTCAGAAGATGGTGACACACCCCGCGCCGTTGTCAGGATCAGGCTCAACAGGATCATCATGATCGCAATGCCTGTACCGACGGGGGCCGCAAAGTTGATCTTATCTGCCTGGGCTTGCGCGTATTGCTCTTCGGTGAGCCTCTCACTCGCCACCAAACCGCCCGCATCATCGATCACCTTTTGCTCAGCAACCGCGAGGTCCCAGCGTTCTTGGCCGTGCAGATCTATCATCGCGGCTTTGCAATCATCGCCCACGTTAGTGCGCAGATCAGCGCTTTGGCCAATATCGGTAAAGCTGGAAATCCGCGTATCTTGGGAGCCAACAAAACCGAGATTGCCGAGGATGATTGTACCAACAATGATCAGCACAGGCGCGCCAACAAACCATGTGAATGCTTCTGAGCGCGTCACAGGTTCGGAATTGGTAGAGCCCATCGGCACCGCGGGTGCACGCTCAGGATTTAACAGTGCATAGCCAAAGGCATAAAGCGCATAGAGTAAAGCAAGCATGATACCGGGCAACAAGGCCGCCTGGAACAAGGTGCCAACCGAAACAACCGCTGGTTCTCCTAGATAGGTCAACGCATCGGTACAGCCTAGCGAGGACGCGCGCGCCTCTTGTGCAGATGAGTATAAATCACCCGCGAGCGTGCCCAGCAGAACGATCACGATGGAGGGCGGAATAATCTGACCCAAAGTGCCAGACGCCGCGATCACACCAGTCGCCAATTCAGGCGAGTAATTGCTGCGCAACATTGTAGGCAAAGCAAGCAAGCCCATGGTAACAACTGTGGCACCCACAATACCCGTTGAGGCGGCAAGAAATGCACCCACAACCACCACCGAAACGGCAAGACCGCCGGGCAGAGGCCCGAACACTTTGGCCATCGTGGTCAGCAGGTCATTCGCAATCTTGGAGCGCTCCAGCGTGATGCCCATCAGAACAAACATCAACACGGCCAACAATGTCTCGATGGACTGGCCTGCCAACACCCGTTCGTTCATGCGGTTCACAATGAACGATACGTTACGATCAAGAGCGACTTCCCAGCCTGACGGGAATACCGGCTCACCTATTTGAGGCAAATCGGGGTATCGAAACAGCGATACCGTATCTTCTTTGATCCCTGAATTGATCAGCGCGCGGTAGGCGTCCGAGGACGTGTCAATTGCTTGGTGGATAAGCAGACCTGCGCTGTCCAACCCGGCAATGATACCGAATGAGATGATACCTGCACCACCAATGGCAAACGCCACTGGAAAGCCAGATAGAATGCCGCCAAAGAGGCAAGCAAAGACGATAATCAGGCCTATTTCGACCCCGTCCAGACCAAAAAACATCAGTGTGCTCCCTCATAGGCTTCTTCGCCTTCGCCAAGGGTGTCCTTGTCGAGATATTTACCTGCGCTGTCTTCGCCTTCGCGAAGCTCGCAGTACGAGCGGTAAAACAGAGCAATCGCTTGCAGCATCACCATTATACAGAACATGCAAAGCAAGACTTTGAACAGGAAGTAGCCGTTGAACCCGTTTGGCGAGAAGCCAATCGTCTCCACGTTCCATTTCAGCAGACGTGCTTTGCGCAACAAAAGGTCCAGACTGTCAGAGGCGGATGGGTTCGGCGTCACCAGATGGCGCCAAAGAAAATACCAACCGTACATCCACGTTATAATCGCGAAGGGCAACATGAAGAAAAGTGCACCGAACATATCCACGATTTTTTTGGTGCGGAACTTTGCCCCCGCGTAAAACAGGTCCACACGTACGTGGCCGCCTTGAACAAAGGTGTAGCTCACACAAAGACAGACCACCAACGCGTTGAAAAGTTTTAGTTCTTCGGCGAACCAGCTGATGTCAAACTGCAGTGGAATACCAAACCCGATGGAGATGTCAGGGCGGGTGAAAATCCGTTGCATGAACACGATGATAATTTGCTGGACCACCATGATCAGGCCCGCCCATGCAAACAGACGCCCCATGCCATTGGCGAACCCTTCAAGCCCACGCACAACGCCCCACATGACCTCGCGCTTGCGGATACCAACGATCGTGAGGATCACGAGCGCTACGGTCAAAACAAAAAACAGCTCAACCGAGCCGCCATAGTAGATAAAGCGCATCATGGATTGAGAGTCAGACCAATTTAGCCACATGCCCGGATTAAACAGCGCCGCGAAGAAATTGTAGAACGCTTCCAATACATTGCCCGTCACAAATTGGACAAAGCCACTATCTTGGAATTTATCGAGGCAGCTGAGCTTTGCGCCCTCAGCTGCACGGAAAAATCCCGAACATACGATCTCGTCTGCCATGTGTCCCCTCCCCGGGTCACGCAAGTCGCGCGCGTTAGGTACTTGAGTTTGTGCCGTTTTCCAGCATCTGCACTGTCGTATCTTATATGTGGATCAAGGGCCGCGGCATGATGCGCGGCCCTTGAAACGATTTGGGCTTAGCCCTTGTTGCGCACACGCTCGCGCTGCTCGACGTAGAATGCGTCGGACTTGGACAGCCATTCGGCGGAAGATGTGAGCGACGTTTCAAAGCTCTCACGTGTACGTGCAAACAGTTCGTCACCCATGTTTTCGTCCATGACTTCAGCAGAAGCTTTACCAAATGCATCCCAGACATCGTCAGAGAACTGCATGGTTTTCACACCCTGCTGCTGCAGGCGGCCAAGTGCGGCACCGTTGTTTGCAAGCGTTTCTGCCAGCTGTGTGTGTGTTGTCGCCATCGCTGCATATTCGATGATCTTCTGGTGCGCTGTGGACAGCTCGTTGAAGACATCAAGGTTAACGGCGGCGGCAAGACCGGAGCCTGGCTCGTGGAAGCCCGCTGTGTAGTAGACTTTTGCGACTTCTTGGAAGCCGGCGCGTTCGTCCGCAAATGGACCAACCCACTCCAGACCGTCCAGCGCGCCAGAAGAAAGCGCTTGGTACAATTCGCCGCCCGGGATGTTCTGAACGGAAGCGCCCAGTTTACCCAGTACTTTACCGCCAAGACCAGGCATACGGAATTTCAGACCGTTGAAGTCTGCCGCAGAGTTGATCTCATTGCGGAACCAACCACCAGACTGTGAACCGGAGTTACCCGCAAGGAAGGACTTCAGGTTGAAGATCTCGCCCAGCTCGTTGTGCAACTCATGGCCGCCACCGTGGTGGTACCAGTTTGTCAGCTCTTGTGCTGTACCGCCAAAAGGTACCGCAGTGTAATAAGCATAGGCTGGGTGCTGACCGATGAAATAGTAATCGGCAGAGTGGTACATGTCAGCCTGACCAGAAGATACGGCGTCGAAAACTTCGAACGCGCCGACCAACTCACCGGGGGCTTTTTTGTCGATTGTCAGCGTGCCGTCAGACATTTCGTTGACCATCGTGTTGAGGTAGCTGGCCGCATCGTCCAGAACGGCAAAACCGCGTGGCCATGATGTAACCATTGTCAGTGTGCGCTTGCCTTGTGCATACGCTGGTGCCGCCAAAGTCGTGGTAGCTGCGGCTGTGCCGCCGATTGCAGATGTCTTCAAAAATGAACGACGATCCATATAAGTATTCCTCCCGGATAGATGCGCCCGCCTTTTGCGCTTCGTGCGCGCGGGTCGTTTCAAGTTCGCTCACCCTAACGGCGTCTGTGGGATTTAAAATACCTAGTACTGCTTAGATCAGTGTTTGATTCTGTTTTTAAAAGGTAAAACAGGCAAATCAGGGGGTGATTGGCCGTAATTTCACCCCACATTGGGTCCCTGCCCTTTGATTCGCGCCCAATTACGCGTATCGAATCGAGATGCGCCGTTTGCTTTCTCTTTTTGTGCCCAGCTATGCCCAAAAGCTGACCTTGCTGGCCACTGTCCCGCTGATCGCGGCCGTGGCGGCAATCGCTGCATTGGTCGCCGTGCAAAGCCGTGCCGTGGCCCAAGAAGAAATCCGAGCATTAGAGACGCAGCTGATTGAGGCCAAGAAAGCCGAGTTGCGCAACTATGTGACCCAAGCGCGAAACGGGTTCTATTTCATCTATGGCTCTGCTGCGCCTGAGGACATCGCCGCCAAGCGCGCGGTGGCGCAGATTTTGGCGGCCATGATCTATGGCGATGATGGGCAGTTCTTTGTCTATGACTATGACGGCACAGTGTTGGTCAGCCCGCGTGAAACCGCGCGCATCAACCTAAACTGGGCTGGGCAAACTGATAGTGAAGGCACCCCTGTTGTCGATGCTTTGATCCAGACAGCACGCAACGGCGCGGGGTATCACAGCTTTTTATGGCCCAAGCCCTCTACCGGTGAAGAGGCGCGGATGATTGCCTATGTTACTGGGCTGCAAGACTGGCAGTGGGTGGTTGGCACGGGCGTTTTCATCGATGACGTGCTGGCTTCGGTAGCCACAGCGCGTGCGGACGTTGAGGCGCGGGTCCAGCGGACATTCGTCTATATTGGCGCGATCACGTTGGCCGCCCTTCTGGCCGTGTTCGGCACAGGGATGGTCATCAATTTACGCGAACGTCGTCTTGCGGATGCCAAGCTCAAGAAACTCACGCAGCGGGTGTTTGATGCCCAAGAAGAGGAACGTGGCCGCGTGGCGCGCGAACTCCATGACGGGATCAGCCAAATACTGGTGGGCGTGCGCTATGCGCTGGATAATGCGCGGCGTAGGCTCGACCGGGGCGACGGCAGTGCGGCAGAGCCTTTGGGCAAAGGGATCGCCACTTTGGGCGAGGCCATTTCCGAAGTCCGCCGCATAAGCCGCGATCTGCGCCCGGGTGTATTGGATGATCTGGGGCTTGGCCCCGCGCTCAAAACGCTCACCGAAGATTTCGCGACACGCACCAACATCAAATGCACCTACGAGACGGCCGTGTTTCGCAACCGGTTGGACAACGAGGCCAAGATCGCACTCTACCGTATTGCCCAGGAAGCGCTGACCAATATTGAGCGGCATGCTTCTGCAACCCATGTCGACGTCACGCTGCGCGGGCATCGGCACGGGGCCAGTTTGCAGATCTCCGACAACGGCAGCGGCTTTGATGCGCGCCGTCATACACCCGGTCTAGGCTTGCGCAATATGCAAGAACGTATGGAGCAACTGGGCGGTACGCTGCTACTGCGCCCGGTTTCCGGAATAGGCACCTCTATTGAAGCGACCGTCCCTTTAAGCCATATGCTGCCCCCCGACCCTGCCGACGCCCGCAGGGCCAATGCGCGACAAAGCACAGGAAAGACCACTGCATGACCGATAAGATCCGCATTGTGATCGTTGACGACCACCCCATGGTCGCAGAGGGCATCCAGTCCATTCTAGAAAGCTATGACGACGTTGAGGTCACCGGCACGCTTACCAATGGTCGCGCGATGGTCGATCAGTTGGAGGCGCTGGACCCTGATGTGATCTTGATGGACCTCAACATGCCGGAACTTGGCGGATTGGGCGCGACAGAGATTGTTCTGGAACGCCGTCCCGGCACCCGCGTTGTGATCCTGACCATGCACGATAATCCCGAATATATCGCCTCAGCACTCAGCCATGGGGCAATGGGCTATATCCTAAAGGATGTTCCGACCGATGAAATCAAGCTTGCCATCGACACTGTCATGGCTGGGGAACGTTATCTATGCACAGGCGCACAAGGGTCGCTCGAGCCCAAAGAAAGCGGTGCCCGCGAGGCTTTGACAGGGCGCGAGCAAACCATCTTGCTGCAACTGGCACAGGGTCAATCAAACAAGCAGGTTGCGCACACGCTTGATATCTCGGTTCGCACCGTCGAGACGCACCGCAAGAACATCAAACGCAAATTGGGTATTTCAAGCACCGCCGGGCTGACAAGATATGCGCTTGAACATGGCGTGTTACAGGGCACCGGCAGCAGTTTTTAACCGCCTAACAGTTTCTTAGTGGTTTATCTGCATTTTACCCAACCATGGACATCTGCGCGCCCCCTAACAAATCTGATGAATTCGATCACAAAGCATCCGAGTCCATTCGCCGCGCCATCGATATGGTAGCCACGTTGCGCGCGCGCGCTGTACGATTGGGGCTTTTTAGTAGCCTTTTGCGTGCCCAAGAACCCGGCCAACAAACCCTTCAGATCGACCGCGACCGCTATTTGGCTATCTTGCACGACGAAATCGCCACGATCACCAAGGTCAATGCCACCCTAACCCATGGTGCTCTTTTACCCGGAGCAACCCCTGCGCTTAGCCGTTGGGTCCACAGCGTAGCGCAACAAAAGCCCGAAGTTTTAGAGATCATCACCGCGATGGAGCCTTTGAATAAAGATCTGCTGTGGGTCACTGAGCAGAAAACCAGCACCCAATACGCCTGCTTCCAACGGCACATGAATTTTGCGCGGGATGTATACTTTGATGCTGTTACACATATGGCCGATGCCCTTTGGAGCGACTTCCAGATGCGACACGACCTAGAGCTGGCAAGTGCGACGCAGGCCGCAAAGGCGCTGTCAGAACGCTTGTACCGGCTGGAGCGGATTGGCAAACATGTACGATTGGTATCATTGAACGCCAGTGTCGAAGCCACGCGCGCTGGCGATGTCGGCAAGGGACTGATCGTGATTGCGCAAGAATTCAAATCACTTGCAGAAGAAATCCAGACTTTGGCGCAAGCCGCGCGCGGCGATATGGCCCTGATTTCCTAAGCACGAGGCAATTCACTCGATATGTCCCGTTCCACCTCTAAAAGCCTAGGAATTACCGCAAGCGCGGCCAACTGTGATCCTGAGCAGATTGTGTGGTTCAAAAACGGGCAAAAACTGGTTGATATTTTCCGATAAAACCAAAATACCGCAATCTCGCGCAACTTTAGTTCACAAAAAACCTTCCGTGAGACACTTTTTTCATTCAATTGCCTGTTGACGGTGCGCAGCTACGATCATAATGTCCAGCTGACTTTAACGGAGATTTTCGGCATGTTGTGCCTCGTCGTCATTGTAGAAAGAAAGCGCATGGGCCGGTAACGGTTGACCCTTTCAGTCCCCATGCGCCCCCGCCAAAACCGGGGGCTTTTTTATGCGCCGATCAATCTGCCACTCTCTAACCGAACCAATATACGACACGTCAAAAGAAGAAGGACAAGACAATGAGCCGCCAAATGACCGGAGCGCAGATGATCGTGCAGGCCCTAATTGATCAGGGCGTCGACACCGTATTCGGATATCCCGGCGGGGCTGTCTTGCCGATCTATGATGCCATTTTCCAGCAAAACAGCATTCAGCATGTTTTGGTGCGTCACGAACAAGGTGCGGTGCATGCCGCCGAAGGCTATGCGCGCTCAACCGGCAAACCGGGTGTGTGCCTTGTGACCTCCGGGCCCGGTGCCACCAATGCGGTGACCGGCCTGACGGATGCCTTGCTCGATAGTATTCCGATTGTCGTGCTGACCGGCCAAGTGCCCACATTTATGATCGGCTCAGACGCCTTTCAGGAGGCCGACACCGTTGGCATCACCCGCCCCTGCACCAAGCACAATTGGCTGGTTAAAGAAACCGACCTGCTGTCTGGCGTGATCCACGAGGCGTTTCATGTGGCCATTTCGGGTCGGCCTGGCCCCGTGTTGGTAGATATTCCTAAGGACGTACAGTTCGCCACCGGCACCTATACGCCAAAGAAACCTTCGACCTCGCGGTATCAACCCAAGGTCAAAGGCGACATGGAAGAAATCACCGAACTGGTGGCTGCGATGGAAAAAGCCAAGCGCCCGTTGTTCTATACAGGTGGCGGCGTGATCAACTCGGGCCCCGGTGCCAGCCAGCTCTTGCGTGAATTGGTTCAGGCCACCGGCTTTCCGATCACTTCAACGTTGATGGGTCTGGGATCCTATCCGGCGTCGGGCGACAAATGGCTTGGGATGTTGGGCATGCACGGTCTTTATGAGGCCAACATGGCGATGCATGACTGCGATTTGATGATCAACATCGGTGCCCGGTTTGACGACCGCATTACCGGTGTCATCGACAGCTTCAGCCCCAATTCGATCAAAGCCCATATCGATATTGATCCGTCGTCCATCAACAAGGTCATCCGCGTCGATATTCCGATCGTTGGCGATGTGGGTCACGTGCTTGAAGACCTGTTGAAGGTTTGGAAGTCGCGCGGTCGCAAAACCAACGGCGAAGGCTTGGCCAAATGGTGGAAACAGATCGAAGAGTGGCAAGCGGTTGATTGCTTGAAGTTCAAGCAAGAAGGCAAGATCATCAGACCGCAATACGCGCTTTCGCGGCTAGAGGCTCTGACCAAAGACTATGATCGCTATATCACCACCGAAGTTGGCCAGCACCAAATGTGGGCTGCGCAATACCTTGGGTTCGAGGATCCGAACCGCTGGATGACATCTGGCGGTTTGGGCACGATGGGGTACGGCTTTCCAGCCAGCATCGGCGTGCAAATGGCGCATCGCGACAGCCTTGTGATCAACGTGGCCGGAGAAGCATCCTGGCTGATGAACATGCAAGAAATGGGTACGGCCATGCAATACGGCCTGCCAGTCAAACAGTTCATCCTGAACAACGAACGTCTGGGCATGGTACGCCAGTGGCAGGAATTGCTGCATGGCGAACGGTATTCCCAAAGCTGGTCCGAAGCATTGCCCGATTTCGTGAAATTGGCCGAAGCGTTTGGTGCAAAGGGTATTTTGTGTTCAGACCCAGCGGATCTGGACGATGCGATCATGGAAATGTTGAACCACGATGGCCCGGTGATCTTTGATTGCTGCGTCGAAAAGCACGAGAACTGCTTTCCGATGATCCCATCAGGCAAGGCACATAACGAGATGCTGCTGGGCGAGGCCGATACCCAAGGTGTGATCGACGCCAAAGGTTCAGTGCTGGTTTAACCCGTTTTCGCATCAGAAAACGGCCGGGGATCCAAGGGATTTCTGGCGCAAGATTTAGAAGGAAGTAACGCATGTCAGCGCTAAAACTGAAAAAAGGGGCGACGTCCCATTCTGCCTATAACCTAAAGCCAAACTTTTCCGACGTGATCGAGCGGCACACCCTCGCAGTGCTGGTGGAAAACGAGCCGGGTGTGCTGGCACGTGTGATTGGGCTTTTTTCTGGCCGCGGCTATAACATCGACAGCCTGACCGTGGCCGAAGTGGACCAGGCAGGACATCTAAGCCGCATCACCATCGTGACATCAGGCACGCCGCAAGTAATTGAGCAAATCAAGGCTCAGCTTGGCCGGATTGTGTCCGTGTATGATGTGCATGATCTTACCGTTGAAGGTGCCAGCGTTGAACGCGAGTTGGCGATGTTCAAGGTAACGGGCACAGGCGACAAACGTGTCGAGGCGCTACGGATGGCAGATATTTTTCGCGCCAATGTTGTCGACAGCACGCTCAACAGTTTTGTGTTTGAAATCACAGGCGCGCCTGAGAAAATCGATGCTTTTGCCGATCTGATGCGCCCCTTGGGCCTGTCCGAAGTTGCACGAACCGGCGTTGCCGCCCTGCCCCGAGGCGAGTGACGGCACGTAGCCGCTAGGCCTTTAGGCGGTTTTCGCTGTCGGCGTGCATTCGCGCCGGTGGCACAAAAGGCAAGACTGTTGCGGACGCTTGGTGATGAGGCCGCGTCAACGGCGGCTCTTTCACGGCAGTGCCCCGTAGATCATTTGGCAGCCCCTCGCAGGCACCTTCTTGAACGAGATGCGCGTTGCTGGCTTTGCGCAACCGTTGGTGCACAAAAACGTCAAAGTGCACCATATCCCCTGCATCGAAAAAATCGCCGTTTATCAATGGGCTTTCCACCTCCTGATAAAACGCCAAATCCCCATGATCTTCACACCAGAAAACCGCTTTTCGGTCCTCTACGTCGCTCCAGAGAACTACACCAAACATGACATGCCCACCAAATAAGTTTCTACCTCTAATTGCTAACAATACCTTAGCGTGTTGCGACATCCCTATTGTGCTACGTCCGCTTGCAATTTGTGTCGGAGCAAAGTACGAAATGACACAGTTACGATCACAACTGACGTCAATTAGCATCAAATGCGGTTTTTTGTTGCTGTTGACACCACACTGACTGGCTAGCCAGACCAAAACGGAGCTATTGTTCGAATAAATGTCGATACCTCAGCGGACCCCTGCCCAACTGCGTAATATGTTCGGCGCAAACTTGCGCACTCTTGGCGCTAAATATGCTTCCGTTTCCGATTTGGCGCGGCAACTGGGGATCAACCGGACACAGTTTAACCGATACCTGTCCGGAGAGAGCTTTCCGCGGCCCGATGTATTGGACCGCATTTGTGTGTTTTTTGGCGTCGATGCGCGGGTATTATTGGAACCAATCGACCAGATTGGTGGCGGTGATGACCCTATCGAGAACCCGTTCTTGCGCGATTTCGTAGGCTCTGGTGTGAAATCTATCCCCGAAGAGATGTTTCCCAGCGGGTTCTACCGGTTTTCACGCCGCAGTTTTGTAGATCACGGAACCTTTGTGGCGGGCCTCGTACAAATCAAGAGGTCCGGTGCCAACACCTATATGCGCGGCTATGAGACAAAGGCAGCCATGGAGATGCAGGGATTGCCAACTGACGCCGCATCACGCGAATTTCGGGGGCTGGTCATGCGCCAAGAATCCGGATTGGTGATCTTGGTTTCGCGGCTGAATGCGATGACGTGCTCTTTCAACTACCTCAATCAGGTGCCGTCGTTTGAGAACAACTATTGGCTTGGCTATGTAACTCGTACCGTCCCTGAAACGGTGGGCGGCGTGCGGGCCACGCGGTTGGTATATGAGTACATTGGCACTAAAATGTCCGATGTTTTGCCCGCGGCGCGCAACACCGGCTTTATTCCCAAGGAAGACCTGATGCCCTTCCACAATCGGCTGTTACGCCCCGACACCTCATTTTCCTAACCAGATCACCTGATGTCGCCCGCAACAAAATCGGGTCGCTCGCGGATATCTTGAACTCAACGGCCTGTGCTACGCTCAACCTGTCTTCAGGAGAGCAACATGGACCACGCCCCCTCTGATCTAAGCCACGTACGCCGCCCCTTGGCGCAGGCGAATGGCCTGCCAAATGCCCATTACATTGACCCAAATGTCTTTGACGAAGAACGTCAGGCAGTGCTTTTTGATAATTGGGCTGGGCTTGGTGTCGGCGCTGATGTTCCTGACATTGGCGATGCAGTGCCTGTCACATTCCTGAGTATACCGCTGCTGATGGTTCGCGATAAGGCGGGCGAAATCCGGGTTTTTCAAAACACCTGCCGTCACCGGGGCATGATCCTCGTGGACACCCCGCGCAAGATCGAAGGTGCGATCCGGTGCCCCTACCACAGTTGGTGTTATTCAACGGACGGCCGTCTGGTCAGCACGCCTCATGTGGGCGGGCCCGGTCGAAACACCCATGAAGGGATAGACCGCGCGCTTTTGGGTCTCATTGAAATCCGCAGCCATATTTGGATGGATGTGATCTGGATCAACGTCTCGGGTACGGCTCCTTCATTTGAGGTCGTAAATGCCGATCTGATTGCCAGGTGGGCCGAGTTCGACAAACCTATCTATCATGGCGGACCAGACAGTCGGTTTGAGCTTGAGGTCAATTGCAACTGGAAGCTTGCCGTCGAGAATTACTGCGAAAGCTATCATCTGCCATGGGTGCATCCGGGCCTGAACAGCTATTCGCGGCTGGAGGATCATTATCACATCGAAGCGCCCGGCAGCTATTCGGGCCAAGGCACGCTTGTTTACCGCCAGTTGACCGGTGCGGACGGTGTCCGGTTTCCCGATTTTGAGGGCCTTGATGCAAAATGGGACACAGCGGCCGAATACATCACTGCCTATCCCAATGTTTTGCTGGGTGTGCACCGCGATCATACCTTTGCCATCGTGCTTGTCCCGGAAGGGCCGGACCGGACGGCTGAGAATATCCACTTGTATTATGCGCACCCTCAAACGGACGCGGATTTGCGGGCGCGCAACACTGAGCAGTGGAAAGAGGTCTTTGCCGAAGATATCTTTGTGGTTGAGGGAATGCAGCGCGGACGCCACGGTCCACAGTTTGACGGCGGGCGGTTTTCACCTGCGATGGACGGGCCCACGCATCTTTTCCACGACTGGGTCGCGGCACAACTGCAGCGTCATCGTGCGCCCCCTCAGGCGGCGGAGTGAGCGCACTCGATGCGCAGCTGCTGGCCGCACATGCAGCCGGTGATACCGCCGCTTTGGTTAGGCTTTATGGCAAAGCTGCTGAACACGCAGATGATATGCAGGCCAAAGCATTTTTTCTGACCCATGCGCATGTCTTTGCGCTGGAAATGAACCATCCAGATACCGGCAAACTACGGCAAGAATTGATTGATGCGGGCCGTGAAGCCCCGTTGGACCCGGCGCGGGCCCCCTACCGTTAGTTGCCTTGCGCTTCAGCGCGGCTTTTTCCTGACACGGCCAGCGCCAATGTCGCCCCCATCAAACCGTCCAGATCACCGTCGAGAACGCCTTTGGTATCAGACGTCTCGTAATTGGTGCGCAGGTCTTTGACCATCTGGTACGGTTGCAACACATATGACCGGATCTGGTTGCCCCAGCCCGCGTCACCGGCGTTTTCATGCACCTCGTTCACCATCGCTGAGCGCTTATCGAGCTCGATCTGGTAAAGACGAGATTTCAGGGCCTTCATCGCGATATCGCGGTTTTGGTGCTGCGACTTTTCCGAACTGGTCACAACGATGCCGGTCGGGTGGTGGGTAATGCGGACCGCGGAATCTGTTGTGTTGACGTGCTGGCCGCCCGCACCGGATGAGCGGTAGGTATCGATACGGATATCGGATTGGTTCACCTCAATCTCGATGTTGTCATCCACCACCGGATACACCTTTACGGAGGTAAAAGACGTGTGCCGCTTCGCTGCGGAATCAAACGGTGAAATTCGAACCAAACGGTGCACACCAGATTCCGATTTCAACCAACCATAGGCATTATGCCCACTAATTTTATACGAAGCCGATTTAATGCCCGCTTCTTCACCAGCACTCTCGGATTGCAGCTCAACGGAATAGCCTTTTTTCTCAGCCCAACGGATATACATCCGCGCGAGCATACTGGCCCAATCGCAGCTTTCCGTGCCGCCTGCCCCGGAGTTGATCTCAAGAAACGTATCATTGGCGTCCGCTTCACCGTCAAGCAGCGCTTCCAGTTCCTTTTGTGCAGCCTTGACCGAGAGCTTTTTCAGCGCAGCTTCGGCTTCGGAGACAACCTCGTAGTCGTCCTCCATCTCGCCCATCTCGATCAGCTCAACGTTGTCAGACAGCTCTTGTTTGATGCCATCATAGGTGGCGATTGCGTCAACCAGCGCTTGACGATCGCGCATCAGTTTTTGCGCAGCCTCAGGATCATCCCACAGTTTGGGGTCCTCGACGCGGGCATTGAATTCTTCAAGCCGGTAGGTGGCCGTCTCGACGTTCAGGCGTTGCGCCAAAAGCTCAAGCGACTTCCCGATCTGGTCGGCGGTGTTCTGGGCCTCTGCGCGCATTTCAGTCCTCTTTTTGACCACCGCGCGAGTGAGCCTGCGCGGCCCCGCTCTATACCGCGACGGACACCGCGCCGCAAGCGACGGGACGGCCCGGCGCAGGCAGGGAAAACACGCCAGTTGAGCGTTGGACGGAGCCCGTGTTTGCCGCTATCACCAACGTGATAGCCCGCTGAACGGGCATAGCCGAAACACGGAAAGTCCATGCCCCCAATCCTGCGCACCCTGAACCCATGCTACCCTCGATCCGGCCATCGTTTTTTGCGCAATATGAGCAAGGCTTACTTTGGACCTCGCCTAATCTTCGGGAAGGCTCACACCGACACGAATGATGTTGTCGCCGAGGCAAACTATGTCAAGGATCACGACTTTGACCTCATGAAAGGCAACACTGGCATACCAATCACGCCGGCAGCACAGTATCTGGTACAATACCGGCATCCACTTGAGTCCGTACAATCGTTTTTTGAATTTCAAGTTCACCACAAACAGCTACAGGACACCCGCGAGCACTGGCAGATGTTTCTGCCCAAAGCCCTCGAGTACTGGAAGGGTTTCGTGTTCAAATGGTGCCTTGATCCGAACCTGCCCTCGAGTTGTCGCGTGCATGCACTGAGCTACGGAAATCTCTATACTAATCCGCATAAATCAGTAGCTGATGTGATCGATTTTCTTACTGCCGGAAGAGAAGAAATCGACACCAAAAAGCTCGACCATGCGGTAGAAAAGTTCACAGGTGATTTCGCCCGCTATGTCGATCAGGAGGCCAAAGGTACCAGACCAGTGTCGCAACTGCGTGACATCCGAACATTCCGATATTTCGATGATACTTTGCCAGAGATCGAACGATCTTTGGTCCAAGAGTATCTCAACCCGCTAGGCCTCGACCAGAAACTGGTCGACTAGTTCTAGTAAAGACCGCCAGAGCTGAGCGAGCCAAAGCTGGCTTTGGGGCCAACGGTTGCCTTTTGGCCGGTTGATGTGGTGACTTCTTTGCTCACGAGGCCGACGCCATCAACCAAGGGCAAATCCGCACCCATCGCAAAGCCGCCGTCAAAAGTAATACCAAAGTTGATGAACTCGCCGTCGCGGAAACACTCAGACACAACATTCGGGCCGCTTGCAGTTTCGCTCAAACGTGATCCAGAGAAGCGGTCGATGTTAATGAATGCGCATCCTTCGGGCACTTCGAATTCGCCACCACCATATTTTGTAATCGCCTGAGACATAAACCGTTGGAATACCGGTGCGCAAAGCGCGCCGCCCCCAGCCCCCCGGCCCATCGGGCGCGGCGTGTCATATCCAATGTAGCAACCCGCAACGATGTTGGACGAAAAGCCAACAAACCATGCGTCCTTTTCATCATTGGTCGTCCCGGTCTTGCCAGCGATTGGCACAGGCAGGTTCACAGCCTTGCGGGCCGTGCCACGCTCAACCACGCCGCGCATCATTGACGTCAACTGATAGGCCGTAATTGGGTCCATGACCTGCTCGCGGTTCGAGATAACGCGCGGCGCAAGCCCAGGTGCAAGCGATGTGAGTTTGCAGTCGTTGCATATGCGCTGGTCATGCTTGTAAACCGTGCGGCCATAGCGGTCCTGCACCCGGTCCACCAGCGTCGGCTCAACCCGCTCGCCCCCATTTGCGAACATGGCATAGGCTGCAACCATCTGATAAAGCGTGGTTTCTTGGGAGCCAAGCGCGTTTGCGAGCACAGGTGACAGATCATCATAAACACCAAAGCGTTCCGCGTACCCACCGACCACATCCATGCCGACTTCTTGGGCCAAACGGATCGTCATCAGGTTCCGAGATTGTTCAATACCGGTCCGAAGTGGCGCTGGTCCATAAAAACGGTTAGACGCGTTTTTAGGCCGCCACACGCCTTGCGGTGTGTTGATTTCAATGGGCGCGTCCACAACGATTGTCGCGGGCGTATAGCCACTGTCGAGCGCAGAAGCATAGACGAACGGCTTAAAGCTTGATCCGGGTTGGCGTTTCGCCTGCGTGGCGCGGTTGAACACACTGGCCTGATACGAAAACCCGCCCTGCATGGCGATCACGCGGCCAGTGTCGACGTCCATCGCGACAAAGCCGCCCTGCACTTCGGGCACCTGACGCAATGTCCAGCGGATGAAACTGCCGTCGTCGTCGGCAACCATACGGCGCACCAGCACCACATCGCCTACGGCAACCAAATCGCCCGCGACCTTTGCGCGTTTGGCCAGCTTGCCGTTTTCCAGACGTTTGCGGGCCCACTGCACGTCCTTTGCAGGGATCCAGTTGCCGCCCTCTGCGTTGTCTATATTCTCGATCCCGATACGTGCCTCATTGGCACCAATCTCAAGCACGACCGCAGGATACCACTTGGATTCTAGCGAAATATCGCGGGGTACACGCAGGTTTGCCAGCGCCTCACGCCATGTTGCCTCATCCACCAGCTCTTCGGCAGGGATCTTCAGGCGCGTACCGCGCCAGATACCCTGTCCTCGGTCGTATTGCTCGAGTTGGAGTTGCAGCGCGTGCGCCGCAATCGGCTGCATCTCATTATCGATTGTCGCGCGCACGGTCAGACCACCGGTAAAGAACTCGCCCTCGCCAAAGTCGACAGACAGTTGACGGCGAATTTCATCCGTAAAGTAATCACGTGGCGGCAGCGATGATTTGAAGCTCTCAAAATCACCATTTTGGACCGATAGCAGAGGTGCATTGCGCTCGGCCTCATACACGGCCTCATCAAGATAGCCGTTTTCCATCATCTCGCGCAGAACAAAGTTCCGACGGTTAACCAGGCGTTCCTTCTGGCGAACGGGATGATAATCTGACGGTGCCTTGGGCAGCGACGCAAGGAATGCGGCCTCATGGGGGGCTAGTTCAGACAGATTTTTGTTGAAATATGTCTGCGACGCCGCAGCCACACCATAGGAGTTCTGTCCGAGGAAAATCTCATTGAGGTAGAGCTCAAGAATTTTTTCCTTGGTCATCGCTTGCTCAACCCGCGCCGCGAGGATTATTTCTTTGATCTTTCGTTCAGCTTGACGGCTGCCATCCAGCAAGAAGTTTTTCATCACCTGCTGAGTAATCGTCGAAGCACCGCGCACGTCTTTGCCCCGGCTTTGCACCGCGTCAAAGGCCGCGGCACCGATACCGCGAAGATCATAGCCTTCGTGGGTGTAGAAATTCTTGTCCTCAGCCGAAATAAAAGCCTGTTTGACCAGCGCAGGGATCGTATCTGCTGGTGCAAAAAGGCGGCGTTCCTTGGCGAATTCGTCGATCAAACGACCCTGGCCAGAGTAAATTCGGCTGATTGTGGGGGGCGTGTATTGGCTCAGCACTTCGTGGCTCGGCAAATCCCGACCGTACATCCAAAAAACCGCACCAATGGTCAACGCGATTGCGCCGATGCTCATGGTGATGGTGGTAAAGATACCACCGAAGAAAGACAGGATAAAACGGAACACTAGATCACGACCTTTGAATGTCTGAGAGTTGGGTTTTCTATACGCCGATGCGACGGCATGGTCAAAACACAAGGCTGCGCAAATGGTGCGGATTACCGCCCAATGCGCGGCTTATTGGCGCACAAGAGCCGCGCGTGCCGCATCTGCATCGCGCCAAGACCGAATCCCATCCGCAAGGGCCGCAACCATAATCGCGCGCCAAACAGGGTCGCGCAGGTTTGTGAGGTCTCGTTTTGAGCTTAGAAAACCTAGTTCAAGCAGCACCGATGGGATGTCCGCAGATTTCAGCACCGAAAACCCGGCGCGGCGCAGAGGTCGGCGGTTCATTGGCCCACCAGCCTCGGCCATGGACTTGGCCAAGGTGTCTGCGAGCATGGCTGAACGCGGCTCGGTTTCTTGCCGGGCCAAATCCAACAGCACGCTGGCCACCTGATCGTCCGAGCCAGTCAAATCAGAGCCGGCGATAATGTCAGATCGATTGTGGCGCGACGCAAGGTGTTCGGTCGCCGCATCGCTCGCTTGGTCCGATAGAATATAAACTGTGGCCCCCTTTGCCCCGCCTTGGCTCAGGCTGTCGGCGTGCAGGGAAATGAACAAATCGCCCTGCGCTTGATGGGCCAATGCCACGCGATGCTCCAGCGCCACAAAAATATCCGCATCGCGGGTCAGGACAACTTCGATTTCGTCGCGGCGCAAGGTGTCGGCCAAGGCGCGGGCGAACGACAACATCAGGTCCTTTTCGACCACATCGCCACGTTCCGCACCGGGATCAATGCCGCCATGTCCGGGGTCTAGCACGACGGTAAACCGGTCTTGCTTGGCGTCAGGCTGCGCTGGCGGCGCAACGATCGCTTCTGTCCAGCCTTGGTCCTTGGGTGTGCCCGCACGCGCGCTGAATGCAGCTTGGTCTGTGGTTTTGAGCGTGATTTCAAGGATCGCACGCCCGTCGTCGCGGCCCACAGGCATTGCGATCACTTCGGGCAGCATTGGCTCAGACAAATCGGCGACCAAACGTGACCAACCGGGTTGAAACGCACCAAAGCGCAACGCGGTGATGCGCCCCGGTTCTGTCAGGATGTCGCTGGCATTGACACCGCGCCAATCGGCCTCGCGAAAATCGACCACAAGCCGAGGCGGCTCATCCAGCATGAAGACCCGGAACGGCACGCCTTGGCTTAAGTGCAGCGTCAGATGGGTACGGCCAAACCAGCCGTCTTCGATCATGCTTGGGGCGGAATCCACACGCGCCAAGGCCGTCAGCTCTTGGGCCGACACGGTGTTGGCTGGCCCAAAAACCAGCAAAAATAAGATCAATATATGCCGCATGCTACCGCTCTGCCCTTCGTTTTCTGGGGGCTGTTACGCCGTGCATATCAGGAACGCCGCGCACGAACCAGAGGGTCAGCGGCAGGCCATAAATGTCTTGAGCCGTTCAAGCCCTTCCGAGATGTCCGCAGTGCTGCGCGCATAAGAAAACCGTAGCGTAGTATGCCCTCTTGCGGGATCAAAATCGAGGCCTGGCGTCACCGCGACGCCCGCTTTTTCGAGGATTTCGGCCGCCAACAAACGGCTGTCATCAGTGATTTCGCTCACATCAGCATAGACGTAAAACGCCCCATCAGGCGGCGCGATCCGGTCAAATCCGGCATCCGGTAGCCCGTCGAGCATCAGCGCGCGGTTTTTGCGGTACACATCCATATTGGTCTGCAGTTCTTCTTCGCAATCCATCGCAGCGAGGGCGGCAACCTGACTGGCGTGCGGCGCGCAGATGAACATATTTTGAGTGATCCGCTCAACCACCCGCACATGATCTTCGGGCACAACCATCCACCCCACGCGCCAGCCCGTCATTGAGAAATACTTGGAGAAAGAGTTGATGACATAGGCATCATTGGTGATCTCAAGCGCGCTCACGGCCTTCTTCTCGTATTCGACACCGTGATAAATCTCGTCTGAGATAAACGAGGCCCCCTGCCCCTGACATGCCTCGATAAGTGCCGTCATGGCGGGTCGGTCCAGCATTGTGCCCGTCGGGTTGGCAGGCGACGCGACCAAGAGCCCCGCAAGGTCCATCGCGGCAAAATCTTGTGGCACAGGTTGATAACGGTTCTCGGCCATGGCGGGCAGATCAATAGGTTTCAGGGCAAGTGCCCGCAAAATCTGGCGGTAGCTGGGATAGCCCGGCGCGCCAATGCCAACACGGTCACCGGTATCAAAAAGCGCCGTAAAAGCGAGGATAAACGCACCTGAGGACCCAGGCGTTATCACAATGCGGGCAGGATCAAGATCGACGTTGTACCAATCCCCATACATCTGCGCGATGCGCGCGCGCAGGGCTGGTAAACCCAGCGCGACGGTATAGCCAAGCGGGCCTTCTTCCATCGTGCGGGTCAGCGCATCACGCGCGCCTTTTGGTGCGCCGGTGCCGGGTTGCCCAACCTCCATGTGGATAATGTGTCGCCCCGCAGCTTCGGCAGCAGCAGCAGCCTGCATTACATCCATCACAATGAAGGGATCGACAGCAGAACGGGTTGAAATGCGCAACGGGCTTCTCCTAAATGTCTGTCATGATCTTTCACCGTATGCGGCTCTTGGCGTCAATCCCTGCACTGCTGCTCTTGCTGGTGTTGGCCCAGCCTGCGCAGGCGGTCGGGCTGCTTCGTGATGCGGATATTGAATTTGCATTGAAACAGATCGCGGCCCCGGTGTCGGGAGCTGTGGGTCTGAACCCCAACCAGGTCAAGGTTTTGCTGGTTAGTGACAGTTCACCCAACGCCTTTGTCATTCGCAATGATGCTATCTTCATTCACTATGGGCTGGTCAACAAACTCAGCTCAGCGCCGATGCTGCAACAGGATATTACCCGTGAAGCTCCACATATTGCCAATGCCCGGCCCGAAGAAGCTTCGGCGGATCAATCTGGTGTACGCTATATGAAAGCCGCCGGTGCCAACCCACAGAGACTGGGCGGTACGCCTAAAGTCTTTTCGGGTCGTCTGAAAGATGCCGGTACCCATGCCAAACGCGCGAGCGGGCCGTTGCCACGCGGCTCCGGCCCTTGGCAACGGGCGCAGGATGTGTTGATTGCCTCTGAACGCGCTGCAAAACGAAAGTGAGCCTTATGTTGAACCGTCCCTTTTTTGGTCAATTTGCTGTAAGCACAGCCCTTGTCCTGACGCTGGCCTTGCCCGCCACAGCACAAGCACTCAAGGAATATTCTGACGCGGAACGCGCACAGTTTCGCGCCGAGGTCCGCGCCTATCTTCTGGATAATCCCGAAGTGATCCGCGAAGCCATTGAAGTTTTGCAAAACCGCGAGGCCGAAACCGCCTTGCAAGCCGACGTGACGCTGGTGACCGACAATGCCGCGGATATTTTTGACGACGGGTATTCCTTTGTGGGTGGCAATCCGGATGGCGACATCGTGCTCGTTGAGTTCATGGATTACCGTTGCCCGTACTGCAAACGCGCGCATAACGAAGTGACAAAGCTCTTGGCGACCGACGGCAACATCAAACTGATCGTCAAGGAACTGCCTATTTTGGGCGAGCAATCAGTACTCGCGTCCCGTTTTGCGGTGGCCACCAAGCAACTTGCGGGCGGTGACAGCTACAAGGCAATGAACGATGCGCTGATGGCCTTTAACGGTGATGTGACGCTGCCTGCTCTGCGCCGTCTTGCGACAACCTTTGAGTTGGATGCAGACGCGATCGAGGCACACATGAACAGCGATGAAGTCTCAGCCGAGATCACCGCGACCCGCGCGCTGGCTTCTAAGCTGGCGATTTCGGGCACGCCAACTTTTGTACTACAAGACGAGATGCTGCGCGGCTACTTGCCCTACGATCAGATGCAAGCATTGATCGCCGAAAAGCGTAACTAAACAATATCTTGCGATGTGGCGCTAAAGCAAAGCGGCGGGTTACTCCGCCGCTTCTTTCGTTTGTGCATCGATGACTGCAGCGCGGGCTTCGACCTGTTCGACGATATGTTCGATCATGCCTTCATTGCTCAGCTTATGGCTCTGCTTGCCAGCCAGATAGACCATGCCAGCCCCGGCGCCACCGCCAGTGAAACCTACATCCGTCATCAGCGCTTCGCCCGGCCCGTTGACCACACAGCCGATGATCGACAGACTCATGGGCGTCTTGATATGCTCAAGCCGCTTTTCCAATGCCTCGACGGTCTTGATGACGTCAAATCCCTGCCGTGCGCAGGATGGGCATGAGATGATGTTGACGCCGCGATGTCGCAGACCCAGCGACTTGAGGATTTCAAACCCCATCTTGACCTCTTCGACCGGATCGGCGGACAGGCTGACACGGATCGTATCGCCAATCCCCATCCACAGCAGATTGCCCATGCCAATGGCCGATTTGACCGTTCCGCTGATCAAACCGCCTGCTTCGGTAATGCCAAGGTGTATGGGCGCATCTGTGGCTTCTGCCAGTGCTTGATAGGCGGCTGCGGCCATAAACACGTCAGATGCTTTGCAGCTGATCTTGAATTCGTGAAAATCGTTGTCCTGAAGGATTTTGATGTGATCAAGGCCAGATTCCACCATCGCATCAGGACACGGCTCAGCGTATTTTTCCAGCAGGTGTTTTTCCAAACTGCCAGCATTCACGCCAATGCGGATCGAACAATTGTTGTCGCGCGCAGCTCTGATAACTTCTTTGACGCGTTTTTCATCCCCGATGTTGCCGGGATTGATCCGCAGGCAAGCCGCGCCCGCCTCTGCCGCTTCGATGCCGCGTTTGTAGTGGAAATGGATGTCCGCCACGATGGGAACGGACACTTCGGGAACGATCAATTTCAGCGCCTTTGACGATGCCTCGTCGGGCACCGAAATGCGCACAATGTCTGCGCCTGCATCCGCTGCGGCCTGTACCTGCGCGATTGTACCTTTGACATCTGTCGTGAGTGTATTGGTCATTGTCTGGACCGTTATCGGCGCATCTCCCCCAACAGGGACATTGCCCACCATGATTTGGCGGGATTTGCGGCGGTAAATATTGCGCCAGGGGCGGATGTGGTTCAGCGACATGTCGGCACCTTTGTCACGAGGGTCAGCGTTAAGGCGAACCTAGTCATCCAAGCATCTGGTCGCAATGGGATGGGAAGGCTTAGCGCGGCTTAATTGTCGTCTTGCGACAATGTGGTGCTTTGCAATTCA